>JBEISV010000024.1:0-22103 GCA_040375265.1 Verrucomicrobiales bacterium
CGTTGGCAGGACATCTTCGAGGGTTTTCCCGATGATTTCGCCGGCGGATTTGCCCAACGCGGCCTCGACCGAACGGCTGACTAGCAGGTAGCGCCCTTCCCGGTCGATCAGGGTCACCAATGAGGGCGAGAACTGGAGGATGCCCCGCAGTTGATCGTTCAGGGTCTTCACCCGGCTCTCGGTTTCGCGTCGCTGCGTGATGTCCTCGATCAGCGAGACGAAGTAGAGCGGGCGATCATCGGTGTCGCGGACCAATGCCACCGTGACCAACGCCCAGACCACCTTTCCATTTCGGCTGAAGTAGCGTTTCGATCGTTGATAGGTGCGGAGGTCGCCCGCCAGCACGCGGTTGCGCAGTGCGTCGCCCTGCGCGATGTCGTCGGGGTGGGTGATCTCGCGGGCCGTTTTGCCCAGCAGTTCCTCCTGCGAATATCCCAGCGTGGAGCAGAGCGTGCGGTTGGCCTTGAGCCAACGTCCTTCGGGCGACACCAGCGCCATGCCAATGCCGGCGGACTCGAAGGCGAGCCGGAAGCGTTCTTCGCTTTCGCGCAACGCCTGTTCACTTCGCCGGATGCGAGCCTCGGCCTCCCGCTGGTCCGTCACATCGAGCTGGGTGCCAAGCAGCCGGGTGGGGCGACCTGCGATGTCCTTCTGCACGATGCCGTCGCACCGGACGTGCCGGACATTGCCATCCGAACGGCGGATCCGGAATTCCGTGTGGAGTCCGCCCGGGATGCTCAAGGCCGTGTGCAACTCGACCTGGAAACGGTCCGCGTCCTCGGGATGCAGCATTGCGTGCCAGTTCCGGCTGGTGGCGCCGAAGTTGACCCGCGTCCGGGCGTAGATTTCGAGGGTCCGGTCGTCCCACTCCAGTCGGTCGTTGGCGACGTCCCAATCCCAGACGCCGATGCGGGCTGCTTGGGTGGCCAAGTGCAGGCGTTCGGAGGCGGCTTCCAGCGCCCGGCGCGTGGCCTTGTTCTCGGTGATGTCCTGCACGGCGCCGAAGAGGCCGATAACTTCGCCGGCGCAACCCGCGCGCGCCTCGCCGGTCGCCAACACGTCCCGGCGAACGCCGTCGCGGCGGAGCAAGGTCAGCTCCAGGCGATAGGGCACTCCCTCGGCCGTGGCCCGGCGCAGGGCGTGTTCGAGGAACGCCCGACTTTCCGCGCTGAATCGGTCCAACTGCGCGAAGAGCTGGGGGGCTGGCTGGCCGACCGGGTGCTCCATGATCTGGCAGAGTCCCTCCGACCACGTGACCGAGTCCGTGGCGGCGTCCCAATCCCAATACCCAAGCCGGCCCAGCCGCTGGGCTTCGAGCAGCCGATGTTCCCGCAGGGCCAGTTGCTGCTCGAAGCGCTTGCGGGATGAGATGTCCCGCAAGTGGACCACGATGAACCGGGTTCGCCCGCGCGAGGACACCCGGTAGCCGCCCTCGGCGAAGAATTGGCCGCCGTCGCGCCGCTGGCAGGCGAGTTCCACCAACGGACCTTCCGCGCCGGCCTCCGTCGACCGGCCCGCGTCCTGCAGCAGCTGATTCCAGGGAATGTCCTGCCCGCTAGCTGCCAACACCGTTAGCGGGCGGCCGGTCAGCGTTTCGCGGGGCCAGCCAAACACCCGTTCGGCCTGGCCGTTCAACGCTTCGATGCGCCCGTCGCCCGTGAGCACCAGCATACAGACTGGCGAGCCTTCAAAGAAGGTGTGGGCCTGGTCCAGCGCCTGACCCGCTTCGGCAAACAAGCGTTCGGCCCGTAGCGCCAGTTGCCGCCGCTCGCGATCCACGGTGTCGATCGCCATCGCGTTCGCGAGCGAGATCCAGATTAGGCCGAGCACGATCAGGAGGGTCACGACCGACATCACGAGGCCGGCCGACAGGGGCAGGCGGTGGGCCACGCCCAGGCGGAAGGCCGCTATGAGAAACGGCAAACCCAGGACCATCGGCACCATTCGGCGGAACATCCGGCCGGCGAGATGGCCCGCGACGGCCAGCCGCATCACGCCCTCGAACGGCCGGAGGGCAATCATTCCTGCGGCGAGGAACACGGCCGAGGCGGGCACCAGGCTGTAGGCGAACCTTTGTTCCGATCCGGCTGGAATCGCGTCATACGCGCCGGCGAGGAGGAAGAACCAGGCGCCGAAACCGACGACGGCCATGATCAGTTGCACGGCCCGCAATTGGCGCCGCGTCCGCCAGCCGAACAGCGCGGTGGCCGACATGACGAAGAGGCACGCCAATGCCAGCTGGGGTAGGGGGGGCAAGCCGGGCGCTCCTCCGTTTGCGCCGGCGAATAGTCCAATCAGGCCGATGCCCAGCGGGACGAAGGCGCTGCCGATGGCCCAGCGACGCCAACGACGGGATCGGCCCCGGCCGGGTTTGTCCGTCGGCCGAAACGCTTCTGGCAGGCCGAGCAAGAGCGAGGTGCCGGCGCCCAACAGGCCGAGACACTCACTGATTTGCAGGGGCGGCGTCGCGGTGGCTCCGACCAACAGGCGGGCCAACAGGCCGCCCAGTCCCGCCAAGATCGACCACAGCGCGCCGAATAGGACCAGACGCCGAGCCACCCGCCGGACTCGCCGGAAGTGAATCACGGCCCACACGGAACGGTGGGCGGCGGCAGAATGGTCAGGGGGCACAGCGTCGGCTTCCCGCGGGATTTGGCGCCCGGCACCGGCGTGGCGGTCGTGGCGAATGGCCCGTAGGGCCGTGGACAACCGCGGCGAAGCCAAGGCGTTATCGGCAGCAGTCCGCCCGCACCTTACCGGGAAATTGGCCCAGCGGAGTAGGTTCGCACCGGCGGCTGCCCCAGCGTCCTACGGCCGCGCGTTCAGGGTTTCGGCCGCCGACCAAGGAACTCAGCCACTTTGGCACGTTCGCGGGTCGGGGGCTCGCAGGCGGAGCCGGTGCAGCAGAAGGCCTGGGTAAACTCCTCGTTGACCGGCAAGGTGCGGGCGAAGGCCTCGACCGGACCGGCGTTGCCCAGCACGACTTTGTGCGGCTCGAACACCCCGTGGACGGCGCGAAGCAGGGACGCGGTGCTGCCGCACGAAAAGTCACCCACCAGCACGACCCGCTTGGGTTCCTGGAGGGCGAAGTCCAGGGCGAGCATGAGGTGCGGCACCGCCTGCGGCATCTGGTGCAGCCGTTGCGCGAAGAGCCGGATCGTCTTCTCGGCCGCCTCGCGCCAGTCCTTGCGATCGCAGATGGCGGCCAGCTTGAGCAACGCGAGCGCCGCCACGCTGTTGCCGCTGGGTTCGGCTCCGTCGTAGTCCTCCTTATGGCGCAGGAGCAGGTGGGGCGCGTCGGCGGTCGTTTGCCAGAAGCCGCCGTTCGCCGGGTCGTAGAAGCGTTTCATCGTGGCCTCGGCGAGTTCGACGGCGAACGCCAAGTGGCGCGGATCCACGGTGGTTTCGTAGAGGTCCACCACTCCTGCTAGGAGATTGGCGTAGGCATCCAGCAACTGCACGTCGTCGCGCTGGCCGTCGCGCCAGCGGTGGAAAAGTGTCCCGGTCGGGGCGTCCCAAAGTTTCGCCCGGAGGAAGGCGAGGTTTCGTTCGGCGGCCTCCTTGAACTCGTCTTCCTTCAATACCGCCGCGGCCCGGGCAATCGCGCCCAACATCATGCCGTTCCACGAGGCCAGCACCTTGTCGTCGAGGTGGGGCCGAACCCGCTTTGCCCTTTCGGCCCGCATCTTGGCCTGGGCTGATTCGAGCAGGAGCAGGTCGGCCTCGTGGGTCACCGGTTCGGCCCGGCTGAGGACGTTGAGGTTGGGCAACGGCTGTGGGTCGCTGTGGTCCACGAAGTTCCCCGCCTTGCTGATGCCGAAGTGGCGCGTCGCGACGTTGAATTCCTCGACCGTGAGCAGCTTGGACAGCTCGTCGTGGGTCCAGCAGTAGAATTTCCCTTCCTTGCCTTCGCTGTCTGCGTCCTCGGCCGAATAGAATCCGGCTGCGGGATGCGTCATGTCCCGCAGCACGTAACGGATCACGTCGCGGGCCACGTCCGCATGGCGGGATTCGCCGCTGACGAGATACGCATCCAGGTAGAGCTGCACTAGCTGGGCCTGGTCGTAGAGCATCTTCTCGAAGTGCGGCACGAGCCATTGCTCGTCCACCGAGTAGCGCGCAAAACCGCCGCCGAGTTGGTCATGCATGCCGCCGGCGGCCATCGCGTCGCACGTGTGCAACACAGCCTTGAGGGCGTCCGCGTCGCCGAAACGACGGGCGTAGCGCAGCAGCAAAAGCGGCTGGCTGGGACGGGGGAACTTGGGCGCGCCGCCGAAACCGCCGTGATGCGGATCGTATTCGTGCAGGAACGACTGACCGGCGCCGTGCAGTTCGCGTTCGCCGGCGGGAAAAGCGTTCTGCGAATCGTGCTCGGCCATGGCCTTGAGCCGGGTCGCGATGTCATTGGCCGAGTCGGCGATGTCGGCGCGCTTTTCCTTCCAAAGTTCGGCGACGCGCCCGAGCACCTGGGTGAAGCTGGGCCGGCCGTGCTTCGGTTCGGGTGGCCAGTAGGTGCCGCCGTAGAACGGCTTCAGGTCCGGCGTGAGGAAGACGTTCATCGGCCAGCCGCCGCTGCCGGTCGTCATCTGCACGAACGTCATGTAAATCTTGTCGAGGTCGGGGCGTTCCTCGCGGTCCACCTTGATGCTCACGAAGTGTTCGTTGAGCACCTTCGCGGTTGCCGTGTCCTCGAAGGATTCCCGCTCCATCACATGACACCAATGGCAGGTCGAGTAGCCGATGCTGAGCAGGATCGGCTTGTCCTCCTTGCGGGCCTTCGCGAAGGCGGCATCGCCCCACGGGAACCAATCTACGGGATTGTGCCGGTGCTGGAGCAAATACGGGGACTTTTCCTGCGCCAGGCGGTTGGTGGACGTCGGCGACCCGGCCGGGGCGTTGGTGGCGGAACTCACGGCAGGGAGAATACCGGGTTCCACCGGACGGGCGAATGGGTTTTCGTCCGCTGCCTTCACCGGGGCACTAATCCTTCTTCGGGCCGCTCAGCCAGCGATACGCGCCGCCGGCCAGCACCGCTCCGAGCATCGGCGCGACCCAGAACAACCAGAGCTGCGACAACGCCCAGCCGCCGACGAACAGTGCCGGACCGGTGCTGCGGGCGGGGTTCACGGAAGTGTTCGTGACGGGGATGCTGATGAGGTGGATCAACGTCAGGCCCAGGCCAATGGCCAACGGAGCGAAGCCTTTCGGCGCCCGTTCATCCGTGGAACCGAGGATGATGATCAGGAACATGAAGGTCATGACGACTTCGGTGACGAAGCCCGCCGTCAGCGAATAACCGCCGGGCGAATGTTCCGCGTAGCCGTTGGAGGCCAATCCGCCGGCCAGCTCGAAGCCGGCTTTGCCGCTGGCGATCAGGTAAAGGACGCCCGCGCCGGCCACTGCGCCGACCACCTGCGCCACAATGTAAGGCAGCAGTTCGGACGCCTTGAAGCGGCCGCCCGCCACGAGGCCCAGCGAGACCGCGGGATTGAGATGGCAACCCGAGATGTGCCCGAGAGTGTAGGCCATCGTCAGCACGGTAAGGCCGAAGGCGAACGAGACGCCCAGCAGGCCGATGCCAACATTGGGGAAGGCCGCGGCCAGGACGGCGCTGCCGCAGCCGCCGAGGGTGAGCCAAAAGGTGCCGAGGGATTCTGCGAAGAGGCGTCGGGAAAGGGTCATGGTCGGTGGGGAGTAAACGGTTGGAACGAGAACTGGAGGGGCACAGGCCGGAGCGGACTGGCCTTCCAACTTGCGTGGAAATCGTGGGCCGACTCGACCGCCGGAACAAGTCACGTTTCGTTGCCCTGACGGCAGAAAAGCCCGGCTCCGAGTTGGAGCCGGGCTTCGTATCAGGGAGAGGTCGTTACTTGGCGGGAGCCGCGTCGGCCGCCTTCTTCTTGGCTTCTTCTTCCTCGGCCAGTTTTTTCAAGGCTTCGCGTTCCGTCTTGGCCTTTTCGTCGAACATGGGAATGACGACGCGGCCTTCGCTCAGGACCGGAGCGAGGTCGAAGTGATTGGCGAGGCTGTAGGCAAAGCTGACCGCCACGAGGAACCCAACGAGCTTGGGCCAAGTCGACGGAGCTTCCGCGAACTTGTCAGCGACCGCGGGCATGGACCCGGCCGGCAGCTTGGCGACCCCGGTCAGGGAGGTCCCGAACGGCACATTGACCTTGGCCTTGGCGTTCACGGCCCAGCCGTTGGCGTCGAGGATGGGACCGAGGTTGCGTTTCCGGAGCTTCAGCCAAGCGATGAGCATCGACGGGCCGGAGACCAGCAGCAGCAAACCGACGAGGGCGAGACAGAGTTGCCAGAACGGAAGCTTCAGCAAGCCGGACATGTAACCGGCGATGGTGGCGAACGCCGTGCCGATGGCGCCGAAGGCGACGCCCATCGCGGCCACGGCGCCGACATCGACTTTCTTGGGCTCGGCCGGCTTGGCCTTGTCCGCATTGGCGGCCACTTCGGCGGTCTTGGCGAGCTTGGCGTTGGCCTCGGCATCCGCCGCGGCGGCGCGTTTCGCGATCTGTTCCTCGATTAGGCGCACCAGCTTCTTGTAGGGCGACCAGAACGCCTGCCGGATGCTGATGGGGTTGTCCACGATCTTGGTGATGGTGGCGTCCCAGTCGCGGCCTTGCCGATCGTAGAAGATGCCGTTGCGGCCCACGATGAGGTTGTCGCTGTCACCGTCGGTGAAGGCGGCCATGACGCTGCGCTTTTCGCCGGAGCCTTTGCGGACGCAATCCACGTAGGCCAAGTAGGTTCCGGCCATCGGCGCCATTGAGGCGTGGCGGCCGGCATCTTCGACGGAGACGCACAGCTGGCAGCTGCGCTGATCGAGGAACAGGGTGCCAACTTGGAAGATCGCCGGCTCGCCGCCGTTGTAGAAGTCCTCGAAGTTCACGAAGTTCGTGGTCAGGCGGTAGAGGTCCCGCACGTAACGGACGAGCTTGTCGACGCTGGCGATGGAATTGGCGTTGGCTTCCTCGGCCTTATCCTCGGCCAGCAGGGCGGCAAGGGCCGCCTTTGCGTCGCCACCGAGGATCGCGCGCACGCGGTCGATCCCGAGTTTTTCCACTGCGGCACCCGCCTTGGCCGCTTGCCAGCAGCTAAACGCCCCAAGCTTGCCCGTGATCGCGGCCCAGTCGGCTTCGTTGAGTTCTGTTTTGTCGCCCAGCAACGGCTTGATCGCCGAGGCTTGGAGCGTGGCGATGGCCGCCGCCCACGCCGGGTTGACGCCGAGTCCCAGGGGCAGGGACTTGCCGGCCGCAACTTGAGCGAGCGGGAAATTGGCGACTTCGGCGGCGGTGATGGACAGGTCCTTGGCCGCGACAGTGAGGAATTCCTTCTCCTCGCGGTTCAACGCGGCGAGAGCTCGCGGGTCGAATGCGGCGAGCCGGCAGCGGCCGAAATAGTCGTCTACCTTGGCCTTCACGGCGGCAACGGCGGCGACGGCGGCGGCGGTCCCGGCGCCCAAGGGCAGAATCGTGGCGGCGTCGGCCTCGGATTTCTTCACCCAGGCGTCGAAGGCGGCGAGGTCGGCGAAGAACGCGTCCACCTTGGTCTGGTCGATGCCGGGTTTGCCGGAGCGATCCGGCACGGAGCCGTGGGTGGCGACGATGTCGTTGATCGCCGCCTTGGTTGCGTCGTCCGGGGCCGAATCGGTCACGATGATTCCGTCGCCGTTGAACACGGTCTGGGCGAAGATCTTGGCGACGTCCGCCGTGTCCGCGGCGGTGATGGCCGCGGCATCCTTCTTGCCAAGATTCGCGAGGATAGTCCGGGCAGAACTGGCGATGGCCTTGCCTTCGGGGGTGGCGTCATTGATTGAGGCCAAGGGCAGGGAATTGGCGGCCTTGATCAGGTCATCCGGATTCTTGAGCAGACCGCCGGCCCACTTGAGCGCCGCGATCAGCTCCGGCGCCCGCACGCGCCCGTCCTTGTCGGAGTCGATGAGCGCAAGGGTTTGCTTGTCGAATTCGAGTCCGCTGGCGGGGCAGGCGAGGGCCACCCAAAGCTTTTGGTCCAGTTGGTCGAGGTTAAGGAGGTCGGCTCCGGTCTCGAGTTTGACCTGATCAAAGCCGCCGGCGCGGAAGAAGCGCCACGTGTGGGTGGATTCAGCCATAGGGTATTTTTGTGTAATTCCTCGCAGCGAATGGGGAATCGCTGCGCAGATGAGCATATCAATCAGGTCCGGAAACTCCAATAGCTCAGTTGGTGGGGCTGAGTCCCGCCGGTTCGACAAGCGGTTGGTCCGGGTTAAAATCGGGCGGTCATGAAATCCATGTTTTCTGCCGGGATCATCTTTGCCGCAGCCTCACTCTTTGCCGCCGAGGCGCCGGCGACTTTCAAGGTGGGCGAATTTACCTTTAAACGTCCGGAAAGGTGGACGTGGGTCGAGACGGCGCCCAACGGCATGCGGAAGGCCCAGCTCAAGGTGGAGGCCGGTGACGGCCAATCGGCGGAGGTCATCTTCTTCCATTTTGGCGCCAGCAACGGTGGCGGCACCAAGGCCAACGTGGACCGGTGGTTGGGGATGTTCCAAGAGAAGGGGGAACAACTGAAATCCAAGGTGGAGGAAAAGACGGTGCAAGGGCACCTGATCTCCTACGTCGAGGCGACGGGGACCTATCTTAGCGGTGCTCCCGGTGGTCCCAAGACCCCGCTGGCGGGGCATTCGTTGCTCGGGGCGATCGTCGAGAGCGGCGAGGGCAGCGTGTTTATTCGGCTCACCGGTCCGGCCGGGGTGGCGAAGGCGGCGCAGGCCGATTTCCGGAAATTGGTTGAGAGTTGGTCCGGTCAGTGACGGTGCGAATTCGCTGCTTGGAAAACAAAATGGCCCGTTCCGGGAACCGGAACGGGCCATGCTGTTGAGGCTGATGCCTAGAGTGCCGCCAAGGCGTTGCCGCCATGGTTGGGCGCATCGGCCGGATTGTTGTATCCGACATTCACGTCCAAGCCGAGTGACTGCATTTCCTTCACGAGCACGTTGAAGGATTCCGGGATGCCGGCTTCGAGCGAGTTGTCGCCCTTGACGATGCTTTCGTAGATGCGCGTGCGGCCCTGGACGTCGTCGGACTTGACGGTGAGCAGTTCCTGCAACGTGTAGGCGGCGCCGTAGGCTTCCATGGCCCAGACTTCCATTTCGCCGAAGCGCTGGCCGCCATACTGGGCTTTGCCGCCCAGTGGTTGCTGCGTGACGAGCGAGTAGGGACCGACGGCGCGGGCATGGATCTTGTCCGCGACGAGATGGCCGAGCTTCAGCATGTAGATGTAACCGACCACGACTTCCTGGTCGAACGGTTCGCCGGTCCGCCCGTCGAACAGTTGCGCCTTGCCGTGCTCGCCAACCAAGTTCGGCTGGTGGGCCTTCTTCTGGTTGTCGACGGCCTGCTTGAGGTAGCCGCGGATTTCCTTTTCCTTGATGCCGTCGAAGACGGGCGTCGCGATCTTGATCCCGAGCATCTTGCACGCCCAACCCAAGTGGGTCTCGAGCAGCTGCCCGACGTTCATGCGGGAAGGCACGCCCAGCGGATTCAGGACGATCTGCACCGGCGTTCCGTCCGCCAGGAACGGCATGTCTTCTTCGGGAACGATCTTGGCGACGACGCCCTTGTTACCGTGGCGGCCGGCCATCTTGTCTCCGACCGACAGCTTCCGCTTGGAGGCAACGTAGACCTTGACCTGCTTCACGACGCCACCGTCAACGTCCTCGCCGGCTTCGGCGCGTTCGACTTCCTCGGAATGCTGCGATTCGAGATCGTCGAACTTTTTCTTAAACTGGCCGATGATCTCGTTGATCTTGTTACGGATCGGCGAGGGATCGATTTCAATCCGGTCGTAAACCGTGGCGAGCTTCTTCAGCAGCGTCTTGGTGATTTTCCGGTTGGCCGGGATGATGATTTCCCCGGTCTCGCTGTTGACGACATCCAGCGGGATCTTTTCGCCGAGCAGGATGTTGGAGAGGGCCTCGGTCAGCTGATCGAGCAGCTCTTCCTTCTTGGCCTTGAAGCCGTCGTCGATTTCCTTCTGCGCCTTCTTGGGGGCGTCCTTCTCGTCCCGGGGCATCTTGATGCCCTTGGCGCCATCGGCCTTCGCCGAAACCTTGACGTCCATGACGATGCCATAGGTGCCGGATGGAACCTTGAGGGAGGTATCCTTCACGTCCGCCGCCTTTTCACCGAAGATCGCCCGCAACAGGCGCTCTTCCGGCGCGAGCTCGGTTTCCGACTTCGGGGTGATCTTGCCGACCAAGATGTCGCCTGGCTTCACCTCGGCGCCGACGCGGATCACGCCGTCGAGGCCCAAGTTCTTGAGCGCTTCCTCGCCGAGATTCGGGATGTCCCGCGTGATTTCCTCAGGTCCGAGCTTGGTATCGCGGGCGATGCACTCGAACTCGTCGATGTGGATCGAGGTGAAGATGTCGTCCTTGACGATCTTCTCCGAGATGAGGATCGCGTCCTCGAAGTTGTAGCCGTTCCACGGCATGAACGCCACCAGCACGTTGCGTCCGATGGCCAATTCACCGCCCTGGGTGCAAGGACCGTCCGCAATGACCTGGCCCTTCTTCACGTGGTCACCTTTGGAAACCAGAATCTTCTGGTTGATGCAGGTCGCCGCGTTGGAACGCATGAACTTGCGCACCTGATAGACGTAAATGCCGTCCTCCGGAGCGTGCTTAATCTTCTTCTTGCCCTCGGGCAGCTTGCCATCCTTGGTGATGATGATGCTGCTGCCGCCGACGCTGGCCACCTTGCCAGCTTCTTCGGCGACGATGACCGCGCGGGAATCGCGGGCAACCCGTTCCTCCAATCCGGTCGCCACGAACGGAGCTTCGGTCACCAACAGGGGAACGCCTTGGCGTTGCATGTTGGATCCCATCAGGGCGCGGTTGGCGTCGTCGTGTTCGAGGAACGGAATCAGGCCGGCAGCGACGGAAACGAGCTGCTTCGGCGAGACGTCCATGTAGTCCACCCGCTCGGGTTCGACGTCGATGAAGTCGCCCTTCTGACGGCAAGTGACCTTCTCGGTCACGAACCGGCCTTTCTCGTCGATCTGGGCGTTGGCCTGCGCGATGATGTAACCTTCTTCCCGGTCGCCCGTGAGGTAATCCAGCTGATCGGTCACACGACCGTTCACGGCCTTGCGATAGGGGGTCTCAATGAATCCGTATTCATTGACCCGGGCGAACGTCGCCAAGGATGCGATCAAACCGATGTTCGGGCCTTCGGGCGTCTCAATCGGGCAGATACGACCGTAGTGGGACGGATGGACGTCGCGGACTTCGAATCCGGCGCGATCACGAGACAAACCGCCAGGCCCGAGCGCGGACAGACGGCGCTTGTGGGTCAATTCCGCCAGCGGATTGATCTGGTCCATGAACTGGCTCAGCTGGCTTCGACCGAAGAAGTCGCGAACCACGGCGGACAGAGCCTTCGGATTGATGAGCTTCTGGGGCGTCATCGTATCCATGCTCTGGTCGAACAGGGTCATGCGCTCCTTGACCAAACGCTCGGTGCGGGCCAGACCGACCCGGCACTGGTTGGCCAGCAATTCGCCGACGGTCCGGATGCGGCGGCTGCCCAGATGGTCGATGTCGTCGACACTGCCCTCGCCACGCTTGAGCTTCAGGAGATACTTCGTCGCCTCGAGGAGGTCCTTGCCGGTCAGGATCCGCGAGTCGCCTTCCGTGAAGTTGAGCTTCTGGTTGATCTTGTAACGGCCGACCCGACCCAAATCGTAACGCTTGGCATCGAAGAACAACCGCTTGATCAAGGCCTTGGCGTTGGTGGCGGTGGGGGGATCCCCAGGCCGGAGGCGGCGATAGATGTCCTTCAGGGCCTCATCGCCATTCTTGGTCGGGTCCTTCTTGAGGCATTTGATAACGATGCCTTCGTCCACCGACGTATCGACCACCCGGATCTTGGTGACGCCCAAATCCGCGATCTGTTTGACGACGGCCTTGGAAAGGGGTTCGAACGCGCGGGCCACGACAATCCCCTTATCGAGGTCCACCGCATCTTCGACTAGGACTTTGTTCCCGATCTCCTCCAGCTTTTCCGCCTCCTTCACCGTGAGGTCTTCAATCTTGTAGAAGAGATTGAGGATCTCGCCGTCCTTGCCTACCTGTTCAGGGTCAATCTTGCCTTCGGACTTCGGGTGAAGCTTGGCTTCGGGAATGGCAAACAGGGCACGGAAGAAAGTCGTGGTAAGGAACTTACGGCGCCGCTTCTTCCGGTCCAAATAGACGTAAAGCAGGTCGTTCGTGTCGAATTGCGCCTCATACCAAGAACCCCGGTCCGGGATGATGCGGAAGCTGTGCAGCATCTTGCCGTTGGGATGCTGTGTCGTCTCAAAGGCGAGACCCGGCGAACGATGCAATTGGGAGACGATGACCCGTTCCGCCCCATTGATCACAAAGGTGCCCTGCGGGGTCATCAGGGGAATTTCGCCCATGAAGACCTTCTCCTCTTTGGTGCCTTTTTCTTCCTTAAGGAGGAAGGTGACGTAAAGCGGGGCGCCATAGGTCAGGCCTTCACGCAAGCATTCGAGCCAGTCGATCTTCGGTTCCTGAATGTCGTAGCTGTGAAAATCCAACACGGTCTTCCCGTCATAGCTTTCGATGGGGAACACCTCGGTGAAGACGGCCTGGAGCCCGGTGTTTTTCCGCTTCGACGGCGAGATTTCCGCCTGCAGGAATTCCTTGTAAGAATCGAGCTGGATTTCGATCAGGTTCGGGGGGGCGATGACTTCCTTGATCTTGCCGAAGTTAAGGCGCTCTGTGGCTGTATGTGGCATGGCAGTCTTTGCTTTGGATATTCCCGCAAGGCGGGTCCGTCAAATTACTGGAAAGACAATAGGACGAAATCGGGTGGTTCCTCATCTTTGGACCACCCGAGTTCGTCTTACTGAATCCTATCGTTTGGACAACTGGACGATGATAAGGCGACAATTCTGACCGGCAAATTGGACCGGTCGCGGAAAGAAGGGGTGGCGGGTCGGCCCGCCACCCCTTGTGCAAAGTGACTTACTTGAGCTCAACCTTGCCGCCAGCTTCTTCAAGCTTCTTCTTGGCAGCTTCAGCTTCCGCCTTCGGAGCGCCTTCCAGCACGGGCTTCGGAGCACCTTCAACCAGCGCCTTGGCTTCAGCCAAGCCGAGGCCAGCCTTGACTTCGCGGACAGCCTTGATGACGCCGATCTTCTTGTCAGCAGGAACCGACGCGAGAATCACGTCAAAGGTGTCCTTGGCAGCTTCAGCGGCAGGGGCAGCGCCCCCGGCAGCAGGACCAGCAGCCACGGCAACCGGAGCGGCGGCGGTGACGCCCCACTTAGTTTCCAGAGCCTTCACGAGTTCAGCCGCTTCCAGCACGGTCAGCTTGCTCAGTTCTTCTACGAGGTTGTTGATATCAGCCATGTTTCTTTTGTGTTTTTCGTTCTTGTGGTCTCGACGTCGGGACGGCTGTCCCGAATTTGTCCACCGCCTGTGAACCGACGATTTACCCTGTTTTCGGCCCGCATCGCGCCATTGGTGACACGACCCGAGCGTCGAAAGCTTATTCTCCCTTGTCCGCCTTGGCCTTGATGACGCGGGCCAACTGGCTTCCCGGGGTATTGATGAGTGCCACCAGCTTTTGGGCCGGGGCCTGAAGCAGGCCGAGGAGTTTGCCCTGCAATTGGGCCAGCGGGGGCAGGTCGGCAATGACCCGTAGTTCTTCGGCCGACAGGCGTTGATTGCCCAAATAGCCAAATTGCAGCTTCGGCTTGTCGAACTCCGTTTGGAATCCTTTAACGGCTTTTGCTGCCGCTGCGACATCCTTATTGCCAGTCACGACGGCGACTTGGCCGGCGAGAACACCGCTGAGGTCGGCCAAGCCGACTTCCTTGACGGCCACGCGGAAGATCGTGCTCTTGACCACGTGCATTTCCGCACCGCTGGGGCGCAGACGTTTGCGCAGTTCGTTGAACTGGGGCACCGACATTCCCCGGTAATCGACTACCAGAAAGAACGGCGAGGCGTTCAGGCGGGCAACATACTCCGCCGAAATGAATTTTTTCTCGGGACGCATTGAAATTCCTCCTCAGGTTTAGTTGGCGCCGAACTCCTTCAGATCCACCCGGACCGGAGGGCTCATCGTGAGTGACAAGGTGCAGGACTTGACGAAAACGCCCTTCGCGCTAGCCGGCCGACTCTTGACGACCGCCTCAATCACGTTGCGAGCGTTGTCGGCCAACTGATCGGCCTTGAACGTCGCCTTGCCGACGGCGACATGGACGTTTCCGGCCTTGTCGATCTTGTATTCCACGCGGCCGGCCTTCACTTCCTTGACTGCCTTGGCCAGATCGTCGGTGACGGTTCCGGTCTTAGGGTTGGGCATCAAGCCACGGGGTCCGAGCACTTTGCCGAGTTTACGAACCTCGGTCATGGCCTCCGGGGTCGCGATGGCGACGTCGAAATCAGCCCATCCTTCGTTGCACTTCTTGATCAAATCGTCGAAGCCGACGTATTCCGCGCCCGCGGCCTTGGCGGCCTCGGCGGCGGCACCGGGCTTGGCGAACGCCAAAACCCGCACAACTTTACCGCTGCCGTGAGGCAAGGCGCAGGTGCCGCGAACCATTTGGTCGGACTGCTTTGGGTCGACCCCGAGGCGGAAAGCCAAGTCAACGGATTCGTTGAACTTCGCCCGGGGGAACTTGCTCAGGACCTCAACCGCTTGGGCCAGCGGATAAGCCTTGCTGGCATCGACCAGCGTGAGCGCTTTCTTGAAACGTTTGCTCGGCATGTTTTGTGGCGGTTCAAACGGGTTTTGGACCCTCCCGCGTTGGTAAATAGCAGCGGGCCCGTTGATCGGGCCTGCGACAGAACGCGATTCGTATCAAAACGATGTCGCCGTGTCAAACCTTTGTCTTCTCTGATCCGGATGATTTCCTTGGAGGAAGCCAAAACGAGCTCGGGAGCACGTCAGTTCGAGCCGCTAAACGAGGTAGGTGCGTAACCGATCGAGGAATTCCAGCTCCGCCTGCTTGGGGGCCAAAGCGGCGCCGCCCGCGGGGCGTTGATCCCTGCCGCCGCCATGCATGTAGCGGACTTGCTCGTTGAAGAATGTCTTCGGCTGGTTGGCCCCGGCAATTTGGGCGCGAAGGACTTCTTCCCAGGCGGGGATCCGGGCCAGAAGGTCGGCATCATCCGTGGCTTCTGAGGTCTCCATCAGCCTTACCAGTTCCATCGTGTCGCCGACGCGAACTTCAACGTCGGATTCCGCTTTTAGCACTCGTCCCAATACTTCCCGGCGGGTTTGGGTATTCCAGATTGCCCGCCGGGCAGCCGCCAGCAGCGTCGGACGGTGATGCTGTGGAAATTTCTCGGTGATGTGGTTCAGAGTCGTTGCGTCCACACTGCCGTCGAGCCGAAGCCGATTCACGTAGCGTTCCAGGGTGACGGGGTGGAGGTTGAAGCGATGGGCCAAACCACTCTCGTCGATCAGTTCGCCGCGGGTGGGCTTGGCAGCCAGGCGTCCGATGAGGGCCGGCCACTCGGCGGCTGGCAGGGACCGCTGGATCAGGATTTCCGCGAACAAGGCCTGATCGGCGAGTTTCGGGGTAAAGAGCGATGACAGCAACAAGTCGACCTCGAATTCATCGAGCCCGGGCAGTTGTTCGTCGAGAAATCGGCCAACTTCTTCCCGCTCGATCCCCAAGTGGTCGGTCAGGCGCCGGATGACATGCGCCCCGAGCGGACGGGGCCGTTCCAGTTCGCTAACCAACCGCTCGAAAAGTGCTTCCACAGGCCGAAGGTAGCGGGAGCTCGGCCGCCGGGCGAACGTTACGTTGCCGACAAGCTGCGTTCGCTTAGTCCGCGCGGTTGAGCTGAGCGCCCGCGAGCCAAAGCAGCGCTACAGATCGATACGGCGCAGGTAGAATTCGCGGACCAAGAGCGCATCGATTAGCACCAACGACGTGATCATCGACAGCGCGGGAGGTGCCGAACCGGCAACGCCCGTTGGATCGAGGCAGTAGCCGGCGTAGTCGTTACGGTCTCCGGCGGCGCGGATGTCATCGTCGTCGAGCGTTGGCGGGGAATACATGTGCGAATGCTCCAGCCGAACCTCGAGTTCCGGCAGCCCATGAATGATCACGGCACAGTCGGGATTCGAGGATTCCACCACGTTTCCCGAGACCGAATGGGGAGCCCCAAAGACCCCCAACGTCAACAGTTCGTCGGCCCGCCGGCGGACGTGGAACGTTCCCTCGGTTCCGCCTTCATGGGCGAAGGTGCCGGCAAACATCGGTGCTGCGGACCGGCGGACGCCGTCCAATTCCCGCCGGGGTTCGGCCTGCCAGCGATAGGCGCTGCCACCGACCACCCCGCGGGCGGAATAGCTGCGTTGGTCCGTGGAATCTACTTCCAGCTTGCCGGTGACCACGGCGTCGCCGGCGACAAACCGAACCTCCAGTCCGTTGCCCCGCCGCGGATGCCGCACGAAAAACAGCCAACGGCAGCCGTGGCTGGGAAATCCCGTCCGGGGCGAAGCAGGGTTCATCCGTACCGGTTGGGTTGCCGGTTACATCAGCCCGGGAATGCTCAGCCCCTTGGTGACTGCGCCCATTTCGCGGTTGGCGGTTTCCTTGGCTTGGGCCAGCGCGCTGTTGACCGCGGTGAGCACGAGGTCTTCTAGGAACGGCACATCCTGCGGGTTCACCGCGTCGGGGCTGAGCTTGATGGAGACGATGCTCTGGTCGCACTTGGCCACCACCTTGACGGCGCCGCCGCCGGCGATGCCCTCGACGGTGCGGTTGGCGAGACTCTCCTGGACGCGCGCCATGTCGGCCTGGATGCGCATCGCCTGTTTCATGAGCTGATTCGGATTCATTGAAAGAGGGGCGGAGTAAAAGGGATGAGGTGTCGGAAAGGGGAGAAAAAGTTCAGGCGGCGCCTTCCGCCGGGGCCGGCGCGCGAACTTCGATCAGGGTCGCCTTGAAGATTTCCAGCGCGGCCTTGATGGCCGGGTCGTTGGCGAATTCCTCCTTGTTGAGCTGCAACGGCGCCGGTTTGGCCGGCTTGGCTTCGGGCGGTTTGGCGACCGGGACAGGACGCGGCGCCGCGGCGGGCCGGGACAATTCCAGTGCCGGCGCGGCGCTCTTCAAGGAGACCAACTTCACGATCACGTCGCCGACGCCCAGTTCGCTGAGCTTGGCCGCAAGGAGGGCGGTGGTGCGCGACGTGTTCAGCAGCTCGAAGTCATCCTCCGGGAAGCCGACCGCCAACTTTCGGCCCACCAAGGACTGCGGTTGGCCTGAGGAAAGTTGGGCGCGGAACAAGGGCTCTCCCGCGAAGGCGGCGACCAAATTGGTCCAGATTCCCTCGGCACTTTCGCCGCCGCTGAGCACGGGAACAGGCGCAACGGGCGGGGCGGCCGGGGGCGGCGGTGTTGGACTGGGGGCGGGCGACGCCACGGGCGCCGGAGGCGGCGGGGTCACGACAGCCGAGGTGGCGGGCGGCGTCGCCACGGTGGGGGCGGAGACTGGCGGAGCAGGGGGGCGGATTGCCGGGGCCGGCGCCAGGCCGGCGCTTTCGCGGAGAGCACGGAGCTGCTTCAGCACGGTGTCGAGGCTGCTGGCTTCGCGGGCTTGGATCGCCTTGAGCAGCGTGACTTCGAGGAAGATGCGTTTGCTCGCCGAGTCGCGCTGGCGGCCTTCCGCGTAGCTCAGCACTTCAAGCACGCGCGTCAGCTGCTCAGTCTCAATCTGGGAAGACTGGGCTACCAACGCGGCCATTTCGGCTTCGCTGACTTCCAGCAACGACTTGTCGCCCCGGCTGACCTGGAAGATCAGCAGGTTGCGGAAATGGTTCAGCAGATCACCGAGCAGTCGGCCAAGGTCCTTGCCGCTGCGGGCCAACTGGTCCAGCAGCCCCAGCGCCGGTCCGGCGTCCCCGGCGAGGATGGCTTGGGCGAGTTCCAGCAACTGCGCGCGGGCGGCCAAGCCGAACATCGAAAGCACGTCCGCCTCGACCACGGTGGTGCCGCAGAAGCTGATGAGCTGGTCCAGCGTGGACTGCGCGTCGCGCATCCCGCCATCGGCACCGCGGGCGATGGCGTGGAGCGCCGGCTCGTCGATCTGGACGCCTTCCTGAGCTGCAATCTTGCCGAGGTGTTCGACGATGAGCTTGGCGGGGATGCGGCGAAGGTCGAAGCGCTGGCAGCGGCTCAGGATCGTGGGCAGCACCTTCTCCGGATCGGTCGTCGCGAAGAGGAACTTCACGTGGGCCGGCGGCTCCTCGAGGGTCTTCAGCAGCGCGTTGAACGCCGCCGTCGAGAGCATGTGCACCTCGTCGATGATGTAGAGCTTGAACTTGGACGAGGCCGGGGCGAACCGGGCCGTATCACGCAGTTCGCGGACCTGCTCCACGCCGTTGTTCGAGGCGCCGTCGATCTCCAGCACGTCGAGCGAACGGCCTTCGGTGATCTCCTTCACCCGCGGGTCGGTTTCGTCGAACTCGGGGTTGGGACCGCCGGTGCAGTTCAGCGCCTTGGCGAAGATGCGGGCCAAGGTGGTCTTGCCCGTGCCGCGAGGGCCGCAGAAGAGGTAGGCATGGGCGATGCGGCCGGAACGGATGGCGTTGGCCAGCGTCGTGGTGACGTGCTCCTGCCCGACGACATCCTCGAACCGTTGCGGGCGGTATTTTCTGGCGATGACCTGATACGACACGTGCGGAAAGTTCGATTTGCGAATGCCGATTTGCGATTGGGTTCACCGGACGGCGAGGTGAACGTGCGGAAGCAAAGTCTGACGCCGTCGAAATCACAAATCGCAAATCACAAATCGGCAGCGGAAGGGGGAAGAAAGGCCAGGGTGACCACGGCAGACGGGAGCAAACTACCGTTGCTGCCTTCCGGCCCTGGCGGGGTTCGTAAGTCCGCGTTCCATGGGCCCTGGCGGCGCGGAAGGTGAAGACTTGCCGGCGTGAGAGCAAGCGTGAGTTCGTTTTCTTGGCGTCGCCGGGCCGCCCCAACTTTGAACTTTGAACTTCGAACCGTGAACCCCGACAGTTCGCCCGTGCCAACCAAAGTGCTCGCCGTGGCGAACCAAAAAGGCGGCGTCGGCAAGACGACCACCTCGGTCAATCTTGCTGCCTGCCTCGCCGCGCAGGGGCGTCGCATCCTGCTCGTGGACCTGGATGCCCAGGCCAACGCGACCAGCGGACTCGGCCTCGAAAAGCTTGAGGGTGGCAGCGTCTACCGCCCGCTGCTCGGCGAAGGCACCGCCACCGAACGGATCAAGGAGACTGCCTTCCCTAATTTATCCGTCCTGCCGAGCGAACTCGACCTGTGCGGCGCTGAAGTCGAGATGGCCCGCGCGGACGATTACCTGAATCGCCTACGGGGCATCTTGCAGCCGGTGCGCGAATCCGGCCGGTTCGATCTCATCATCCTCGATTGCCCGCCGTCGCTGAGCATCCTGACGTTGAACGCGTTTTCTGCCTCGAACTGGCTGCTGGTGCCCTTGCAGTGCGAGTATTACGCGCTCGAAGGCGTCGCGATGATCTCACGCATCCTCGCCCAGGTGCGGGACACCGGAATCAATCCCGGTCTCGACCTGCTGGGAGTAGTGATGACGATGTTCGACGGGCGCACGAAGCTGAGCCAGAACGTCGTGGCGGAAGTCCGGCAGCATTTCGGCGAGAAGGTGTTCGACACGGTGATCCCACGCACCACGCGCCTCGCGGAGGCCCCGAGCTTCGGCAAGCCGATCATCCACTACGACGCCTACAGCGCCGGCGCGGCCGCCTATGAGGTGCTGGCGGAGGAAGTAGCCAAACGTCTGGGCCTGCCAGTGATTGGCTAGGCGGCTTGGGCGCCCCGCGAATTAGTTCCGGGGACCGCTGGCGGATGTCGGCGCCGGGCGCTTCAGGAGCACCAAACCCGTGGCGGTGTTCCGTTCGTAGCCGTAGCAGGGTTGGTTCACGATCTTGCCGCGGAGCCAGAGTTCGGTGGAGCCGCCGCCGTCGAGATTCATGGCCTCGGTGCAGCCGAGTTGCACGAGGTAGGTGGCCAGTTCCGGCAGGGTCATCCCGTCGGAATGCCCGGGCTGCCGGCCGTCCACGGTGACCAGGAAGAAGTGGGTGTCGTTCCAGCCCAAGGCCGATCGGGGGTGCCGCACGTTGGCTTTCACCACGCGGGCGGGCTGCACTTTGCCGCCGTGCACCAGCGCCGGGCCGCCACCGATCGCGGTCGTGACGCCGGCAAGGCTTGGCTTGGAGCCGAACGACAGTTGCACGGTGCCGCCATTCCTGAGCGCGGCCGCCTGCGCTCGCAGTCCGGCCGGCACACCCAGCGTGAGCCGGTCCTGCTTCCGGGCCGCCGTGCCGACTTGGGCGGCATATCGGCCACCCATTTGCAGGGGCGCCCACGGCTGGTTGGTCAATCCGACCAACGGGATCCGGGTGCCGCTGACCTGCCGGACAAAATCGATTCCGGCCGCCGTGAAGAGCACTGGGGCGCCACCGCCGGGCTCCTCGTTGAGCAGCAGGGGACTCACGGTGCCGTCGGGCCAGGTCACGGTGAATTCGGGGCGGACGATCCCGATGTGGGGTGCGCCGTTGGTATCCAGCCAGAAGCAGTCGCGCTCGGCGGGGGCGCTCAACAGTTCGCCGCCGACGATGAGCAGCCCGCGGGGATCGCCCGGAAAAGATTCGTTCTCGGTTTGGTAGAAGTCGCCATTGATGGCCGCCACGGGCTCACCCTTGTCCGCAGGAATCGCCGCGATCTGCTCGGTCAGCGTGCCCAGTCCCAGGCGGTCGCCGAGCCCGAGCGTGGGCTGGAGGAAGAGATTCGTCCGGCTGCGTTCGAAGCGGACGATCTGGATGGCCCAGGGTTCCGCCGGCACGCGGTCGCTCCGCAACGCGATGCCGTCGCCGACATCGCGGAATGGTCCGCCCGCCGACGGGAGCAGGCAGGCGAGCCAGAGGCACGCCAACACTGCCCGGAGGCCGCGGGTGGTTTTCAGGGAAAGCATTCGGGGATGCGCAGTCATGCCTAGGCCAGGCCACGCCAGCGGCGCAGCGACCATTCGAGGGTGAGCAACCCGAGGACGCTGGCAAGCCACCAGGGTTTGTCCCAGAGCGGCGTGCGGCGGTATTCGACTAGGGAAGGGGGCACGTTCGCGAACAGCGCGGCGGGGTTGTCCGGGGCGCGGTTCACCGTGAAGGTTTCGCCACCGGAGGTCTTCGCGAGGGCGGCCAGGAGGTCGGGCCGCGCCCGGAGGTCCTCGGTTTCCCGGTCCGTCGTTTCGCCGACGAGCAACTGGCGGTCGTCGCCCAGCTTCGTGTCCTGCTGCCAGGCGGCCGCGGTGATGACGTGGCTGCCGTCGGCGGGCACCCGGACCTCCGCCCGATAGGCGCGCAGGGCATTGTCGAAGCGTGCCCGGACGAGGCCATTGGTGCCAATGGCGGCGCCGATCTGGAGGACCACTTCGGCCGTGCTGACCTCCTGGGCAAGGTCGTTGCGGACCTTGATGGTGGCCGGCACGACGTCGCCCGGCGCCGCGTAGCCGCGCGCGAGTTCCAAGGTCACGGCCTGGTTGGTCTTGCTGGCCTTGCCCGCCGCCAGCCAGCGGACGGCGTTCACCCAGAACTGCCGGTAGTGCCGGTGATCGCAGTTGTATTCCGTGGCGCGGGTCCCGCCGGCGAGGGGTTCGCCCCAGGTGGTCTCGAAGTCGCGGCCCCACGACCGGGTCGTGTCGGAAGTGAAGGCCATGCTGCGCCCCTTGCCGACTTCCTGCACCGCGATGAGCACGTTGGAATCCTCCTCGTCCTGCGCGAGCACGGTGGCGCCCGGCTTGGCCCGCTCGACGCGGTTCATGCCGTAAAGCGTCGGAAACTTGTCGCCCCAGATCCGCCGGGTTTCCGTCCGGTCGTCGTTGAAGGCGATCAGCGGGTGACCGAACGCCGCCGCGGGCACCTTCAGCCGGATCGGCCGGGTCTCCGAGTCGTCGCTGCTCGCCATCGCGACGGGGATGATCCGGTCGAGGATGGTCTGGTGGTAGCCGCCTTTCCCGAAGGCGGAGTTGCCGCCGATCATGACGAAACCGCCGCCGTGTTGCTCCAC
>JBEISV010000535.1:0-3158 GCA_040375265.1 Verrucomicrobiales bacterium
CGGTCTCGCGTTCGTTGCCGAAGAGCTTGTGCGACGAACTGAGGCGGACCTTCTTGCCTGACTGGACGTGCGTCACAGTCATGTCGCGCTCGAACTTGCCGCTGACCACGCGCACGAAGGCGATGCGGTCGCGGTGCTTAGGATCCATGTTGGCCTGGATCTTGAAGATGAAGCCGCTGAACTGCGGATGCTCGGGCTCAATGAAGCGCCCCTCGGATGCGTTTTCGGATGCCATGGACGGTCCCGCGCACGGCGGGGAAGGGGAGTTAAGCCGAAGCGCCGGCGCCTGACGAGTCCCGAGGCGCGGGCACTCGCGGCTTTTCGTCGGGGTCCGTTCGCGTTAGCCAGAGCGGTGCGTGTTCCCTGATTCATCGCCGCCCGGGTCCGCCTAGCCATGCCGAGTCAATCCGCCGCCTGTTCCTCGCCCGCCCGTGCCACACCGGAGCGGCCGTGCATCTATCAGCTTTTCCTCCGGCAGTTCGGCAACCTGCACGAAACCCGGAAACCCAACGGGACGCTGGCCGAGAATGGCGTCGGCAAGTTCGCCGACGTGAATGACCGGGCGCTGCGTTCGCTTCGCGAACTGGGCATCACCCATGTCTGGCTGACGGGCGTGCTGCGACAGGCGACGGCGACCGATTATTCCGCCGTGGGCCTGCCGGCGGATGAGCCGGACCTGCTCAAAGGCTTGGCTGGCTCGCCCTACGCAGTGCGCGACTGCTTCGATGTCTGCCCCGACTACGCGACGGACCCGGCGAAGCGGCTCGACGAATTCCGCGGGCTGGTGGAGCGCATCCATCGGAACCGGCTTCGCGTGATCATCGACCTCGTGCCCAACCATGTGGCCCGCAGCCATCATTCGGTGGTGAAGCCCGAGCTCAACTTCGGCACGCACGACGACCGCACCCGATTCTTCGGGCCGTCGAACAACTTCTTCTACCTGCCGGGCCCGCTCCGCTTGCCGACGTTGCCGGGCACCGGCGCGTTTGCCGGCGAGAGCGACCACACGAAGGTGACCGGCAACAACGCGGTCACCCACACGCCGAGCCGGGACGACTGGTATGAAACCGTGAAGCTGAACTACGGCTTCAACTTCACGCAGGGCCGGCATGGGCCGAAGGAATTCCCGACCGCGGACGATCCCGGCAAGCCCATTCCCGACACTTGGCTCAAGCTCGACGCGGTGCTGGCCCATTGGCAGGGCCTGGGCGTGGATGGATTCCGCTGCGACATGGCGCACTGGGTGCCGCTCGAGTTCTGGCGCTGGGCCATCACGCGGGCGCGGGAACGTCGCCCCGGCGCACTGTTCGTAGCCGAGGCCTACGACAACGACCCCAACAAGCTGACCGACGGCAACGTCCTGACGGCCCTCGTCGAGGCGGGCTTTGATGCCGTTTACGACGAGCGGAGCCACGGGCTCATCAAGGACCTGTATGACGGCCCGAAGTGGGCGAACGACCTCGATGAGGCGCTGGGCGTGGCGGGCCCGCTGCACCGTTCGTTGCGCTACGCGGAAAATCACGACGAAGTCCGGCTGGCGAACCCACGGCACTGGGGTGGCCTGGGCTCCGCGGTCGGCCGGCCGGTGAGCGCGTTGCTGTTCGGGTTCGGCCAGGGACCGCTGCTCGTTTACAACGGCCAGGAAGTCGGCGAGCCGGCGCTCGGGGCGGAAGGCTTCGGCGGCGATGACGGACGCACGAGCATCTTCGACTACTGCTCGATGCCGGAGCTGGTGAAGTGGGTGAACGGCCATCGCTACGACGGCAGCGGACTTTCCCCGGAACAGCGGATCCTGCGGACGTTCTACGGGCGCCTGCTGAAACTGTCGCGGGAGCCGGCGTTCGCGGCCGGCGAATTCCTGCCTCTGAACGGCGCGAACCGGGACAATCCGCACTTTGGTCGCCTCCTTGGCGAAACGGCCAGCGGCCATTGGCTGTATGCCTTCCTCCGGCACGACCCGGCGAGCGGACAGGTATTCCTGGTGGTGGCGAACCTGCACGGGACCTCCGCCCTGCGGGATGTTCGGATCCGGTTCTCGGCCGCGGCGCAGGCTGCGCTGGGGCCGGTTTCGGAGAATGGGCCGATCGAGTTCCGCGACCGGCTGGCCAGCCGGCTCACGCTGCGCGTGCGCACGACCGGGCCAGCGCTGCGCGACGAGGGGCTGGCCTTGGCGGAGCTGCCGCCGCTCGGAGCTTGGTATTTCGAGGTGCTGCGCCCCGCCCGTTGAAGTGGCGCTACGGCTCGACGAGGCCGTTGCGGATGGCGTAGCGCACCAGTTCGGTGATCGAGTGGAGCCCGATCTTGCGCATCAGGTTGGTGCGGTGGGTGTCCACCGTCTTCACGCTGATGCCGAGTTGCCGGGCGACGTCCTTGTTGCTGTGGCCTTGGGCGAGCAGCTTGATGACTTCGTTCTCCCGCGTGGACAACGGCACCGGCGGCGTCTCGGGCGCGGCCGGTTTCGGCGCCGACTTGAGGAAAGTGTCCAACACGATGTTGGTGACGGAAGGGGTCAGGAACGGCTGGTCCTGCATCACGGTCTCGACGGCCGTGGGCAGGTCCTTGCCGGCCTCAGATTTCAGCAGGTAACCCTTGGCGCCGGCCTGCATGATCTCGCGGACGATCTGGGCGGAGTCATGCACGGTGAGCACCAGCACGCGGATCTTCGGGGCCCGTTCCTGGAGCGCGCGCGCGACTTCCAGCCCGTTCTGCTTGGGCATGTTGACGTCGAGCACCAGGAGATCGGGCCGCAGCTTGAGTGACAACTTGATCGCCTCCTCGCCGTCGCCGGCTTCGCCCACGACTTCCCAGCCGGGACGCTCCTCCAGGGTGGCCCGGAGACCGCGCCGGACGAGCTCATGGTCGTCGGCGATCAGGATGCGGACCTTGCTCATAACTGGTGCGGTGAAACCGGCAGCATCACCCGCACCCGGGTCCCCGGGGAGCCGGGCTCGATCTGGAAGGTGCCGCGCAGTTGGCGGACGCGTTCGCGCATGCCGGAGAGGCCCACGCCGGTGGACACGCCGGAACGCTGGAATTCGCTCAGGACCTCGGCCGGGATGCCTTTGCCCTCGTCCGACACTTCCAGCCGGACCGAGCGTTTTTCCCGGACCAGTTTCACGCTGGCGGTCTTGCTGCCGGAGGAGCGGTGGATGTTCGAG
>JBEISV010000584.1:0-2734 GCA_040375265.1 Verrucomicrobiales bacterium
AAGCTAAGCGAGCCCGTGTCGCCGAGGAATTCGTGGCCGCCACCGGACTTCGGCACCGCACTCCGCAGGTCGGCCGCCATTCGATCGAGCAACAACCGGATCGTGGCGCAACGCTCGGCTTCCTGGAGGATCTGCCCCCGCAGGTCGGTGGCTTGGCGATAGAACAGCATGGCTACGATCAGCAGGCCGACGATGATCCCGAGGGCGAGGATCATCTCGACCAAGGTGAACGCCGCGGTCCGGCGCGCGGATGGCTGGACCCATTTCATGGCGTCGGGGCCGCCGCCGGCGCGTTGGTGGTCACGGTTCGGGGTTTCAGGACCTGCGACAGGCGCTGCACGATTGGCTTGGTCGAATGCCGGATGATGACCTCCGTGCGCACCAACCCCGAGGCGGCCCCGGCGGCTTCCGAGTTCTCGCTTTCCAGCGGCGCCAGCACCAGCTCCCAAGCCCAATCCTGGAACGGCGCCGGCAGCGGCTGGACGCTTTGCGGCGCCAGCGGGCGAATACCCAACTGAACCTCCGCCAAGGTGCTGCTCGCCAGGTTCAGCGCGTGCAGGCCGAGTTTCTGGCGTTCCAAGCTCTCCAAGGCGGAATTCAACGCACTGGTGGCGACCGCCGCCGCCCCGACGAACAGCGCCAGCGCCAGCAGCACCTCCATGAGCACCGCCGCCGTCGGGTGTGAAGGGAAGCTCCGAAGTTTCATGGCGACTTCCTTTCCGCGCCGGTCGGCGCGTCGCCTGGCAACTCGACGTCTTCGTTCTGGCCTTCGGGAAGCTCCGGTTGGCCTTCGGCGGCCAGCCATTTCCGCCGCACCGTTCCGGTCAGCCCAGACAGGCTCAACCGGAGGCGGCGCTGATCGCCCTCATCCAGCGACACCAGGATGAGTTCCGCGGAATCGCTCGAGCCATCCGGGTAAAACACGATCGGCGGCGGCACCACCGCGGCGGCGGACTCCGTCGGCGTCCCCGAAGCCGTTGCTCCGGTTTCGGCCGGCGTAGCCGCGAACGTGGTCTGGTTGGTGAACGCGCCGTTCCTGGATTCAGCCTCCAGCACGGGCCGAAACTGGACGAGATCGTTCAGTTGGTCGGCGAACGGAGTCGCCTCAAATAGGCGGACGAACTTGCCGGGTTCCGTCAGCGGGTCGGGTTCCCACTGCACCTGGACGCCGGGGAAAGGCGAGGCGGCGTTGGTCGCACCAACCAACGCCGCCTCCACAAAGCTGACCAGCACCCGCCGACCGGTGCCAGCGGACTGCGCCCGGGCAAACCGGAACAGGGATTCCAGCTGGCCCGCGCCTTCCTCCAACTGGGTGCCCTGCCGGGCGGAATTGAAGCTGTAACCGACCGCCCCGGCGATCAGGAGCAACAGGGCAACGGTCAGGACCAGCTCAACGAGGGTGAAGCCGGCCCCGGTGGCTGATGGTCGCCGGCCCGGGATGCCCATGAAAAATCAGTCCTGCTCACGGCCCAAACTCACTTCGGAGTGCCAGATGCGTTGGCGTCGGAGCCTTCGGCGTAGAGCTTGATGTCGTCGTCGGTGTCCGGCTGGCCGTCCGGACCCACCGAGAACAACTTGTAAGGCAGCGCCCCGCCGGCTTCACCACCGCTGCCGCCGCCCGTGTTGCCGGTGGTGGCGTCGTTGAGCTCGTAGCGGATCTTGTTGTTCCACGGGTCGTCCAGCGTCGTGCCGGGCTTGAGGTAGGGGCCGGCCCACTTCTCACCCAGTCGCTCATTCTCGAAGCTGGGCTTCTTGAGCAGCGCGTCCAAGCCGCCTTCCTGCTCGGAGGGATAATGGCCCAAATTCAGGCGGTAATTGTCGAGGGCATTGCCTACGCCCTGCAGCATCAGCCGGGTGGTGTTCTTCTCGGCGCCCTTCTGCTGCGGCAGCACGAACACGACAAGCGCACCGGCCAGGAGCAGGATGATGACGATGACGAGGAGGATTTCGATCAGGGTGAAGCCGGACGCGCGCCGACGGCGGCGGGCGAGGGTGCTGAGTTGCTGAACGGTCATACGCAGTTGAAATGCTAGATTCGGACGTTAGCCGGACGGTGGAAAACCCGACAAGATTCAACTGTGTTACGGCAAAGATTTTTGCCGCGGCGCCGCGTCAGTCCGGCCTACTTGGAACCGAGGGCGCTGGCCATCGTGAAGATGGGCAGGAGCAGGCCCAGCGCGAGGAAGCCAATGGCGGCCGCCACGCAGACCAGGATGGCCGGCTCGATCAGGCGCACGGCTTGGTCCACCTGGCGGTTGGTGCGGCGTTCCACCGTGTCGGAAATCTGCACCAGCACCTTGTCCAGGTTGTTGGATTCCTCCGCCACCGTGATCATCGCAAGGATCTGTTCCGGGATGAAGTCCCCCTGGCTCAGCGGTTCGGACAGCCGCTTGCCGTCCCGGACCGCTTCCGCGGCCTCCGCGATGCGTTCCGCCAGGATGTTCGAGCCGGTGGCGTCCTTGCTGATCTTGAGCGCGGCGAGCAGCGGCACGCCGTTCGCCAGCATGGTGCCGAGGATGCGGCAGAAGCGCGTGATCGCCAGCAGTCGCAGCGCGGAACCGACCACCGGAATCTTGAGCTGCCAGATTTCCAGCTTCCGCCGCACGGCCTCGTTCTTGAGGTTGAACCACACCAGCGCCACCACGCCGGCCAGCACCAGCGCCACCAGATACCAGTAGTTCCGCACGATGTGGCTGGCGGCGAACATGACCTCCGATGGCCATGGCTTCTTCGC
>JBEISV010000637.1:0-2304 GCA_040375265.1 Verrucomicrobiales bacterium
CGTTAGGCATCACCGTTCAGGGCCGGGTCAGCCAGTTCGGGCTGAGCGACGACGGCAAACTCGCCGGTTTCACGGGCGGTTTCAGTGCGGCCGATGCCTTCCTCTACGACGTGCCATCCGCCACCCTGCGCCGGGCGACCATCAACCAAAGCGTGGTCGCCTTTGCCCTTGCGCCGACCGGCGACCGAATTGCCTACGTCGGGACGCCCAACGCCGGAACTCCGCGAAGCCTCATCATCCGGGACGCCATGACCGGCGCTTCGTCGACGGTGGCGACGCTCACCGCCACGACCGCGGTCAATCCCCTGCGCTTCTCGCGGGATGGCGGCAGCCTGGTTTTCGTGACTGCCGAGGCGCTGCCGGCCAGCCGCACGGGAATCGAAGATACCAACTCCGTCAGCGACGTCTTCCACCTCGACATCGCTACCCAGGCGATCCGCCTCGCCAGCGTCGGCGTGAATGGCCAACTCGGAAACGGTGGCGCCAACCAGCCCCAGATCAGCGGCGACGGGCGTCGGATTGTCTTCCGCAGCACCGCGTCGAACTTGGTTGCCGGCGATGCCAACGGGCTCGCCGATGCCTTCCTATACGACATGGGCACCGGGCGCTCGACGCTGCTTAGCGCCAATCCCGCCACCGGCCGCCCGGCCAACTTCCTTTCCACGACGCCCGGCCTCAGCGACGACGGGCGCTTCGCGACGTTCGTCTCCGGCGCCTCCGACCTCGTGGCCGCCGACTTCAATGGGGCCACGGATGTCTTCGGATTGGTCCTGCCCGCGGTCGCCGCCGGGGACACGGACCTGGACGGGATGGAAGACGACTGGGAACGAACCCACTTCGGAGGCCTTGCCCAGACCGCGGATGCCGACGCCGATGGTGATGGCCGGAGCAATCGAGACGAATACCTCGCGGGCACCAACCCGACCGAGGCGACCTCGGTGTTCCGGGTGGGCTTGGGGCAATTGGGCGCCAATGAGATCACGCTTACTTGGGCTAGCCAACCCGGCGTGACCTATGTGGTCGAAACTGCCACGGTGCTGGCGCCTTTGGCCTTCCAGCCGGCGGGCCCGGTGATTTCGGGCGACGGCACCGTGAAGTCGGCGACAGTCGCCGTGACCGGGGAAGCCGGCTTCCTGCGCGTTCGGGCCCAGCGGTAAGCCGCGGGATCATCAGACCCGGAACGCCTTCCGCAGCAGTTGGATGCTCTTGGGCACCGCGGTGTCGGGGTTCTCCTTGCCCTCCATTTCCAGCGCGACCCAGCCGGTGTAGCCGGCGGTCGCCAGGATCTTCGCGATGCGCGGGTAGTCGAGGTTGAGCGTATACCATTCGCCGCCGCCGAAGTAGGTCTTGGCCTGCACGTAAACGGCCTTGGGCGCAACCATCGCCAGCTTGTCGTAGGGATCTTCGAGGAAGTTGCCGGTGTCCAGCATCACGCCGACCCACGGCGACGTGATCTCCTTGGCGATGCGCAGCAGGCCCTCGGGCGAACGCGTGAGGCCCCAGTGGTTTTCCACCGCCAGCGTCACGCCGCATTCCTCGGCCTTCGGGATGCACTGGTTCAACGACTCCACGCACCACTTGAAGCCGTCGTCCTCGGTGTAGCCGGGCAGGATGGGCTCCAGGCCGCGCGCCTTCATCAGGTCGTCGAAGCTCTTGATCGTGTTCCAGCGGCCCGAGTTGATCCGCACCACGCCGATGCCGAGCGCATAGGCGATCTCGATGCACTTCTTGGTGTGCTCGACCTGCGCCTTGAGGAAGGCCGGATCGGGATCGACGAAGTCCTGATGGATGCTCAGGCAGCAATAGCTCACGCCGTGGCGTGCCGCGTGACGCTTGAGCCGGGCGAGGTAACCGCGGTGGTCGGCCGTCAGCGGCTCCTTCTCCGGCAAATCCATCTGGCGATGCAGCACGTCCACGCCGGCGACGCCCAGGGCGGCGGCCTTCTCGACGACCTGCTCGATGGTCACCTTGGGTTCACGGAAGTGCCAGTAGCTGTAACTCGCGATGGCGAGCTGAACCCGATTGCGCGGCTTCGGCGCGGCCGCCTCGGCGGACAATGGCAACGCGGCGGCGGAACCCGCGGCCACGGCGGCCGAGGTGAGGAAGGAACGGCGGGAAGTCTTCATGGACGGCTGGGTGCAGCGTAGGAATGCTTCCCGGCAAGTCACGCCTTTCGCGGAATTGGGAAATGAACGCGCCAGTCATCGCCGCCAACCCAGTCAAAGCGCGCAACCCTCTCACCTGTAAAATCCGCGCCCTTGCGGTTGGAAGCCTGCTGTTGCTCGCCGGTGTTTTGGCTTGGGC
>JBEISV010000445.1:0-4080 GCA_040375265.1 Verrucomicrobiales bacterium
CGGTAGTAATTCGCCCCGACCGTGAGGCCCTTGACGAACTCGGGAGAATACACCGCGCCAATCAGGTAGCTTTTGGATTCCGACGGCTTGAGTCCCGGATTGCCGATATAGATCACGCCATCGGTCGGCTGCTTGCGCACGCCGGTCAGCGGGTTGAAGAGCTCGTCAAAGCTCTGCTGCGGCGAGCCGACGTCCAGCGCGCGGAGGCCCGGCGCCACGAAGCCCTGAGCCCAGGAGCCACACAGGGTGAGTTCCTTCTCCAGCACTTCCCAGCGGAACGCCACGCGCGGCTTCACGCCGGTGTCACCCACGTCGGAGAAGTCCTCGTAACGACCGGCCAACTGCACGGAGAACGAATTGATGCCGGGCAGCTTCACGTCCTCACCGAGGATGGGGATGTTAACTTCGCCATAGACGGAGTTAATGTCCCGCGAGCCACGGAACACGGAGTCGGCATTGAACGGGAACACCGAGCCAGCCAGCAATGCGCCATCCGGGACGGTATCCACCGTTTCCCGGCGCATTTCGTAACCGCCGGAGATGGCGAGCGCCCCGCCCGGCAGGTCGAACACTTCGCCGCCCACGTTGGCCAAGAACTGCTGGGTGGTGTAGGTGTCCTGCTCGGTCGCACTGCCGGAGAAGCCATTGATCATCGCCTGGCTGTTGACCACGCTCGTGCCGAACAGCGGCGTATAGCCGAATGGATTGAACGCTCCCCCGATGGTCGTGTCGGCGAGCGCAGCATCATAGAGGCTGCGCAGGACGCCGCCGGTCTGGGTTTCATCGAGCCGGGCGCGGTCATACATGAAGGATCCATCCCACTTCCAAGTCGACTCACCGATCCGGCCCTTCAGACCCGCAACCAAGCGAACTTCCTGCCAATCCTGATAGGTGATGCGCGGTCCGAGTTCAACCGGCCGATAGGTGAAGTTCAGGTTATTGGCGTTAGCCCCGGGGAACACGGAGTTATACCAGTAGTTTCCGGTCGTAACCGTGCGACCGCTGAGCGGCGACGGCGCCAACTGATTCACGCTGTTGTTCTGGGTGTAGCTGAAGTCGGTGTAGACTTCCAGGTTCTCGCCAAACAGCTTGCGGTCGGCCGAACCCATCGCGCCATAGCGCTCAAAGGGACGGACGGCAATGGTGTAGTAGTCGAACGGGAAGCCCGGATTGACGCCCGGCAGCAGGGAGGGTGACGTGCCGTAGCGGACCGGCGAATTAGCCGGTAACAAGGCATTCAAACGGGCCTGCTCGGCCCGTTGGGCAGCCAAGCGGGCTTGGGCACCAATCGTCTGGAATGTTCCATCCGGATTGGTCAGGAAGCCACCCGCTCCGTCCGGGATACGCGCGTCAATGTAGGCGACGGGATTGAACCCAGCCGGAATTTGAGCCGCATTCGTCAAACCGCGGGTGTTAGCCGGCACCAAACTCCATTGGAGGGGCTGGAAATAGGAGGGCAAACCACTGGCCGCGAACGTTCCCGGGTTGGACGTCCCGGAAACCGAGCCGCCTGATGGCGTGCTGACTACCCGGTCAGGGCTGAATTGCCCGTTAGCCTTGGAGTATTCGGCCGTGATCGTGATGCTGCCCTTCTCGGTCGATTCACCCCAAGTCGCCCAGAAACGGCGCTCCCCGATGTTCTTCTCCGTGGTGTCACCGTAGCGGATGCCCACTTCGAAACCGTCGAAGCCCTTCTTGGTGATGATGTTGATGACACCGGCGACGGCGTCCGAACCGTAAATGGCCGAGGCGCCGTCGTTCAGGACGTCGATCTTCGCGATTGCACCCTGCGGAATCAGGTTGAGGTCACCCGAGGTGATCCGGCGGCCGTTCAACAGGATCAGGGTCCGGCTCAGCGGCAGACCGCGGAGCGAGATCGAGGCGCTACCATCGCCACCGTTCGCGAACGCGTCGTTCGCCGTGCCCGTGCCGCCGCCGAACTGGGGCAATTTCAGGCGCAGCATTTCCGCGGGCGAGCTGTAGCCTTGGAGGACCGGCTTATCCAAGTTGTAGGTGGACACCGAGAGGGCACCTTCGATCTCCGCCCCGCTGAGACGAGTTCCCGTGATTTCCTGGGTCGCGAGCTGCTCAGGAGCGGCGTCCTGGGCGACTGCGGCCGGCACGAGCAACTGGGCCCCGAGGCCGACGAGAAGCGCCCGGCGGAACAAGTCCACACTGCGCTGTTGGTGGGTGGTGTAGTTCATGTGTGTTGTAGTAGTTTATTCGCAGTTCGGCCCCCAAGTGGGAGGAGAGCGGGGGCGAGCATCGGATACGGTTAAAGCCAGTGGACGTGCCAGTGACAAGCACAAAGCCGCCATCTCACCGTAACCGGGCAGAAGAATTTGCCCGTTCTTGGATTCCGCAAGTCCTCCTCAAAAACACCGCCATGGAATGACCAATCACGCCGGCATCCACGACCTCAGTCCAGCTTCAACTTGCCGTGGCCACGTTCACGCAGGCGAACGTTGACACCCCGGAAACAACTACCTAGCGTCCGGCAGAACATTTCACCAGTTCATCGAGTCATGCTCCGCATTGCCCTCATTCTCGCGCTGCTCACCGCTGCCGGCGCCCTCGTGGTCACCCAGTTCGTCACCAAACCGAAGGTGGTCGAGTTGGACGAAACCCTGAAGACGACCACGGAAAACCTGAACCAGACCACGGCGGCCAAGACCAAGGCGGAAGCCGAAGCCAAGACCGCCAAGGCCGCCGCCGAGGCCACGGCCAAAGAGCTCGCCAACACGAAGACGGAACGCGACTCCGCCCAGGAAGAGGCCCAGAAGCAGACGGTGCGCGCCGACAAGCTGCAAAACGACCTCACGGGCGTGACCAAGCAGCGGAACGAAGCCCAGCAAGAACTCGCCCAATGGCAGGCGCTCAGCGTCCGCCCCGACCAGGTCAAGGCGCTGCAGGCCGACCTGAAGAAGGCCGGCGAAGAGCGCGACGAGATCTCCATCCTGAAGAAGGGCGTGGAGAAGCAACTGGCGAAGACTGAGGCTGAGTTGGCCAAATACACCAAGGACAAGGAAAAGGTCGTCGAGATGCCGGGCCTCAAGGGTTCGGTCGTTGCCGCGGATGGCCAATGGAACTTTGTGGTGCTGGACGTCGGTGAAACGGCCGGCGCCAAGGAAGGCGGCATCGTCATGGTTCGCCGGGGCGACAAGCTGATCGGCAAAGCCAAGATCATAACGGTCGAAACAAACCGCAGCGTCGCGAACCTCTTGGCCGACTGGAAGCAGGGCGACGTGGCCGTTGCCGCCGGGGACAGCGTGCTTTACTGATCGGTCCATGAACGCCTTGCTCCGACGCTTCCTTACCGGGCTGGCAGCTTTGGCTCTGCTGGCCGTTGCTTCCGGTTGCCGTTCCGTGGACGACGATGCTTCCTCTCGTCCGTGGAATTCTCCCAAGGGCTGGGAAAACGGAATCCCCAGTTCAATGACTGAGGGACGCTAGTTTCAAAGATTTCCAACACCGCCGCCATCCAACCGATGGCGGCGGTTTGTTTTTTGGGGAAGCGTTTCGACAGCGGGTGCCAGTTGCCTTGCTCCCCTTGCACGGGGTATAAATCGGCCATGGATTCCGCTTTGGCAGGAAAAATTGTCTTGGTGACTGGTGCCTCCGGCGGCATCGGCGGCGCCATCGCCCGGAAGTTTGCCGCGGAAGGCGCCTTGGTGGCGCTGCACTACCGCACCGGCAAACGGCAGGCGACCGAACTGGCCCGCGAGTTGGGGCCGGACGCATTCCCAATCCGGGCCGACCTGACCAAGGAGGCGGAAGTCAGGCGCCTGTTCGCCGCGGCAGTGAAGCGCTTTGGCCGCGTGGACACCGTCGTCGTCAACGCCGGTTCTTGGGCCAGCGAAAGCGCCTCCATCGCGGATCTCTCGCTCAAGCGCTGGCAGCAGACGGTGGATGCCGTGCTCACCTCCGCGTTCCTGACCCTGCGCGAGTTCAGCCGGCTCGTCCGGATGCAGCGCCGGGGGAATGCCATCCTGATCGCCTCGACCGCCGGAGTTTTTGGCGAAGCCGGCCACGCGGACTACGCCGCGGCCAAGGCCGCGATGGCCTACGGCTTGGTGCGCA
>JBEISV010000424.1:0-4322 GCA_040375265.1 Verrucomicrobiales bacterium
CGGCTGCTACGTGACGGGAATGTGGGGCACCCCCGGCGACGGTCCGGGCCAGTTCAGCCGCGCGGAAGGGCTCTGCATCGGCCAGCGCGACGAGGTGCTCGTGGCCGATTCGTGCAACCACCGCGTGCAGGTGTTCGACCGCGAGGGCAAATTCTTGCGCGCCTTCGGCCGGGCGGGCTCCAATCCGGGCGAATTCAGCTACCCCTACGACGTGCGCGTGGACCCCGCCGGCAACCAGTTCATCTGCGAATTCGGTAACAGCCGGATCACCGTGCTCGACGCGCACGACCAAGTGGTCGAGATCATCGGCAGTGCCGGCGCGGCGCCGGGCAAGTTCGCGAACCCGTGGGCGATCTGCTTCGACTCCAAGGGCAACCTCTACGTCGCCGACTCGCAGAATCACCGGGTGCAGAAGCTAGTGCGGAGGGCTGTAAGATGACGGATTCACGACGGCTGTATTGGGCGCGGGTCTGCCTGTATTCGACCTGGGTGTTTGTCATCCTCAGCGGGATGATCATGTGTGCCTGCCCGGGAATCCCTGGCATCGGCCTCGCCTTGGCCATCGGCTCCATCGTGCTGCGCCGGGGTCATAATGTGCTCATGCCGTTGCTAGCCGTCCTGGTCACCGGAATTCTGACCATCGCCCACACTCAGGAGAAAGTCCGAGAGAAGGGAATTCGCGCCAAGGTGGAGGCGCTCCGAAGGCAATCCGCGACGAATTCCGCATCAGCCGGTCCAACCACGGTGACCAACCGGAACCCATGAACCGGGAGCCTTCAGTCATACCCAGGCAAACGACGGCAATCGCAGGTGGCGAAGGTCAGGGCATCTACTGGCTTCTGGCCGCGGCTTTCATGTTTTGGCCGGCCCACTGGCTCAGTTGCGGGCTGGCGTTCACGGCTTGCTGCCTCGCGGTGATTCGCATCCTCAAGCTTAGAACCACCTTTCCCAACCGCCTCGAAGCGATGCTCGTCGTCGGTCTCTTCCTCGGAATCTTTCAGGCGGGCACCGCGGTCCGCGACCGGCGGCGGTCTGAGCAGCTCCGCAAAGTGATGGCGGAACACCTGCAAGCGAAACCAACCGTTGGAACAATCCGGCGGGTTCCTCTGGAAGGGGCGTCAACTAATCGGACTCCATGAAGCGAACGACGCCAGGCGCCTGCTCCGCCTCCGGGGCGCCCACCTCACCCCGGCCCTCTCCCCCCGCTTGGGCGGGCGGAGAGGGAGTCGTTTACGGCGCTCGGCGACTCCACCTGTCCCGCGCTTCGATTCAGCCTCCCGCCACCCTGTCCTCGTCGGTCGAGTTCGTGGAGTCACCACTTTCCACCAAGCAGCCCTTTCAAGACGTAGCAGCCGACGTCAGGAGGCTCCATCTTCCCGCAATTCCCCGCGGGCCGAACCGGTGCGAGTTTGATCAGAGCCTGCTAGGGTCGGCTGCTGCGGAGCAGGGAGGCCGCGCTTGAAACTTCCGCGCGATCAACAGTTAGAGCCGGCGGAAGCAAAACTCAACCGGGCCTATTTCCTGCCTCGGCTGCAGCGGGAAAAGTATCAGGGATTTGCCGCGGTTCACTGGACAATGCCGACTGCCCAGCGTTCTACCGGCTGGCTGACGGAGGCGTTTCACCAACAGTTCCGGGAGTTGCTTCTCCACACGGCGGCTCGCGAAGGGTTGATTTGCCCCGTCTATTGCTTGCTGCCGGACCACATCCACCTCGTTTGGATGGGCACCCGGGATGATTCCGACCAGCGAAACGGCATGGCCTTTCTCCGCACCCATCTGGAGCCAAGGCTCGGCGGGCTCAAGTTCCAGCACCAGGCCCACGATCACGTCTTACGCGAAGGCGAACGCACCCAGCGACAATTTGCTAACGCCTGCGGTTATGTCCTGCTGAATCCGGTCAAGGACGGTCTGGCAAAGTCTCCCGACCAATGGCCGTGGTGCGGGTGCCTGGTTCCCGGCTACCCAAACTTGCATCCGTTGGAAGCGGATTTCTGGCCCAAGTTCTGGCGGCTCTATTGGCGGTCACGGAACGGAAGTCAGAGCCTCCTTACGTCGGCTGCTACGAAAGGAGATGCCGCGTCGTGAATCCCTGTTTACGTAGCAGCCGACGTGAGGAGGCTCCATCTTCACCATCAAACTACTGCTGGCGTCCGAGCCGCCAGAATTGTGAGCTTCCCCCCGCAAGCCGTCACGACGACCCATGAACTTCCAGTTCACCCATCCGCTTTGGCTCCTGCTGCTGCTTCCTGCGGCGGCGTGGACCGGTTGGCTGGCCTGGAAGTCCGACGCCTCGCTCACGTCGTGGCGCCGGTGGGCGTCGTCGGGGCTGCGTTTCGTCATTCTGCTCCTGCTCATCTGCGCCATCGCGGGCATCCAGTGGAAACGGCCGCAGGAGGGCATGAACGTCTTCTTCGTGCTCGACCGGTCGGACTCCGTGCCGTCGGCCCAACAGGAACAGGCGCGCGAAATGGCGAACGCCTGGGCCAAGAAGAAGAAGGAGGCCGACAAGGCGGGTTTCCTGATCTTCGGCACCGACGCCGCGCTGGAGACCACCGCCACGTCCATCGCCGAGGCCGAGAAGATCCAGGCCGTCGTCGAAAGCCAACGCACCGACATCGCGGGTGCGGTCCGGCTCGGCACGGCGGCGTTTCCCGAGACCGGCCAGAAGAAGCTCGTCCTCTTCTCCGACGGCAACGAGAACACCGGCGACTCGATGTCCGCGCTCATCGCCGCCAAGCCGCTCGGGGTCACGCTCGACGTCGTGGCGCTCGGCTCGTCGCGCAGCGGCGACGTGTCGGTCCAGAAGCTGGGCCTGCCCGCGAACATCAAGAAAGGCCAGACGTTCGAGGCGAAGATCTTTGCCAACTCCGACAAGGCGCAGCCCGCCACCGTGCGGCTGTTCCGCAACGACCAGTTGCTCGGCGAGCAGAAGGTGCAGCTCGAAGCCGGCAAGAACCTGTTCACCTTTCCCCAGACGCTCGCGGACCCCGGTTTCTACGGTTACAACGTCCAGGTTGAGGTCGCCGGCGACACGGTCGCGCAGAACAACAAGGCGAGCAGCTTTGTGAATGTCCGCGGTGATCCCCGCGTGCTCATCGTGAGCAGCGATCCCGAGGCCGACCGCACGCTCGCCGCGGCGCTCCGCACGGCCAAGCTCGACGTGAAGGTCGTGGACGAACGCAGCGCGCCGGGTTCGTTGGGCGAACTTCAGAGCTACGACGAGGTCATCCTGTGCAACGCGGCCGCCGGCGATTTGGGCCAGGACCGCATGCGCCTGCTCGAAAGCGCCGTGCGCGACTTCGGCATCGGGCTCGTGGCCGTGGGCGGCGACAATGCCTTCGCCGCCGGCGGTTACCGCAACACCCCGCTGGAAGCCGCCCTCCCGCTCGACATGGAGCTGAGTTCCAAGAAGGTCCTGCCCAAGGGCGCGCTCGGCCTCGTGATGCACGGCATGGAGTTCGCCAACGGCAACCAGGTTGCCCGCGACATCGCCATCGCCTCGCTCGACGCGCTCGGCCCGCAGGACGAGATGGGCTGCTACCTCTGGGACGGCACGACGCGCGCCCTCTTCGACCTCCAGCCCGTCGGCGACAAGAAGAAGCTCGCCACCGCCCTCGCCGGCATGAACCAGGGCGACATGCCCGACTTCCAGGCGCCGATGCAGTCGGCCTACAACGATCTCCGGAAGTCCGGCGCCAACCTCAAGCACATGATCGTCTTCAGCGACGGCGATCCCGGCGCGCCCACCGACGCGCTGATGAAGGACATCGTCGGCGCCAAGATCACCGTCACCACCGTGATGATCGGCGGCCACGTCGCCCCGGCCACGATGGAACGCATGGCTTCGCAGGGCGGCGGCCGGTTCTACGACGTGAAGTCCGCGGCCCAGCTGCCGCAGATCTTCATCAAGGAAGCCGCGGTCATCCTCAAGTCGGCGATCTTCGAGGAACCCTTCCGCCCCCAGCTTGCCGTCAACACGGAACTCGTCCGCGGCATCGGCGCCGGCGAATTCCCCACGTTGCGCGGCTACGTTTCCAGCAGCACCAAACCCCGCGCGGAAGTCCCGCTGCTCAGCGAAAAGGGCGACCCGCTGCTCGCGCACTGGCAGTTCGGCCTCGGGCGTTCCGTCGCCTTCACCAGCGACGCGCGGCCCAAGTGGGCGCAGGACTGGCTCGGGTGGAGCAAGTATCAGCAGTTCTGGTCACAGGTCGCCAACTGGGCGCTCCGCCGTGTGGACACCGCCGACTTCAACACCGAGGTCAGCGTCGAGAACGGCCAGGGCGTCATCTCCGTCGAGGCGCTGGATGCCGAGGGCAACTTCC
>JBEISV010000046.1:0-17585 GCA_040375265.1 Verrucomicrobiales bacterium
GAAAAACCGGCGAGGCCGTGAGCATGGCGACGGCGCGGCGGGTGAACGTGGGCAAGGGGCGCAATGCGCTGTTTGCCGTGGGCATGCGGGTGCTGGCCCGGCTGAAGTTCGGCCACACGGACTACTACGATTTTGAAGGCAACCCGGAAAATCCGGCGGTGGGGGCTCGATTCCCACGCTGGCCGGGGCGCTGGTGACTTTGAGTCGCTGGGACCGGCTTTAACCCGGCTCAGGAGTGGATACCAGACCGCAGGTGGTTTGGTCCCGGCGACAAATTTAGGAAAACACGAACTGACCTATGCGCGAAGGCTCCCACACCCGATTGCTGAACAAGACCGCGCCCGTGCGCTGCGGCGGGCAGAGCATCATTGCCGAGATCGGCGGACTGGCGGCCGTGCGCCGGCTCACCAGCACGCTGCTGGCGGGCCACGACGCCACCCAGGCCGTGCCCGGCGAACGCCGCGGGCCCATGGCCAAGCGCCGTTACAAGGCCACCCTGCCCGTCCAGCGCGAAATCTGGCGGCTGCACGGCAAGGGCTTGGGCCAGCGCCAGATCGCCCTCGCCGTGGGGCTGTCGAAGTATGCCGTGCAACGCACCCTGGCCAATCCCGAGCCACCCGTCAGCGAACGCCTCGAAAAACGTAGCGCCATGGCCCGGCAAGCCACCGCGCTGCACCGGCAAGGCCATTCCCTGCGCGAGATCGCCCGCCGGCTCGCCGTCCACACCGACACCGTGACCCGCCTGCTGAAGGAGGCCGCGACCGCATGAGCGCCCAGCAAAAGCTCTCCGGTTCCGTGAACCTCGTGCGCGCCCTCGCGGGGCACGACCTGTGGTTCAGCGAAAAGTTCTGCCGGCAGGCCGCCCTCGTGGATCTGTTGCTGCTCGCCAATACCGAGGACACCACCGCACCCGCCCGCGGCGGCACCCGCGTCGAGGTGGCCCGCGGCTGCGTGGCTTACAGCATCCAGAGCCTCGCCCGGCGCTGGCAATGGAGCGACGTGAAGGTGAGCGGCTACCTGCGCGAGCTGGCCCAGCAAGGCGTCGTGAAGACCGCCAGCAACGCCAACGGCACGGTGATCCGGTTCGTCAATTACGACACCTACAACCCACCCCGTTCCGAGGCTGACTTGGCAACTGACTTGGCAGGTGACTTGGCAACTGAAACGGCAACTGACTTGGCGGCTGGATTGGCAACTGACTTGGCACAGAGTAGGAGTAGGAGGAATTACATAGGACAAGAGGGGGAGGTAGAGAAATCCCCCCTACCCCCCAAGGGGGCCGGGGATCAGGGCGCCGAGCTGCCGAGTCGCGAGGAAGTCCTGGCCTACTGCGCCACGGTCGCCCAAGGACCGATTCCCGCCGACTTCGCCGCCTCCCGGATCGCCGACTACGACGGCCGGGCCATCGGCTGGCCGCGATACTGGCGCCGGGCGTTGCTCAGCGACTGGCAGAATCCGTTGCGCCGGGCGGAGTTCGCCAAGGCGATGGCGAAAAACAGCGCCGAAAAAACGCCGGCCAAGACCGTGAGCGCCAGCGTGCGGGCCATCGCGACCCGCGACGAACTGGAGACGATGCAGGCCGACATCGACCAACTGCCGCACGACGATTTCCGCAAGGCGCAACAGGCCCAGCTCGACGCCCGCTGGCGCGAGCTGGAGGCGCTGGAGGGGGGCAGGTGACCCATGAAGGACGAACCGACCTGGCGCCGGGTGAGTTTCAGGGTGGTCACGGTGCGGACCGATCCCGAGCAGCCGGAGGCGCGGCGGTGGCGGTGGCGCAATGCCGGCGGGCAACTGCGGTTGATCTCGCCCCGGGGCCGCGAGCGCCTGTTCCGCCTCGGCCGCCCCGCCCGCGGCGCCCGGATGGCCCGCGTAATGCCCGAACCCACACCGCCCAACCGTGAAGCTCTGCGAGGAGGGCGGCAAGTGACGTTCGCATTGGCAACAGACGTGGCCCGCCCTCCTTCGCAGCAGCGTCTGGTTGGGCATTCCGAATGAAAGACTCACGAACATGAAAGAATCGAAAATCGAGTGGACTACCCACACCTTCAATCCTTGGATTGGCTGCACGAAAGTGTCACCCGGCTGCGCCCACTGCTACGCCGAAACGCTGATGGACACGCGATATGGTCGGGCGAAGTGGGGCAAAGGAAATCCGCGCTCGCGCACCAGCGCGGGCAACTGGAAGCAGCCGAAACGGTGGGACAAGGAAGCCGCGAAACTCGGTGAACGTCATCGCGTATTCTGCGCGTCGCTCGCCGACGTCTTCGATGGTGAAGTGGCGAACGAATGGCGCGACGACCTGTGGCAACTCATCGAAGCCACGCCGAATCTCGACTGGCTGCTGCTGACGAAACGGCCCGAAGTGATGCTCACTGAAACGCGCCGTCTCGGCGTGCCTGAAAATGTGTGGCTCGGCGTGAGCGTCGAAGACCAAACCCGCGCTGAAGAACGCATCCCGACGCTCATCGAAACCGATGCCGCCGTGAAGTTCCTGAGCGTCGAGCCGCTACTTGGTGCGCTCGACCTGTCCTACTGGCTCACCGAGCCAATCGTGCCGCAACTGCAATGGGTCATCGTCGGCGGAGAGAGCGGGCCTGGTGCGCGCACGATGAAAGAGGAATGGGTGACGCCAATCCTCGCGGAGTGTGAAGCCGCTGGCGTGGCCTTCCTGTTCAAGCAATGGGGCGGCGTGGACAAGCACGCCACCGGCCGGACTCTAAACGGCACGACTTACGACGCACTGCCAACCGGGCGCGTGGCTCGGATGCCCAACGACCAAGCTCTGCCGCAGGCGGGGCGAAAGGAGACTCCATGAGCAAGCAAACCGTAACCGCCCCGCCTGTTGGCAGCAGCGCATGGTTGGCCAGCACGGTCGAACCCGGAGAAAACTTTGGCCGATTCAACCTGCCGATGAACACGCGGGAACTCGTGTGGCAACTCTCGAATGGAACGCCGTGCGAAGTGCCTCGCTTCTGGCTCAACGCGGCGATGCAGGCCATCGAGCAGTGCTTCGGCAACGCCGACATCAAGGTAGAAGCTGACCGCAAAATCGCCCAACTCACCCCAAACCGCGCCGACCTCAACGACTACGGACGGCGAGTGCTGGCCAACGCTCCGGGTGAGCGACCCGGCCAAGAGACGCGTGAATTGAAACCGTGACGTTATGCCGGGTTCGCTCGACCCGGTGGTTGGACGGCTGGCCACAACGAACAAAAATATGGAACAAACCGAAACTGAAATCTGGGTCTGCGGACACACAAAAAAGTGTGGCTGGTCAGGCCCGCAATCCGAACTCAAATACATCGAGGTCGAAATCGCACCGTTGCGAGTCTCGAAAGGAAGCTGCCCGAAATGCGGGCAGGTCAAAACCGGCTTCTACGTCAGGAAGGTGAAGCCGTCCAACGAAAAAGCTCAGTGACCGCCGACCTAAACATTCCGATTGCAAGTGAGACGCCCAACGGCGGTTCACTGCAGCGCCTTGTTAGGTGTCCGTCGGTGAATCTCGCGCTTCCAGGTCTGGAATCTGAAAGCGTGCGCCTCGACGACATCATACTGACGCCATTGGATGCGGCGCGTGACGTGGTGAATCACTTCAAGCCTTCGGGACGCATCCTCGACCCGTGCCGAGGCAATGGCGCTTTCTCTGACCTGATGCCGGGATGTGACTGGTGCGAAATCCGCCAAGGCCGAGACTTCTACGCATGGCGCGAGCAAGTGGACTGGATTGTGAGCAACCCGCCTTATTCGGTGTTCGCTGACTTCCTGCGCCACTCTTTCGAGGTCGCGGAAAACATCGTCTATCTGATGCCGATAAACAAAATCTTCAACAGCTACCGCGTGACGTGCGACATCTGGAAGTGGGGCGGCGTGCCAGAAATCTACGTCATGGCTGGTGGAAGCAAACTGGGCTTTCCGATGAACTTCCTAATCGGTGCAGTCCATTTCCGCCGAAACTATCGCGGAGAAACCCGCGTGAACTTCAGGACACCTAACAGTTGAGTGAGCCACGAATTTGCGGCGCGATTGGCTATTAGACCGCCAAACGCCGCTTCCTGATTTCCTGCCTTCCAGATTCAAGTCCATGAGTGACGACTTTGACCAAGCGAGCCCGGCGCAGCTACCGAGGAAAGCTCGGCAGTTGGCCGCCGCCGACACCATGCGGGCCGACCGGTTGCCGCCGAATTCGCCGGATGCGGAGGCGGGTGTGCTGGGGTGTTGCCTGCTGGAGCCCGAGGATGCCCTGCCAGTGGTGATCGAGAAACTGGGGCTCGACGGCATGGCGTTCTACACGCTGGCGCATCGCGAGCTGTGGTTCGCCCTGGTGGCGCTGAGCGACGAGGGCAAGGCGATTGACCTGATGACGGTGCAGCAGCGGCTGCGCGACACGGGCAAGCTCGACGAGGTGGGCGGGCTCGCCGCGTTGTCGGCGCTGTGCGACGGCGTGCCGAGCGCGGCCAATGTGGGCTACTACACCGACATCGTGGCGGACAAGTGGTTGCTGCGGCGGATGGAGCGCGAGTGTGTGGCCATGCTCCAGCAGGTGCATTCGTGCACCAACGCCATGGAGCTGGCCAACCGCTTCAGCGCCGCGGCCATGGACCTCGCCGTGCAGGATGCCAAGGCGGCGGCCAAGCCCGTGCACGAGGAGTTTCGCGGCGTCATCGCCGAGCTGGAATCGTTCCGGCAGGGCAGGAAGCAAATGAAGGGGTTCGCCACCGGGCTGAACTTCCTCGACAACATGCTGTGCGGGCTCAAGCCGGCGGAATACATCATCATTGCGGCCGGGCCCGGCGGCGGGAAGACGGCGCTGGCCTTGCAGATCGCCGACCACGTAGCCGCGGTGGAAGGGGCGCCGGTGGGCATGTTCTCGCTAGAGATGAACCGGATGCAACTGGCCAGCCGCTTGGTGTTCCAGCGGGCCGGCGTGAACTTCCAGGCGTATCGCAACGGCTTCCTGCGGGAGACGGATGCGGCGCTGCTCACCAAGGCGTGCAACGCCATGAAGCGGATTCCGCTGCACGTGGACGACAGCAGCGGCTTGAACATTGACGAGTTGTCGATCCGGGCGCGGCGCATGGTGCGCGAGCACGGCGTGAAGCTGTTCGTCATCGACTACCTGCAACTCATGGGCGGGCGCAGCGGCGTGAATTATCGCGACCTGAACATGCGTATCTCCGACGTGAGCGACGGGCTGATGAAGCTCAAGAAGGAGCTGAACGTGCCCTTCATCGTGCTGGCGCAGGAGAACTTCAACCAGGAGCGCGCCGAGCGCGAGCGCGAGCCGCAACTGAGCGACCTGAAGGACAGCGCGAAACCCACGGCCGATGCCGACGTGGTGGCGTTCCTGAAGAAGGTGGACCTCACGCGGGCCAAGCGTGACATCGCCAGCGACGACGAGGTGAAGCGGGCCATCGCCGAACGCAAGCTGGCGTGGATGCAAAGCCGGGCGGTGGGGTCATTGCCGGCGGAACTGCGGGACGATCTGGAGAAGCATTGTCAGCGGCGGGATCTGTTCGTGGTGAAGCAGCGCAACGGCCCGACCGGGCCGGTGGAGCTGGTGTTCGTGAAACCGTGGATGCGGTTCATTGACGCCCATGTGGACAGTGACGAAACGCCGATGGCGTTGCCGGCGTGACCGGTTTGAACAGAAGGGAACGGAGGGAACGAAGATGAGAATACTGAACCTAGGCGGCGGCGTGCAATCGACCACGCTTTACCTGATGGCCATGCGCGGCGAAGTGGCCCCGTTTGAATGCGCGCTGTTCTCAGACCTTCGCGAAGAACCCGAGAGCGTCTATCGGCACATGGCGTGGTTGAAATCGCTGGGCGGGCCGAAGATTCACGTCATTGATGCCGGCAGTTTAGGCGACGATTTGCGTCAAGGACGCAAATCGACCGGTGGTCGAGTTGCGTCAATCCCAGCCTACACGGCCGCGGCGGAAGGACAACCGCTAGGAAAGATCCGCCGGCAATGCACGTCAGAATACAAGATCGCCCCGCTTGAGAGGTTCATCCGTCGCGAACTGTTCGGCATGAAGCCGGGCGAGCGGTTCAAGGGTTCGGTGGTTCAGTTGTTCGGGATCAGTCTCGACGAAGCTAGCCGCGGCACTCGCATCAAGGCTAACAGCCCGTTCTGGTCCACGCCGGAGTTTCCGTTGATCGAGAAGATGATGACCCGCGACGACTGCATCGAATGGCTGAAGGCGTTTGGTGTTCCGCATGAAGTCCCGCGGTCGGCCTGTGTGTTCTGCCCCTACAAGTCGGACCATGACTGGCGCCGGCTTCGTGCCGGTGACCCGAACGGATGGAAGCGGGCGGTGGAGATTGATACGGCGCTGCGAGTGGAGGGCACTGTTTATAACCGGTCGCTGAACGAAAAGCTCTACCTGCATCGGTCCTGCCGTCCCTTGGTTGAGGTGCCACTGACTGATGACGAGCGCGGCCAAAACTCATTCGCCTTCGAGTGCGAGGGAGGGTGTGCGCTGTGAGTGCCACGCCTGAGACGGAGGTGCCCAAGCAGCGGTGGGGGACGGTGCCCACGGCGGAGGCGACGGCGGCGTGGCCGGCGCGGAGCGGGCCGGCGCCGTGGCGCAAGGGCGACGCCGCGCTGGTGGCCAACTGGGTGTGGCGCCAGACCGACGCCACGATCGAGCGATGGGTGGCCGACCGCACCACGCAGTATCACGCGGCGTGGTCGGCCGGGCCGTCGGCGGAACTGGAACGCGAGGCCATGCTGGATCTGGTCTGCTGGCAACGGCAGATCGCCAACCCCTCGGCGTGCCTGCACTGGCTGCGCGAGTGGGAGCTGCTGTTGGCTAACGCCAACGCAGGGAGCAAGGAGCGGGGAGCAAGGAGCAAAGCCGCCCTGCTCCGGGCTCCAAGCTCCGTGCTCCCTGCTGCTTCCTCCCCGCTCCATGCTCCCGGCTCCCTGCCCTCTTCGCCATGACCATGTTTGACCAGGAGCCGCAGCATCCGCTGTTTCCGTTGCCGACGGAGCGGCAGGCGCGGGGCATTCTCAGGAACCACGGGCCGCGGGGGTTGGGCGAGTTCCTGGGCATGCGCCGGCAGGCGATTGCGGACGCGGAGCGGGACCCGTTGCAGTTCCTGCCGCCGATGAAGTCGTGGCGCCTGACGCGGCGGGTGGTGCGGCGGTATCATCCGAAGCTGCTGGTGCTGCTGGGGGGCAATCGGTCGGGCAAGTCGTTCTACTGCGCCTACCACTTGGTGCTGGAAATGGTGTCGCAGGAAATGGGCAGCGATGCGCGGTTCCTCGTGGGGTCGGAGACGGAGCGGAGCAGCATCGAGACGGCGCAACAACTGGTGTGGCGCTTCCTGCCGCCGTCGCTGAAGGAACTGAACGGCCGGCGTGATCCGCGGCGGGTGTTCTCGATCGGTTACGATCCGAAGAACGGTTTCGCGGACCGCATCGCCGTGCTGCCCAACGGGGTGAAGCTGCTGTTCGCCACGTATCGCGGCGACCCGGCAGAGTTCGAGGGGTTCGAGTTCGGCGCCCGCGAGGGTTACGGCCCGGCGTGGTGGCTGGACGAGAACGCGCCGATCCCGTGGCTGACGATGCTGAAGCGCCGCGGCGAATACCGTCCAGGCTACGGCCTGTGGAGCTTCACGCCGATCAACGGCATCACGCCGGCCATCAAGGAGACGGTGGGCACGGGCAAGATCCTGCGGAGCAAGGTGGCGAAGATCCTGCCGCAAGGCCAGGTGCTGGTGGAGGGCTGCCGGCCGGGGCGCGTGCCGCTGGTGCAGGCGGGCGCGAACAAACGCACGAGCATCGTTTACTTCCATTCGGACATGACGGTGTTCGGCAGCGCGGGCGAGACCTACGGGCAACAGGTGGCGCGGGCAGTCGAGGGCAAGCCGCGGGATTACGTGCTGCGAATCTTCTACGGGTTCACGAAGGACGTGATGGGGCTCCAGTTCCCGACGTTCAACCGCAACGTGCATGTGGTGCGCGAGCGCGACCTGCCGGCGGTGGGGACCAACTACCTGTTCATCGACCCGGCCGGGGCGCGCAACTGGTTCCTGCTCTACGTGCGGGTGGCGCCGGGGAATCCGCGCCGACTGTATATCTGGAAGGATTGGCCGGATTGCCAGACCTACGGCGAGTGGGCGGTGCCGACGGAGCGGAAGGTGACGCAGGATTCCCGGCACGGCTGGGACGGCGACGCGGGCCCGGCGCAGATGAACCTGGGCTACGGGGTGACGCGCTACAAACGGCTGTTCCGCGAGCTGGAGACGATTCCGCTGGAGCTGGGCGCGGATGGGGAGTGGAAGGTGCAGGACCCGATGGGGCGCAAACTGCTCAATGAGGCGATGGCAAAAGTAATCAGTAATCAGTCTTCAGTGGTCAGTAATCGGTGGACGCGGGAGGAGGTGGCGGAGGCGCGGAAGCGGGGCGTGGTGGTGCGGTATCCGATCCAGTTGCGGAAGATCGACCCGCGGGCGGCGATGAATCCGCAGGCGGCCGAGAAGGGCGGAACGAACCTGATCGAGATGTTTGCCGCGAAGCAGGAGGACCGTGGCCAGGTGCTGGAGGGCGTGGAGCTGATTCCGGCCTACACGGGCCGTGGCGATGACAACGGCACGTCGGCCGTGCAGGAGCTGCTGAGTTTCGACGACCAGCAGCCGCTGTGCGCGGTGGTCAACGAACCGAAGCTGTTCGTGAGCGAGGCGGCGCAGCAGGTGGCTTGGATGTTTGAGAACTTCACGGGCAAGGGCGGCGAGGATGGCGCCTGCAAGGACCCGGCGGACCTCGTGCGTTACGTGGCGCAGGACGACGAGCTGGTGCATGTGAGCCCGGGGATGTTCAAGGGAAAGCCGGGGTGGGCGTATTGAGGGAAGGCAGAAGGAAGAAGGTGGAATGAAGAAACCAAAACAGAAAGGAACCAATGAGCATTGAGGTATCGCGGAAGGGGTGGGTGGCGTTGCCGGCGTGGGTGTCGCGGCAGGTGGTGCGGCAGTTCACGGGGCTGGATGACCGGGACGTGTCGGCGTTGGTGGAGGCGAAACGCCTGCGCACGCTGGCGGTGGGCAAGACGGGGAAACGGGTGCGATATAACAAGTTCGACATCGGGGAGCTGTGTGGGTTCACTGGGTTTTGAACAGAGGGGAAAACGCATGAAGAACAGCGAAGAAGCGAAGGGTGCAAAGGCAGCAAATGTGCGCAAGCTCAAGGTCGCCGACATAAAGTTGTCGGTCGGATACAGGAGGCAGTCTGGAAATGCTGTCGCAGACAAATCGTGCTGCGGGTGTGTTTATCGCGACCCCGCAAAAGCCCGATATGTTCCAGACCGGTGTTCCAAGCATCAAATCCCGATTGCTCTATGGGCTACCTGCTTGCATCACATTCCATCGGACAAACGCAAATCCGCCTTGGAGACTTGGCCGACTTAGGAGTGCTTGCCTCCCGGTGGCGGATGGCTAACGTCACGCCAGACCTTGCCGGAGTCGGGGCCGCCAGATGCCAGCGCAGCGCAAGGCCATGAGATCAACCGACCAGGACGAGACACCTTCCGAGGTGCTCGATCCCGACCAGCCACGGCTGGCCGAACTTTCGCAGACCTTCAAGCGGTGCAGCCCGAGCGGCGGCGCCTTCAACCGGCTGTTCGATGCCGAGCGCATCCGCTTTGCGCTGTGGCCCAACCAGTCGCGGGATTGCCGCAAGGCGAGTGCCGGCGACTTCAAGGCGCAGCCGTGGGAAGGCGCCAGCGACCAGCGGGTGCTGCTCGCTGACGACATCATCGCCGACGACGTGGACATCCTCGTGAACGCCTTCTGGCGTTCGCTCACCAAGGCCGAGGGCACGCAGGTGCGCGATGCCGCCGCCGCCGCGGTGGCCAGCCGGATGATCTACTGGATGGTGCGGACGCGCCTGAACGAGACGTTGCAGCGCGAGGTGGAGCTGGCCGCGCAATACCAGCGGACTTACGGCTGGGTGGTGGTGCAGACGGGCTGGGACCGGCGCTTCGGCAAACGCAAGGTGACGCTGACGCTTAACGAAGTCGCCAGCCTGGCGCCGGACATCGCGGTGTTCGTGCAGAACCCGGACCTGGACGAGCAGTCGGCGCAGTTGGTGCGAATGCTGTATGCCCAACGGGTGCGGCAGGAACTCGAAAGCCTGGAACTGGAACGCATGCCCGAGCTGTCGCTGGCGCAGGCCAAGAAGCTGGTGAAGGAATTGCGCGAGGATGGCGACGTGGAGTTCGAGGTGCCGGCGCTGATGCGGAACCAGCCGAGCATCCGGGCGTTGCAACCGTGGCGCGACGTGTTCATCCCCGACGAGCAGGGCGACACGTCGAGCGGGCAGGTGTTCGTGCGCGAACGGCTGAGCGAGGATGACCTGCGGGCGCGGGAATTCACCGAGGGCTGGGACCCCGATTGGATCGCGGCGGCGTGGGATGGCCGGGGCAAGTATTCGAGCTGGACCGACGAGGCCGACAAGGGCCGGGCCCGGGTCCACGAAACCGATTACGTGGCCGACACCGAGGATGGCGTGAACCTCGTCGAGGTGGTGACCGCCTACACCACGCGGATTGACCAGTATGGCGTTCCGGGCGTTTACGTGACCGTGTTCAGTCCGCACTTCGACCGGCTGCCGGATTCGGACAAGGAACTGTGCGCCCGGCATGGCCTGTGCGACTTCAAGCACGGCAAGATGCCCTTCGCCAGCAGCGCGGCCGAATGGTGGTGCCGCAGCCTGACCGCGAGCCGGGGCGTGCCGGAACGGGCGTTCCCGCAACAGCGCAGCATCAAGGTGCAGCAGGACGCGCTGATTGACCGCACGTCGCTGACCACGCTGCCGCCGCGCCTCGTGCCGAGCCGCATGATGGACGAGCAGGACGTGTTCGGGCCGGCGGCCCGCATCCCCACGCTGCGGGGCGAGGAACCGCGCTTCATGGAATTGCCGGGGCACGACGGCGTGGCCGAGAGCATCATCCGGCTGGAACTGGAGATCGCCGACCAACGGTTCGGGCGCATGACCCCGAACGCCGCGCCGGCCCGGGTGCAGATGAAGCAGCAGCGCATGGTGTCGAACTTCCTGAGCCTATGGAACGAAGTCTTCCAACAGATGTGGGCGCTCATGCAGCAATACCTTACGCCGGGCGAGTGGGAAGGCGTGACCGGCACACCCAAGCCCCCGCTGAGTGCCGCGAGCATTGCCGGCGAGACGGGCATCATCCTGCAAACGGACGTGCGCGACCAGGACATGGAGTTCAGCATCAAGAAGCTCCAAGCCATCTCGCAGTTCGTGGTGCCCGAGGATGCCGCGGGCGTGATCGACAAGACGCAACTGGTGCGGATGAAGCTCATGGCGGTGGACCCGCTGCTGGCGCAGTCGCTGCTGGTGAGCGACGCCAGCGCCAGCGCCAAGTTGCAGGAACAGGTCAATGCGGACATCGCGGCCATGTTCCTCGGCAACCCGCCGCGGTTGGTGGAGAACGATCCGACGGCGCCGGGCCAGCTTGGCTTTGCGCAGCAAATCATCGGGGCAAATCCGTTCTACCAGAAGGAACTCGTGGGCAATCCCGAGGGCCGCTTTGCGCAGGCCATGCAGAACTGGGCGCAGAACCGCCAGCAAAGCGCGGTGCAACAGCAGAACAAGGTGGTGGGCCGGCTGGGCGTGCAACCGATGGAAGGCAACGCATGAACCTGGAACAAGCCACGAAGATCCTCCGGTCGCTGCCGGACTCCGACACGACCCTGCCCGCGGTGCTGCTGCTGATCCGGCGGCGCCGGGCGGAGGCGCTGGAACGGCACAAGCTGCCCCCGAGCAAGTTGTCGCCGGACGACCGCCAATTCGAGTCGGGCGCCTTCACGGCCCTCGACGACCTGGGCGCGGAACTGCAAACCCTGCGCGACGGACCGGCGCCGGGTTGACGAGTTCACCCGTTATAGCCCGATAAAGCCCCACGACCGACGGCACCCCGTTGGCGTGGGGTTTCTTGTGTGGTTGATGGCAGGCGAGCCGGGTGAAAGCCCGGTTTAAGCGCGGTCTGGCGGCCCCGCTTCATTCCGGCGCCCGCCGGCCGAGTGACCGGCGGGTGTCATCACCAAACCGGAGTGACCCACGCCTGATTCTGCGGTCTGTCGCCGCAGCCAAAACAAAATGACTGGACCGAACGGGGCCACCGCCCCCGGAGCCCTTGCGGCCCCAACGCCGGTGACCGGAGCGCAACCCGCGCCCACGCAGCCATCCGAACAGCAGGTCGAGGCCAGCCTCGTGCAGGACATCGAACGCCTGTTCGGCGAACCCGAAGCCGCGAGTGCGGCGGCGGAAGCAAACGACGATCTTTCAAATCAGGCAGGCGGGGCGGAAGCCCACGAGACGCCTGCTCAAACTGACCCTGGAACCGAGACGGACGAGGCGGAAGCCGAAGGCGTTGACCCGGAGGCGGGAGACGCGGAGACGGAAGCCGAGGAGGAAGCCCCGAAGACGGTGCCCTACCGCCGGCTGGCCAAGGAAATCGCCAAGCGGAAGGCGCTGGAGGAACGGCTGGAAGCACTGGAAGCCAAGGCGGAAGCCAAGGCGCCCGAGGCGAACCAACCCGAGGCCGGCACCGACGACCCGGAGCTGAAACCGCACCGGGAACGGGCGACCAAGGCCGAGGCGGAATTGCAGGCGGCCCGTGAGCTGAAGGCATTGCTGAAGACCAACCCGGAAGCCGTGGCGGAGCAGATCCGCAAGGTGGACCCGCGGGTAGGCAGCGACGACGAGAGCCTGCGGGAATGGCTGAACGACTACGCGGACACGCAACGGGACAAGCTGGCGGAAGCCAAGGCGACCCTGGGCGCGGCCGAACAAGCCGCCGGCCAACGACGCCAGCAGATGGAGACCGCGGCCCGGACCGAGGCGAGGCAGCAGGTGGACACCGTGGCGCCGTGGGTGAAGGCCAGCGTGGAAGTGGCCACCCAGTTGCGCGAGGCCGAAGCCGACGGCGACACCGCCACGGCGTCCGCGCTCAAGCGCAAGCTGGACCCGCGGTGGAACCTGTTCGCGCAATACATGGCGGCCCCCGAGGTGAAGCGGCATCCGCTCGGCCTGAAGGTGGCCGTGGCGCTGGCCGAGTTCGACCACCGCCGCACGCTGGCCACCAAGCCCCCCGCAAAGTCCGCCCCGAATACCGTCCGCCCCGGCGCCGCATCCGCGAAGGCGGCCCCGCGCCAGACCGGCCAACCGGCGAACCGGCTGGCCATTGCCCAGAGTCAGTTTGAGCAGGCACCGAGTGAGTCAGCCCTGCTTGCGGCGTTGGACTACTAGCCCGACGCACGACCGAACCAAATCAAATGCCACAACTACTCGCCACCCAAGTTGGCGGAAATACCACCAGCACCACCGGCGACCGCCGGGCGCTGCTCGACAAAGTGCTCATTCTCGACGGCAAGGAAACGCCGTTCGTCAGCACCGTGAAGAAGACCGGGATCGGCACGCCTTCGTCCCTCGTGGACGAATGGCCGTTCGACCTGGAGGAACCCGTGCAGGACCTGGCCACCATTGACGGTGACCCGGCCGGCGGCGCGGAGAACGCGCAGCAGGAATACGTCGTCGTGGGGGGGCGGCTCCAGTTCAACCGGACCGTCAAGGGCGTGAGCCCGCTGGCGGAGATCCAGAACCAAGCCGGCATCAAGTCCAAGAAGGCGTATGCGCGCATGAAGGCGTTGCGCCAGCTCAACTACTGCCTGGAGGCGCTCTACCTCTCCGAGCAGGACGTGCAACTGGGCACCTCGGTGCTCCCCAACAAGCTGCGCGGCGTCGGCGGCTGGCTCGCCACGAGCATCGCCACCAGCGGTTATTCGGTCGCGGCGGATTTCCTGCCGAACAGCTCGCAGATCCTGACCACGGCCACGGCCAGCACCACGGCGGACACGCTGAACGGGGCGATGGGCGCGACGTGGGAACGCGGCGGCGTGAAGCTGGGCGAATCCTACATGGGCCTGTGCGGCCGGCTGTTCAAGCAGCAGATCAGCACGCTCACCGGGTTCGCCAGCGGCTCCAACGCCTACCGGGTGACCAACAACTACAACGCCGACCTCGCGGCCCGCGTGCTCTGGCAGACCATCGACACCTTCCAGGGTGACTGGGGCAAGCTGGAGCTGGTCCCGAGCCTGTTCCTCGCCCACACGGCGCTGGGCGGCACGTCGGCCAAGATGAGCCGCTTCTGCTACGGCCTGAAGATGAGCACCTGGGAGGCGCTCGATGGCAACATTGAGACCGAGAAGGAACTCGCCTACGACGGCTCCGGCTGGGCGGCGGAATTCAAGAACCTCGTGGGCCTGCGCTGCCTGCACCCGAAGGCCAACTTCGCGATCAAGGCGACCTCGTAACCCACCCGGCAACCGCAACCCATATCTGAGGACCTAGACATGATTGTTACTCCCCTGAGCGCCATTGACCAGCGAGTGCTGGGCGCCACCCACATGATCATTGTGGATTACACCGACCTGACCGGCACCGCCGCCACGTCGAAGACGCAGGAGCTTATGGCCAGTATTCCGGCCAACACCCGGTTGCAATACGTCGGCCACGTCCTGCAAGAGGACTTCGACGGGCCGTCCATCACCGAACTCACAATGGCAATCGGTTACGACCTGAGTTCCGGCACCGACGACACCACAGCCTTCCAGGCTGCAACCAGCATCTGCGGCGCAGCCACCGAGGTGGAGGCAACGCCAGAGCTGGTCACCAACGTGGCGACGGACACCGTGGACGCAACCTATGGCACCGAGGAAAGCACGGTGATCGCCTCGCTTCGCACCAAGCTGAACCAGGTGCTCAAGCTCATTCCCCGCAGTTTCACGGTTGCGTGGGATCTTGAGGCGGTATTCACCGCGACGGGCGCAAACCTGAGTGTTTTGACGGCCGGGCGCGTGGCAATTTACGTGCAACGCTACGACCTCACCCAGGCCGAGAAGTCCATCCGGTCCTAACCTTACCTCACCGGGGCGGCCGGTTCGCCGGCCGCCCCTCTTCCCTGCCCCATGACTGCCCTCGAAGCCCTGACCGAAGACCTGACGGCTGAAGAGCTGCGGGAGATGCACGAACTCCTGAACGCCGAGGCGCTGGCGCAGGCGCTTGACGCCGAACGCCGCATGCTGGCGATCGGCCAAATGAACCGCCACGGCGCCACCGCGCTGGCCGGCGTGGGCGAGCTGACCCACCGCATGGATCCGTTCCACTACTGGGCGCAGGTGGGCCTGCAACGCGCCAACCCACTCGACCCGGAATTCAAGCCGTGGCTGCTGAAGCGGCCCGAGAGCGAATATGCCCGCGTGGATCAACGCCCGGCCAAGCTGACCCTCGCCGTCGGATCGGTGACCGATGGCTGCACCAAACGATTCTCCAAGAGTTACGCATGAACCAGCCTCCCAATTTTGACCTGAGCAACCTGCGCCCGACCGGCACCGACGAGGCGCTGACCGTGGCCGCATCCTCGGTTTCGCTGACCGCATCTTTCACTTGCACGCATGTGCTGCTGACCAACGGGCCGCAGCCGGTGCGGGCGGTGTTCGACGGGGCGGGCACGCCGACCGCCAGCGAAGGCCATTACCTGGCCGCCGGCTGGTCGGCCATCGTGCCGCTCAGCGTGGCCAAGGCCGCCAAGTTCATCCGGCAAGGCGCCACCAGCAGCGACATCCACGCCACGCCGTTGGTGCGGTAGGGCATTTTGAACAGAAGGGAACGGAGAGAACGAAGAAGACCATGACCAACTTTCCAAACCCATTCTCCGTTTCCTTCGTTCCCTCCTGTTAAACCACCATGGCCTCGCAGGCATACTTCGCGGGCGATTTCTGGGATTGCGTGAGCGACACCACCGCCGCGCAGTCGCCGGCCACGCATCCCGCGAAGTGGAGCAAGCTGGTGTTGCCCGAGGAGTGGCTGCCCTACCTGGAGGAGGAGGCGCTGGCCTACGCCATGCAGGCGCTCGGCCGGCCGCTGGTTGAACAGGTGCTGCCGCAACGGCGCGTCGCCGCGTCCGCGCTGGATCTGCTGGCGCTGAATTACCACCGGGAGAACGGCAACGGCCAACCCATCCGCGTGTTCACCCGATGAGAGTTGCCCCCTACTCCGACCTGCAAGCCAGCGTGGCCCGCCTGCTGGGGCTGGACCCGGACAACCTCGACGCCAGCGAGTTCGCCATCATCCGCGACGGGGTGAACCGCGGCCTGGCCGCGATTGCCCGGCGCGTGGGTGCGCATGGTTTCCAGCGGTGCGAGGAACGCTGGTTCCGCGATCATTACGCCAGCGGCACGACCTACGCGGCCGGCGACGAGGTGTTCCATCCGGCCACGCAGACCTATTACCAGGCGCTGCGGGCGACCACCGGCAACGCGCCCGCGACCGAAAGCGGCGGGGTGTGGACCGAGAATAGCGCCTACTGGGCCGCCTGCGCCCGGGCGTATGCCGCCAGCGATTACAGCTCCACCACGGCCTACGTGGCGGGCGACCTCGCCTACTACCCGGAGACGGGGCGTTTCTACCAATGCCACACGGCCAGCACGGGCAACCTGCCGAGCAGCACCAGTTACTGGGGCGTGCTCGCGGCGTTCGACCCCTACGTGCCGCCGATCCAGACCGGTTTCACCACGATTGGCCGGGTGGTGGGCGTGTTCGCCGAGAATCCCCGGGCCTTTGCCGGGGCCCCCATGCTGCCGTGGCGGCGCAGCGAGGTGGGCGTGCAGGTTTACACCGAGCAGCCCAGCGTGTGGATCGAGTTCCAGGTGCGTCCGCACCGGTTCAACGGCACGGCGTGGAGCAGCACGGCGACCTACACCGCCGTGGACGACGAGGCGGCCAGCGGCAGCACGACCAGCAGCGGTCCTCGGATCTACACCGGCACGGCCTCGCCCGAAGGCGCGGTCACCGCCAACCCGGGCAGCATCTACGTGCAACAGGTTTCCAGCACCGTGACCCAGACTTGGGTGAAGGGCAGCGGCACGGGCAACACCGGATGGATCGGATGAAGAACACACTGAGAACACTTTGGGCGGGCGCGCTGGCGCTGATCCTCGGCTTTGCCGGGCAGGCGCAGCAGCAGGTGAACAACTTCCGCGTGCTCACCAACCTTTACGTGGGCAACGCCATCACCGGCGTGACGTTGAACGGCTACAACATTGACGCCATCGCCACGAATAGCGCGGCCAACAAGCTGAACATCACCAACGGCACCGCCGTGAACCTCACGGGCTCGCTGACCGGAGTGCGGTTGGACGGCACCACGATCTACGGTGGCGACGGCAGCAACAACATCACCGCCAACACGCTGTTCAACCTCGGCCTCCGCGGTTCCAACGGCGAGACGGTGAGCGTGTATCCGACCGCGCACACCACGAAGAACATCGCCAGCCTGATGGGGCTCAATACCGGGCTGGTCACGACCAACGCGACGGTGGAGGTTCGCGGGTATTACGAGCCCGGCGACGGTGGCGGCGGGACGTTTTACTACGCGCCGTTTGAGGCGACCAACCGGGGCACGGTGTTTCAGTCTGGCAGCGGTTCATTTGTGTGGAAACGTGTTCCGCCCCCCTCAATCAACCCGCGCATGTTCGGCGCGAAGGGCAACTTCAAC
>JBEISV010000333.1:0-5337 GCA_040375265.1 Verrucomicrobiales bacterium
GCACCCTGCGGGTTTGGAATGTCGTGGACCGCAAGCTGTTGGTGGAGTTTGCGCCACCGGGTGAGCGGATCGCTGAACGTTAACTGCACCGTGGTCGAAGCGACCTAGTCGCCGCCACCTCCACAGCCGCCGCAGCCTCCTCCTCCTCCGCAACCGGAATCTCCGCCGCCACCATCGCCCGAGGTGCCGCCACCGCCGCCGCCGGAGTCGGTGGCGGACGCCCGGGAGCGTCGGACGGCTTCATCCAAGGGCGACAGCCGGCCGCTGGCCAAAACGCCGGTGCCGAACAGGGCGACCGAAAGCGGCAGCGCGACTGCCAACGGCGAATGGGCTTGGCGGAGGTAGCCGGCGTTGGCTTTCAGCACCGCCTGCTCCCGCCGGGCCCGCCTCAGGCACCGCCCACCGGCGCGGCTGAGCATGGCGCGGCGGGAATACCGCAACACGACCAGCGTCAACGTCACCACGGTTGCCAGCGCAAGAAAACCCACGGGCCGGTCCCGCTGCACGCCCACGACGATCTTCGCGAGACCGACCACCGGGACCGTCAGGGCAACCAAGAGGGGCCACCACCGAACCTTCGCCGCTTGGGTCGGTGTCAGCAGCAATCCCCGCTGCTCCAACGAGCGCCGCAAGGGAACAAGCGTCTCCGTCAACGCGCCGGTGAGGTTCGGCACCGTGACGCTGCCTTCGCAGCGAAGCCGCTCCCAGACCGCACGTTCCAGCGGGTGGGCCTCGGCGGCGGGTTCCCGGTTGGTCCGAACCAACTGGGCGCAATCGGTTCCGCCGGAGATGGCGACTTCTTCGCGGTTCAGCAGTGCCGCCAACGCAGTCGTGACCGTTCGTGGATTGCCGCCGGCGAGCATCGCGAGTTCATAGGCGGTCAACGCCGCCGGGTCTGCCGATCCACCGCGAGCCAACGACCTACGTAACCCCTCTGCCAGCAGACCGACGCCGGCGGCGAACAGGCCGAAGAAGGCCAGAAACTCGGGTCCACGAAAATCGAAGGGGTTGAGCCCGCCCAGGGCGGCGGTGCCGCATCCGGCCAACGCTAGGAGCGGCAGCGTCCGCGACACCGGCCGCAGGGACACCGGCCGCAGGATTGCCAGGAGCCGGACTGGCCGTGGAATGATCCAGTGGCGACGACGATTCACGCGCACGAACTGCACGTCTTCGCCGAACCGGATGGCGGCCGGGGGCCAAATGTCCGCCGGCGGCTCACTCCCGAAGCAGTGGCGATAGCTGGCCAGGGTCCGGCCATACCAGTCGTCGAATTTCCGCCCCTCCCGGCTGCCGCCGCGGGTGGGTTCGTGATGCAGCGGACGCGGCAGGAGCCTGCCGCAGAAATCCTCCCAGTAGGACCGGGTGTAGGTGAGGTGCAGGTGCCAGGCTTGGTCCACCTGGTCCGAAGGCGTGACCGGATGGCTGGCGATCATCGCGAGCAGCACGAAGCGTTTGTATTCCGCGACGACGCGTTGTGCCTGCTCCCGGGTCCAACCGTTGTCCCGCGCCAGCCGGTGCGAGAACGGGAATGCCGCGGTCGGTTCGTCGAGCGCGAAGGCTTCGATCCGTTGCCAGAGAGCCTTTTCGTCGGTGGTCATGACCTCAGTGGTTGAAGACGAATTCCGGTGAGTTCAGCAACGCCCAGAACACGTCCTCGGTTGCCGTCTGGCGGGTGGCGTCCGGGGCGGCGAAAGTGGCGACCGCGACCTTAAGTTCATCGGGGGCCGGCGGTCGGCCAAGGGTGGTGAGGTAAAGTTCGGTGACCACCTCCGCCGGCGGCAGTTTGCCTTCGGCCAACCGGCGGACCCGGCTTTCCGGATGGGCGAGTTTGCCCTGGAGATTCTGGGCGTTCATCAGGTGGAGCGATTGCACCACGCTCATCTGCCGGTCGCGTTCGCAGGGAGGATCGCTGCTTGGATTGGGCCGGCTGAAGGCGTCCATGAAGGCAGAATCGATCTTGTAGCTCCACGTCTGCATCGCGCGCGTGCCAGGCGCGGTGGCGGCGAACGTGTCGGGCATACCCGTGGCGTCGTTCACGGCGTCGAGCAGCACCTCGGCCGGCAGGCGGCGGCGGTAGGCGCGGGAGAAGTTCTTCGTGTCGGCGAGGTTGGAGTCATTCGGAGTCGAGCTGAGCTGGTAGAGCCGCGACGCGAGGAGGGTGCGAACAAGGTGTTTCAGCCGATAGCCGTGGGCGGCGAAGTCGGCCGCCAACGCATCGAGCAGCGGATCGTTCACGCAGGGATTCGACACCCGGAAGTCGTCCACGGGCTCGACAAGGCCACGGCCGAAGAAGGTTGCCCAAACCCGGTTGACTGCCGCGCGGGCAAAGAACGGGTTGTTGGTCGCCGTCAGCCAGTCGGCCAGTTGCGCGCGGGGGTCCTCGCCGGCGCCGGGCCGGAAAACCGGACCGTCGGGCGCCTTCGGCGGCATGATCTCGCCGGTGACGGGGTGTTTCACGTTCCCGCCGGGAGCGAAAAAGAACGTTTCGCGGCCCGCGGAAATCGGCGGCGACAGGCCGGCGCCCTTCTGCTTCACCGGCCCGAAGAAGGCGGCGAACTGGTAGAAGTCGTCCTGGCTCCATTTCTCGTTCGGATGGTGGTGGCACTTGGCGCACTCCAGCCGGGTGCCGAGGAAGAGTTGGCTGAACATCGTCGTGAGTTCCGGCGGTTCGCGGCGGTCGCGATAGACCACGGTCGGGCCGTCCCGATGGTTCGAGCCTTCGGTCAGCAGGATCTCGCGGACGAACTGATCGTAGGGCTTGTCCGCGCGGAAGCTGGCCCGCAGCCATTCGTCGAGCGTGAGCACACTCTTCACACCGACCCGGTCCGGATTGGGGCGCAGCAGGTCGGCCCACTTATTGGCCCAGTAATCCGCGAACTCCGGGCGGGCCAGCAACTGGTCGATCAGGGCAATGCGATCGATTCCGCGGCCGGCCGCGAGCACCGCCTTCACCTCCTCCGGAGTAGGCAACACACCCAGCGCATCCAGCGAGGCCCGCCGTAGGAATTCCACGTCCGAGCAAAGCTCCGAGGGGAAAAGCCCCAGCCGTTGGAACTGGGCGTAAGCCAGCTCGTCGATGAAGTTGTTCCGCGGCAACGAGGCGAACTGTTCCGCTGGCAGCGTGCGTTCCGCGGGCACGACCACGCGTGCCGCCGCCACCAAGCCCATGTAGCGGGCCACGATGACGCCCTGGCCCGTGATTTTGCCGACGGTCACGCGGGCTGCTTCATCCACCTGGGCGATCTCCTTGTCGTTCGACTCGAAGGCCGCCAGCCGGGTCACGTCGCGGACCGAGCCGTCGGAATAGATGGCCTCAAGCCGCAGCCGCTGCGTTGCCCCACGCCGATAGCGCCGTTCCGCCGGGAGGACGGCGAGGCGCTCCAGCGCCGGTTCGTTGGTCTGGGCGAAAGCCATGCCTTCCTGAATCCAGCGCCGCAAAGTGAGGTGGGTTTCGGAACCCAGCTCAAAGCGTTTGCCGCCTTCGTGCGGCACCAACCCTAGCGGCTTGCGCAGCAGCAGGCTCTCGTCCGGCGCCGCTGGGAACACTCGCCGGCCGCGGGCATCCTTCACGATCTCGGCATAGTCGTGCTTCGGATCGTAAGAAAACACCGACAGCTTGAAGCCGTTCTGGCCCTCCGCCTTGGCGTGGCAGGCACCGGCCGCACAACCGGCGCGCGCCAGCACGGGCAAAACGTCGCGCCCGAAACTCAGCGGGGCGGCGGCACCCGCAGCGGAGGCCACGGTCACCGGAATCTCCACGGACAGTTTGCCGAAGGTTGCCCTGGCGGAGCCCGTCCCGACACCTTTGGGCAGAATTTCACCGTCCTCGGTGAGGGCGAACGGGGCCTTTTTGCTGGCCGCAAGCTTGGCCAGGTCGGTGACATCATGCTCAAAGCCGTCCGCCGTCGTGGCGGTGAGCATGATTCGGGTTCGAGGCGAGTCCGCGGACAGTGCCAGGACCTTTGGTTCGGCGACGAGGGCGGTGAAGGTGGCTTGCTTCGGCAAGGTTGAGGGAAACCGTCGCGAAGAAGCCCGATCGGACAAGCCCGGGGTGAGGGTTGGCTCTGTTCCGGCCAACGCAGCCACCGCCTTGGTCTGGCGGGTCGCGGGAAGCTTTGCCAACTCCTTGCCCTCGCCATCAAAGACCTGCACCGCGCCGTCGTGGCGGCCAACGGCCAACTGTTTGCCGTCGGCCGTCACGGCGAGGCTGTAGGCGGCGTCCGGCACGGTGGTCAGGTGCCGTTCGTCGGCCGTGGCCGAACTTTGTTCGCCCGTGTGGGGCTTCAGGTTGGTGTAGCGGTAAACGCCGCCGCCATCGGTGGCCGCAAAGATGGCGTTGGCCTCGGCGGACCAGACGACGGCGTTGATTGCCGCGGCGTGATTCCCGAGCGTCACCAGCTTTTCGCGGGTGGCGATGTCCCAGACCTTGAGCTGTTTGTCCGCGCCGCCGCTGACGACCTGGGTGGCGTTGGTGTTGAAGGCGACGGCAAGAACCTGCGCCGAATGCCCTTCGAGCGTGGCGATTTCCCGGTGCGATTCCGTTTCCCACACCCGCACCAACCGGTCGCCGCCCGCCGTCACCAACCGCTTGCCGTCGGCACTGAACTGGAGGCCGAAGATGGAATCCGCGTGGGCGCGCCACGAAGCAATCCGTTCACCGGAATCGATGGCGAACACCCGAACGAAACCCGAACGGCCCGCCTCGCCGTCGCCCACGGCCAACCGGCGGCCGTCCGGCGAAAAGGCCACGGACGAAACCCGCCCCACGAGCCCATTGGTCCAGTCCCGCTCCCGGCGCAGCGGCGCGGTTTGCCACAGACTGACCCGCCGGAAACCGGCGGTGACCAAACGCTGGCCGTCGGGACTCCAAGCCAGCGCGTCGACGGTATCCCGATGCGCCGCGGCCACGGCCGGGACAGCGTTGGTCGCCGAACGGTCATGAAGTGCCAGCGTGCCGCCCTGGCCGACGGCCAGCCAGCGGCCGTCCGGCGAGAAATTCAGCGCCGCGGCCGGATGAAACCCGGGCGGCAGTTCACCCAAGGCGACTGGCGGGGGCGGCGGCCCTTCGTCATTCAACGCCGCGTCATCCCAAGGCAACCCGGCTTTGACCCAGTCGCGGAGCAACTTCACCTGCGCGTCCGTCAATTGCTTCTTCGGTGGCATGTGCGGGTCGGCTTCCTTGGCCAGCGAGGTCAGCAGCTTGCTGGCGTCCGGTTTGCCCGGGATCGCTACCGGGCCTTCCGCGCCCCCCTGAAGGACGGCGTCACGCGAAGTCAGCAGCAGGCCGCCTTTCTTTTTCTCCGGACTGTGGCAGGCGAAACACTCGTCGCGGAGCAC
>JBEISV010000221.1:0-7477 GCA_040375265.1 Verrucomicrobiales bacterium
CACTTCGGCAGGGTGCTGGACCTGCATTCGCCCGACTTCGTTCCGGGCGGCGCCAAGTATGGCGATGTGGACGGCCTGCTCACGCTGGGTGCGGCGGAGTTGAACCGCCTGGACAATGCCGATGCCATTGCGGCCGCTACCTGGATTGCGCGGTGACGGTTCGTCGTCGGGAGTTGCGTTACGCAGGAATTCAGCCCAGCGCGGGTAGTGACAATCGTCCGGTCCCGCTCCTTGACGCCCGCGACTCTCCTCACAACATTGAAGGCGCAGTATGGCAAAGCAGAAAGAGCGTCCCCTGAGCCGCCGCGAGGCGCGTGAGCTGGATGTCGAGATTGGGTTCCTCGAGGGCTTGGTTCGGCGCGATCCCGCCTTCACGGATGCCTTGGAAGTGCTCGGCGACGACTACACCAGCCGCGGCCGCATCGGCGACTGCCTGAAGGTGGATGAACAGCTGCGCCTACTGCGGCCGGCCGATCCCAACGTGCGCTTCAACCTCGCCTGCACGCTGGCGCTTTCCGGCAAGGCGGACCTCGCCTGTGTCGAATTGGACCAGGCGTTGGACCTGGGTTTCCGCGACTTCGGCTCCGTTCGCCTGGAGCCCGACCTCGCCGCGGCCCGGAAGCACCCCGCGTTCAAGCGCATCCGCGAACGCATCCGCCGGCTGGAAGCGACGCCCAAGGAGCACTGACTCCGCTCTTGGTGTTCTCCGCTGCGGCGCCCCGACGCCGCCTTTCCTTCGCCGTCGGCTCACGAACCGACTGAACCCAAGTTCCGCGGCCGCCGGCGATCTGGCCCAGTAGCGCAGGCTGGTAGCCTGCGGGCGCCTGCAAGTGACCCCCAAGCTTGCTCGAACACCGGGTCTTGCGCGGTTCCAGTCGGTGCTCCGCCCTCGCTCCCGAGTTCCGTCACAATGCGGTCCATTCCTCGGCGAGCCACCGCATCTGTCGCCATTGCGCAACACCTGCCGTGGAAACGGAGCCCGGGAAATCAAATCGCCGAGCGGCGCCCGGCAACTAGCTTCCCCGCCATGACGGATTCCGAACGGCAGGCGATTCTTGAGGTATGTTTCCACGCGGCGTTGGCCGATGGCCAGAAGTCGGCCAATGAACAGGCGGCGCTCCAGCGTGTCGCCGATCGGCTACAGGTTCAGTTGCCGATCCATTTGAACACGGCGGCGGACCTCTACGCCCGCTCCCAGGCCGTCGAAGTCGTCGCGCAAAAACTCCGCGGCCCGGAAACCGCCCGGCTCGCCTACGAAATGGCCGTCGCCATCTGCGAGGCCGACGAGCCACCCAACTCCGCCGAACGCTGGTTCCTCGACGAATTGCGCCGCGGATTGGCGCTGGACCCCGCCGTGGCCAACGCCGTGCAGCACGATGCCGATGAGGTCAGCGCCATTGCGCTGCCGGCAGCCAGCGCTCCCGTTGCCAATGCCGTTCCGCCCGTGACTGCCGTTGCTTCGACGGCTTCCGCCGCCGAGTTGGACAAACTCGTGTTGAACAATGCGATCCTCGCCGGCGCCTTGGAGCTGCTGCCCAACACGCTCGCCACGATGGCCATCGTCCCGGTGCAGATGCGCCTCGTGTATCAGGTCGGCAAGGCCCACGGCTACGAACTGGACCGGGGCCACATCAAGGATCTGCTCGCCACCGTTGGCGTCGGGCTCGCGTCGCAGGTCGTGGAGAACTACGCCGAACGTGCCGTGCGCGGGTTGCTGGGCAAGTTCGTGGGCGGGCTCCTTACCGGCATGGCGGGCCAGCTCACCAGCTCCGGCGTGTCCTTCGCGACGACTTACGCCCTGGGCCAGCTTGCGCGCCAATACTACGGCGGTGGTCGCCGTTTCAGCTCCATTGAACTGCGTTCGCTCTACGATTCGCTCATGGGCCAAGGCCGTTCACTCCAGTCTACCTACGGCGCGCAGATCCGCGAACAGGCCAGCCGGGTGAATCTCGGCAACCTGACCTCGATGCTGCGGGGGAAGGGTTGATGGTGAACAACCATAAAGGTGGCCGCCGGGCAGCTCGGCACCGACGGGGTAGGGATACCTCCACGCTCACTTCCCCGGCGCCGACGTGTCCTGGCCGATCCACAGGCGGTTGCCGTCCGGGTCGGTGAGGCGGAATTCCGTGAGCCCGTAGAATGTGACTTCCAGGTCCGGCACCGTCAGCCCGTTGGCCCGCACCTGCCGGTGATACGCCGCGATGTCGTCGGGATACAGGTAGAGGATTCCGTCGCGCGGCTGGCCGGGGTGCTGATTGATCGACTGGTCCAGCATCAGCCGGCACTCGTTGAAACGGAGCATAGCCCAGCCCCAATCATCGTTCCGCGTCTCGACGGCGAAGCCCAGCTTGCCGCAGTAGAAGTCCACGGCGGCCGGCAGGTGCCGGACGGGGAGCATCGGGATCAGGCGGGTCATTTTCATAACGAATCAGTTGAATTGGACCGGCAACGGGCGCTGCAACGCATGGTCGGCGTGAAGACGCGGGCAGTGAAGAGCCGCGTGGCGGAGGCCAGGCTAAGCCCCAAACAATCTCCCGCCTCCAGCACTCCGCCGCCGCCCTCGGCTTCACCCTCGTTCCAGCCCAATGACTTCCACGGGCAGTTTCGCAGGAGGCCGCGTTGTCATTTACTGCGTCTCCGATGTCGCCAGTCGGCAAACAATACGAACGCCAAGAGGGCGCAGAGTGGCAGAACAAGACTGAAGCCAACCCACGCTCCGGCTGTCACTGTGCCGCTGCGATACCACAAAAGCGCGCCTCTGATAATCCCGACCGCAGCCAAGAAAAGGCAGATGACGAGTGGCAACTCAATCAGTGCAAACGCGCGCAGTCGGAACGATGAATGGCGATTTGTGTTCATGGCGTGTGCAACGGCCTAACAGTTGAGTGAACCGAACCGTCAGCAGTTTCGTTTAACCGGCGCCACGCTGCTCCGAATCAGCAAGCGGGGCAAGCGTTCGCCCGGCCCCAGCCTTCCCAAGTCCCGCTCCGCCTCCTAACCTTCGCGCCGTGGCCGCCCGCTCCGCACCTGTCCAACGCCTGCTGGATCTCATCGCGATTCCCAGCGTCAACCCGGCCTTCCTGCCGGCCGGCGATGCCCGGGCCGGCGAGGCGCAGGCCGGCCAATTCGTCGCCGAACTTGGCCGCCGCGCCGGGCTGACGCCCGAGTTCCAGGACGTCGCCCCGGGGCGTCGCAACGTGTTGCTTCGCCTGGGGCCGTCCGGCCCCGTCCGTCAGCGGGTGCTGTTGGCCCCGCACCTCGACACCGTGGGTTTTCCCGAGCTGGACACGCTGCTCCGGCCCCGGCTTGCCGGCGGACTCATCCACGGCCGCGGCGCCTGCGACACCAAGGGCTGCGTGTCGGCGATGTTGTCCGCCCTGCTCGCCGTCGCGACCTCGGGCCGCCGACCAGCTTCGACCGAGCTGGTGTTCCTCGGCCTCGTGGACGAAGAAAACGGCCAGTTGGGTTCCCGCCATTACGCGCGGCACGGCGCCCGTGGCAACCTCGCCATCGTGGGTGAGCCGACCCGCCTCGAAGTCGTGACCGCGCACAAGGGCGACGTGTGGCTCCAGCTCAAGACTGCCGGCCGCAGCGCGCACGGCGCCACGCCGCAGCTCGGCCGCAACGCCGTCCACGCGATGGCCCGGGTCGTGGAGGCGTTGGAGACGGATTACCGGGCGGAACTGAACCGGCGGACGCATCCGTTGCTGGGCTCGCCCACGATCAACGTCGGCTCCATCCGCGGTGGCACGCAGCCGAACATCGTGCCGAACGAGTGCGTGATCTCGATTGATCGCCGCACGTTGCCGGGCGAGACCGAGGCCGGCGTGCGCCGGGAAATCACCCGGCTGCTGCGGGCGAAGAAGCTGAAGGCGACCTTCGACAACCTGCGGCTCTCGCCCTGCCACGCGCTGGAGACCGACGCCGGCTTGCCGCTGGTCCGGGAATTGTGCCGCGCGGCCGGCCGGAAACGCACCGTGGGCGTGCATTACTTCTGCGACGCCGCCCCGCTGGCGGAAGGCGGCACACCGAGCGTCGTCTTCGGGCCAGGCAACATCGCGCAGGCCCACACCAGCGACGAATGGATCAGCGTTGCCAGTCTCGAACGCGGCACCGCGATGCTGGAGAAATTCCTGCGCGGTTTGCCGTGAACCGTCCCGATTGAACCGCCCATGCGCCTCGCCTTCCTCACCCACGAGCCGTTCTTCCCGCCCAGCGGTGGCGGTTCGGCCGAGGCGGTTTACCTCATCGAGGAATTCGTCCGGCGCGGCCATTCCGTCCACCTGTTCTGCCCGCAGTTTCCCGACTCCGGCCCGATTGCCGGCCGGCTGAAGCTGGCCATCCATCCCTTCACTCGCTGGGAAATGGGCCGCTACACTCGCCGGCGGAATCTCAAGTATCTGCTCTACCCGTCGGCGCTCGCGGCCCAGGTGCGGGCCCAGTTGCTGGCGGTGCAGCGGGGCCGGCGGGAGGCGTTCCGCTTCGACCTGCTGTTCGCGCAGCACACGATTTCCGCCGTGGCCGCCGGCCGGCTGCGCAGGGAACTGGGCACGCCGGTGGTGCTCAACTTCCTCGATTACCTCACCGGCTTCATGGAGACGTGGCCGAACTGGGTCATGCCACGGCCCGTGGTGCGCGCGCTGACCCGCTTCGAGCTCGGCCTGCCGCGCCGTTACGACGTCGAGGGCGTGCTGACGGTCTCGACGCCGCTGGCCGAACGTTTCGCCGCCACCGGCTTCCCGCGCGAACGGGTGCGGGCGATCCAATACGGCTACGACGCCACGCTGTTTCGGCCCGCCGAGGCGCCGGTGAATTCCCCCGGCGTCGTGGTCATGCACGGTTCCTTTGACGAGCATCACCTCGGGCCCATCGCGCGGGAGGCGGTCGCGCGTGTGGTCGCGGCCCGGCCGCAGACGGTCTTCCGCTTCGTCGGCCGCGAGACGCCATCGCTGCAACGTTTCGTCGCCGCCGTGCGCCAGCAGGCGCCCGCGGTGAAGTTCGAGCTGACGGGCTTCGTGCCCTACGCCGAAGTCGCCCGACAACTCCAGACGGCGGACGTAGGCCTCGTGCCTTACGAGGAATCCAACGGCACGCACTGCGCTTTCGTCGCCAAGGCGGTGGAATACCTCGGCTGCGGCCTGCCGGTCGTGAGCACGCCGCTGGAGAACCTGAGCCGCTACTTTGCCGGGGAGCGCGCCCTCCGTTTCAGCGAATTCAACGGCGAATCCTTCGCCCGCGAACTGCTCGCGTGGTTGAACACCTCGACCGCGGAACGCCGCGCCGCGGGCCAATCCGCCAGCGTCCGCGTCGCCCGGGAACTCGATTGGCGCGTGGTCACCGGTGCCGCCGTGGACGTGGCGGAAGCCGTCGCGGCCGCGGGCCTCGGCCGGGCCGGGGCGTAACGTCTGCCGGCACCCAGCACGGGGCGGCCGCATCGGGCTTGGCCCACGCGCCGAAACCCGGTTTCATCGCCGGCACGTTCATGAAATCTCCCGTTGGCCGGTTCTTCACGCAGGCGTTGCTCGGCCTGGTCGTGCTGGTGTTCGCGCTCGCCACCTTCCTGTTCGCCCGGGCCGCCTGGGTTTTCCGCGACCGCACCGGCGGGTATTCGCTCACGTTGGCGATTGACGCCAAGAAGTCCGCCGCTGCGCCCAAGCCGTTCCGCGTCGGGTTCGCCCGCGAAAACATCACGCCGCCGGTCGGCTCGAACCTGCCGCCGGTCTGGGTGGCCGGGTTCAGCCAGGGCCGGGCCGCGACCGGCGTCCACGATGACCTCTTCGCGGTCGCCACCGCGCTCGACGACGGCCATGCCCGGGTCGGGTTGGTCGTGCTGGATTCCATCGGCTTCTTCCATGACGACGTGGTGGCCGTGCGCCGCGCCGTGCCGGCCGAGGCGAAGTTCGACTACGTGATCATCTGCGCGACGCACAACCACTCGACGCCCGACCTCATGGGCCTGTGGGGACCGCATCCGCTGAAGAGCGGCGTGGACCCCGCCTACCGGTCCCGGGTCATCGCGGCGTCGGCGAAGGCGCTCGCGGACGCCGCGAAATCCCTGCAACCGGCCGCCGTTGCGCTGCACGAGGTGAAGGTCGATCCGACCGGTCTGGTAAAGGACACCCGGCAGCCGCAGGTCTTCGATGCCGACCTCCGAATGATGCTTTTCACGAATCCGACTTCCGGCGCGGTGCTCGGGTCCATCGTCGGCTGGGGCAACCATCCGGAAACGCCCTGGTCCGGCAACACGGAGCTGACCGCCGACTTCTGCGGCGTCATTCGCGACAGCCTGGAGCGGGGCATCGTTTACGACGGCCAGACCAAACTCGCGGGCCTGGGCGGCACGCACGTCTTCGTGAATGCCTGCGTCGGCGGCCTGATGACCACGCATCCCAGCACCACGGTGCGTGACCCGTTCCTGAATGAGGACTTCAGCAAACCCTCCCACGACAAGACCCGCGCGGTGGGCAACAGCCTGGTGAAGCTGCTGCTCGAACGCCTCGCGTCGGTCCCCAAGGCGCCGGCGGCGACCGTCGCGCCGATCGGGGTGCAGGCTCACACGCTGGAGCTGCCCCTGGCCAACAACGGCTTCTTCGCCGCGGCCATGCTCGGGCTGTTCGAACGCGGCCACGCCCATTTCGGTTACCTGCGCACCGAGGTCGCCTTCCTCACCGTCGGCGACGCCAGCATCGCGTGCATTCCCGGCGAGATTTACCCCGAGCTGGTCAACGGCGGCGTGGTGCGGGCGCCCGGCGGCGACTTCGACATCGAGCCGCTGGAAGTCCCGCCGATCCGCGACCTCATGCCCGGCAAGGTGAAGTTCCTGTTCGGCCTCGCGAACGACGAGATCGGCTACATCATCCCCAAGTCCGAATGGGACGAGCAGCCGCCGTATCTGTTCCACGCCAAGGGCGCGCCCTACGGCGAGGTGAATTCTGTTGGGCCGGAAACCGCCTTCCTGCTCCACAGCGCCATGCGGGAACTGATCCAGGCGGCGGCGAAGTGAACCGCCGGCGACCACGGGACTTGAGCCCCGGGTGAAGCCGCGCCACGGTCCGTCCGTCAATCCTGTGCCTATGACGCGCCAGCAAGTGCTCGACCTCTACTTCATGGACGCCCGCTGCAAGCTCATCGAGCTCGCCGCCTTCCTCGACCGTGTCGACCGCGGTTCCGGCGAAGCCGACTTCCGCCTGTCCGCCTTCCGCGACGCGATGCGCCACCTGGCCGACGGCGAACCGAAGCGGGCGGAGACCGTGCTGCTCGCCTTCAGCGACCCAACCGCCGAACCCATTGCCAGGGCTCCCGGCAAAGGCGCGGTGGGCGCCTGGCCCGGCAAGGCGAAGTAGGTTGGGCGCAAATTGCTGCCGGCGTCCCGACGGCAGGAGACGCGGCTGGCCGCGAACCGCGGGCAAGATTTTGCCGTCCGGCAGCAGCCCCAAGGCTCAACTCGTCATCGCAGCCTGATGACGTCCAATCTGGA
>JBEISV010000530.1:0-3216 GCA_040375265.1 Verrucomicrobiales bacterium
GCCTGTTCGTTTCGACGGACGACGGGACGACCTGGAGTCGTCCGGCCCGCGGTGTGCCGGAGTCGGCGAAGGTCTGTGACTTCGCGGTCAACGGGAGCTGGGCCTACGCGGCGACGTCGGACGGCGTCTGGGCTTCGGCGGATCACGGGCGAACGTGGACCCGGGCCGGGGCCAAGTTGGCCGGTGTCAAGGTGCTGAGCCTGACCGTGGCGGCGGGACGCGTGTTTGCCGGCACCGATTTGCGGGGGGCCTGGATGACGGCTGGGCCGACGAATGAATGGGCGGAGGTAGGGGCGGGGTTGCCGCCGCGCGCGCAGTTGTTCCAGCTCGCCGGCCTGGACGACACGGTCATTGCGGCGCTTTACGCCCAGGGGGTCTACCGCTTCGACGCCGCGACGAAGCGCTGGAATCCCCTGGCCGAGGAGTGGCCGCTGCGAGTGACGGTGGCCGGCGGAATGGTCTTTTCCGGCCGCAACCCCGGCGGGGTTTTCCTCTCGCGGGACGGCGGTGCCTCATGGCGCGATGGCAGCGCCGGGTTGCCCGAGAACGCCCCGACCTGGTGCCTGGCCAGTCGCGGCGACACGGTGCTGATCGGCACACGCGGCGAGTCCCGCCTGCTGCGCTACGAGGCGGCCTTCCAGCACTGGCAGCCCAGCGACAAAGGCTTGCCTCGGGGCGCCTCGCCCATCGCGCTGGGACTGGGGGCGAACTCGGCCCTGGTCTCGGTCATCATGGACGCACCGCGCAGTCCCTGAAGGTGCCCGCGCCATGGTTCGCGGCGGGGCCGCGGAACTACCCGGCGTTGGCGGTGTCCAAGCTCTCGTCGCATGATTTCCAATGAACCAGCCCGACGGCGTCGCTCGATTTCTTTCTGGGGCCTGCTGGAAGTGGCGGTGGTGTTCGGAGGAATTGCCACGGTGACCGGCTTCCTGGCGCATTGGGGTTGGCTGCTGGAGCTGACCGCGCATTTCCGACTTCAGTTGGCGGCGGCGCTGACGACGCTGGCGCTGGTCGCCGGCCTTGGCGGTCGCCGTCGTTGGGCCATCGGCGCAGGCGGGTTGGCCGCGGTCAACGCACTGCTCGTGCTGGCGGCCGCCCGGCCCAACGTGGTTGGACACATTGCGCCGAATGTGCCCCGCATCCGGGTGCTCTCGCTGAATGTCCACACGGCGAATACCCGGAGCGATCTTGTGCGGGAACTAGTCGCGCGGGTGCAACCCGACGTGCTGGTGCTGCTCGAAGTGAATGCGCGATGGCTCGCGGAACTTGAGCCGTTGCGCCGCCAATACCCGCACGTCTTGGCCGACCCGCGGGAGGACAACTTCGGCATTGCCCTGTTCGCGCGGTTTGCCCCGCAGTCGGCAGAACTGGTGAACCTTGGCGATGCCGGAGTTCCCTCGGTCGTGGCGGACTTTTCTTTCGGTGGGCGAAGTCTGCGAATTCTCGGGACGCATCCGTTGCCGCCGGGCACTCCGGCTTATGCGGCGGCGCGCAACGAGCAGTTGCAGGCCATCGCGGCATGGTGTCGGCGGCAAGCGGTCCCCGTGGCAGTGCTCGGCGACCTGAACGTGACGCCCTGGAGCCCGCACTTCTGGGACCTGCTCCGGGACGGCGGTTTGCACCATGAACGTCCCCGCTGGGGCTTGGGCATTTCCTGGCCGGCGCAACGGCCGTGGTTTGGCTTGCCGCTGGACCATTGCCTGACCGGGCCGGCCGTCGGGGTCGCGCGCCGGGAAATCCTCGGGGCCGTGGGCAGCGACCACTGGCCGGTCCTGGTCGAGTTGGCGTGGAAAGCCAAGTAACGGTCGTCGCTGATCAGACGGGTTATGCCGCCAGCACCGCCGCGAGATGTTCGGCCAGCCGACCGGCGGCGAGGCTGACGCTCCGTTGCAGCCGGAGCAGCTTTGGAATTGTGCCCGGTGAGGCGAGGATCGCGCCGGCGAGCTTCCACCAGATGAGCTGCTGGTCGGCATCCACCAACTGCCCGAAGTCCAGCGGGAGCGTCTCATGGGCCGTATCCGACACGGTCCGGAGCGTGGCGCTGGGAATTCCATGGGCGCGGCAAACGTCCCGGATCGCCGCCGACTCCATGTCCACGAGGGCCGCGCCCGATTGCTCGCGTAGTCGCGATTTGTCCGCGGGCGTGACGGCGATGCGCCCGACCATCACGCAGCGGCCGGGAAGAAGTTCGAGGCGGTGGAACGCGGCGAGCTTCGGGAAATGCGGGTCGGCATCGTAGCGCGCGTCGCCGGTCCGGAGTGTTGGTTCCAGGCCGCCGGCGATGCCGCCGGTAATCACCCACTGCGGTCGCGTCGCGGCCAATGCCTCGGTGCAGGCGGCCCGGGCGTTCCGTTCGCCCATCCCGGTGGTCAGCACGCGCACCGTCGGCAGGATCACTTCCTGGCCAGCAGGCCCGCGGCGGACAGCCTTGGGAAGTCCCCGGCCCGCGATGGCAAGCCGGCGCAGCACCGGACGCGATTCCTCGGGCAAGGCCAGCACCAGCAGCGGCACCGCGGTTTCGGGCGTCAGTTCCAAGCCAAGTCCTCCGGTGAGCCGGCCAACAGTCGGCTCTGCCAGTCGCCGCGCTGGCGCAACACGTGGCGCCACAGCTCGGCCGGCGGCGCGTGGAACACCAGCTCCACCGAAGCTGGAAAGGTCAGCCACGCCTGGCGTCGGAGCTCGTCGTCCAGTTGACCCGGGGACCAGCCGGCATAACCCGCGAAGACGCGCAGCTTCCGGGTGGCCGTCCAGTCGGCGCCCAATTCGATGAGCTGGTCGAGGTCGTGGCCGACCTGCAGGTTCTCGATCACGGACGGTTCGCCGAGGAATTGGTCCGCGTGCAGGTAGCTCAGGGCCGCCGGCTGAACCGGGCCGCCGCCGAACAGGATCTCGCCGCGCAGCCGTTCGGGCAGCGCTTGGTCGAAGACATCGGTGAGGCGGTTTTCGCTTGGTTGGTTCAGCACCAGGCCGAAGGCGCCCTCGCGATTGTGTTCGCAGACGAGCACCACCGTGCGCTGGAAGCAGCCGCCCCCCAGCTTGCCGCCGTCGAGCAGCAACTGTCCCTTCAGCGAGGTATGTGGCTTGTCCATGTCGCGGGCGAAAATTGGTCAAAGCTTGAGCGGGCCGCAAACCCGTTTAGGCTGCGGACCATGAAGAAGCTGATTCTGCTCCTGGCGGTCGTCGCGGTGCTCGGCGGTGCGGCGATGGGTTGCCGCC
>JBEISV010000458.1:0-3942 GCA_040375265.1 Verrucomicrobiales bacterium
GTCGCCGAACGGTCATGAAGTGCCAGCGTGCCGCCCTGGCCGACGGCCAGCCAGCGGCCGTCCGGCGAGAAATTCAGCGCCGCGGCCGGATGAAACCCGGGCGGCAGTTCTCCCAACGCGACTGCCGGGGGCGGCGGCCCTTCGTCGCTCAACGCCGCGTCATCCCAAGGCAACCCGGCCTTGACCCAGTCGCGGAGCAACTTCACCTGCGCGTCCGCCAATTGCTTCTTCGGTGGCATGTGCGGGTCGGCTTCCTTGGCCAGCGAGGTCAGCAACTTGCTGGCGCCCGGTTTGCCCGGGATCGCTACCGGGCCTTCCGCGCCCCCCTGAAGGACGGCGTCACGCGAAGTCAGCAGCAGGCCGCCTTTCTTTTTCTCCGGACTGTGGCAGGCGAAACACTCGTCGCGGAGCACCGGCAAGGCCTTGTGGGCGATCGCCAGCTCGCGTTTGACGGCGGGAGCCGCGGCGGCGCACAGATGAGCCAGAAGCAGCCCAGCCAGCCACCGCAAGGCGGTCCGGAAGGGAAAGGGTGAAGACTGGTTCAAGATGGTGATGGCGAAGTGTCACCAATTGCCGGCGGCTGACAACTCCGATGGTCCGGTATGCGCGTCGCCCGGGACTGCCGGCAGGACGCCGGCAGCACCTTCTCGGGGCCGCCAAAACAAAACCCGGCGGGTCGCTGTCACGACCCGCCGGGTTGGAACTTGATCGGGCAAATGGACTCAGTTCAGCGCGTTCCCCGAAGGAATCTCGTGGATCGTGTGCTGGATGTCCTGGGAGACCGTCGTGCCGTCCTTGGCCTTGAGGTCCCACTTGAGGGACTGCTGGTTGGCCAGCTTCAGGTCGGCAATCTTCAGCGTCACTGTCTTGCCGTCGTCGCTGAGCTTGGCCGCCGTGATGTCGATGGACTCGCGACCCTTCTTCTTCGGGTCGGCGATGTTCACCTCGGGCGAGCCGTAGTTCTCGCTGCGGATGTAGTTCCAACGCTTGCCGGACCAGTTCTGGACGTCCTCGGCGGAGGCCTTGTCGAGCGGCTGGGTGAAGCTGACCTGCACGCCGTCCTTCACCACCTTCACCGCGCGCACCGAGTAAACCGGCTTGCCGGTGTAACGGACGCGGTCAAAGCCGGTGATCTTCGCGGCGTTGGACTGCCATTCGCTCAGGCCGGCGATGTAGAGCTGTCCATCCACCGGATGCCAGCGGGCGCGCATGACGGAGCTGGTGAACTTGAGCGGGAACTTCACCGCGGCGGCCTGCTGGCGGCCGTTGGAAATGTCCTGGCGCATGACGAGGTAGAGCGACGACTTGCCGTAGCTCTCGTAGAGCAGCTCGCCCTGGAAGGGGCCCCATTTGTCGTTGGGCACCCAGGTCTGGCCGCCGTTCGAATTGCAGTAGTCCGCGTGCGACAGCCACATGATCGGGGGCGCATAGGCGTCGGCGACCTCCTTGGGCGTGAGCTTGTTGATGACGCCGTGGAAGGTTTTCCCATCGAGCCAGTTGATCGGCGAGCTGGGCACCCAGGTGCCCTCGTTGTCACCCGTGGTGATCTGGCCGTCGGCGCGGACGCCGATGCCGTTCGGCGCGCGGAAACCGCGGCCCACGACCTCGAACTTCTTGCCGTCGGGACTCACCTTGAACAGGCAGCCGGCGTGCGAGCAGACCTGGCCGTTGCCACGGGACGCCTTCTCGTTGCCGAAACCGCCGCCGCCGGCGTTCACCGGGTTCGCCTTGGCGTAGTAGAAATTCCCCGCGGCGTCGCGCTGGAGGTCGAACACGAACTCGTGGAAGCCACGCGTGGACATGATGTCGTGGTTGAAGGCCTCGTAGTAATCGGCCTCGCCGTCGTTGTTCAGGTCCGCGAAGCGGGTGATGCCTTCGCGGCCGGAGACGTAGATCTGGCCGTCCACGATCTGGAGGCCGAGCGGCTCATACAGGCCGGAGGCGAAGCGGCTCCATTCGAGGTTCTCCAGCCTTTCGTCGATGCCCGAGACGATCCAAATGTCGCCGTCGTGCGTGCAGAGGGCGGCGCGTTTGCCGTCGGCGAAGAAGTCCATGCCGCCGAAACGCACGCGACGCTTCCACGGGTTGTCCTCTGGCGCGGTGATGGAATCGGTCGCGTAGGCGCCGTCGGGCGTGGCGCTGGTGTTCAGCTTGCCCTGGAGCTTCACGGTCTCGGTCCAGCGGCGCGGACCGCCCTTGGAATAGTCGGCGAGGTCCGGCGCCTTGGCGGCCAGGCCAGCGAACTTCAACGAATCCGCCTCGGAACCGGTCCAGATCGCGACCTTGATCGTGCCAGCCTTGGCGCCCTTGGCGAACTTCAGCGAGACGCGGCTGCCGTCGGCACCGAGCGTCACGCCCTTGGGCAGGTTCGCGGCGGTCACGACGGTCACTTTGCCGTTGCCGGCGATGGCGACGGAATTGTCGGCCGTCACCCTGACCGCGCCTTCGGCATCGGCGACGGCGAGGGAGAAGGGCGCCGTGGTCTTGCGCGACTTGAAGAAGAGGAAACCTGAGTTAGGCGGCTCGACCTTGATCGTGCGGGTGAAGGCGACCTGGCCATCGGCGGCGACGCTGCCCGGCTGCTCCGAGATCAGCGTGTTGCCGTTTACCGTGTAGTTCAGCAGCACGTTCATGCCGTTCACATGGAGGCCCTGCCAGTGCGCGACCGACTTGTCGATCGGGCCGTAGGGTTCCGGCCGGGTGTCGGCGTAGCTGCCGTTGGCGCCGGCGACGCCGGGACCGAAACCGACGGCGAATTTCTGGTCGCCGATCATCTGCGGATGTTTGCCATGATCGCCGTCGAAGACGACGCCGCGGGTGTCCACAAAGCCGCCGGTCCAGCCCGCGACGAGGCGGAGCGTGTCCGTGTCCCAAAGCACGGTGGCGTCATTGCCCACGCGGATGGCGTAGCCCTTGTAGGCCACGTTGTTGGTGGGGACGTTCACGCCGATGCAGGCGGCCTGGAACGGAAAGTCGTCCTGCATCATGCGGAATTGGGAACCCTTTTGGGCGAAGGCGGGCAGCGCGGCAAGGCCGGCCGCCGCGGTGGCGAGCAGGACCGCGCGCCGGAGCGTAGGAGTGTGCAAGGCAAACATGGTTCGTAATTCTGTGGAGCAGCCGACGGGAAGCGTCCAGACAACAAAGCGTTCCACACACACCCTTGCCCAAACCGTTCCCGTCGGCCGGCGGGAACGGACTGGGGCCGGCCGGGGCGAATTCAAGCGGCGTTGGTGGAATCTTGCCGGGTTCATCGGCAAGGCCGGTTGCCTAAGCGGCCCATGTCCTCCAATGGCCTGACCAAACGGTCATCAACAACACCCGAGCCCGCGACGAAGGTTCGCCTCCAACTCGTCCAGGACCACGAACACAGAATCTCCCGAGCCTACCGGGAAAATTGCCACCTCCATGCCCTTTGCCTTCATCCCTGGGAGCCATTGATCAAGAAATCCGGAAAGTTCGATGGACCTAGGCGCATACGCGGCCAAGTCCGCCTGCCGGAAGTGTTCCGCGAATGCCTCGTCGGGCCAAAGCGGCAGCAACCGCCGATTCCCTTCGCCCAGAATCGCCCAGCCGTCGCTGTGAAGGCCCCACACTTTTCCGGAAGCGCAGGCGCGCCGCAGGAAATACGCGTAGCGCTGTGCGCCGTTGGCGGCAAGCAGCGCTGCGATTTCGAGTTCGTTCGGCGGCCCGGCGACCGCAGGACTGCCGGAAAACTCAGGCATGTTCTGCCTCCTCCTGCACAAACCGATCAAACTCGTGCCGGACATGCGGCGGGATGCGCGCCCGGAAATAGGCCTGCTCACCGCTGTAATCCTGCTCGACGATCTGCGCGACGGCGTGCAGGCGGGCGATGGTCTGGGGCTGGGTGTGTGGAATCCAGAGCGTTAGGAAGTCCCGGATCGGCTTCAGCATCGCGCCCAATTCGGCCATCAGTTCCGGGAA
>JBEISV010000594.1:0-2684 GCA_040375265.1 Verrucomicrobiales bacterium
AGGAAATCCTGCGGCGTGTAGCGCGCGAATGCGGACTTCAGGAAATGCGGACTGCCGCTCGTGACATAGTTCGCCGGCGTCGCGCCGAGGTTGGTGAAATTGCAGCGGCCGCCGCCGGAAATCAGGATCTTGTTCCCGAGCCGTGGATTGTGCTCGAGCAACAGCACCTTGCGTCCGCGCAGGCCGGCCGTGCGGGCGCAGAACAATCCCGCGGCGCCGCCGCCGATGATGATGACGTCGTAGGTCATCCGTCAGCCTTGGGTTTCGGGGCGGTCGAGGTGCGGCCCCGCTTCCAATTCGTCGAACCCTTCAAAATCGCCCGGCCGCAGCACGCGGCTGATCTTGTGCTCCTCCCCGAACCACTGGCCGAGGTCAATCAGCCGGCAACGATCGCTGCAAAAGGGTCCCCACTCGCGGGCAAGCCAGGCTCCGCGTTCCCGGCAACGGGGACACTTCACGATCAGGGTAGCTGGATCACTCATGTTCCGGATGTTCGCGGATTCCGTTTCCCGGCAGCACTCGTCCGCGCGCCGCCGGGGAACGGTTCGTTCCGCCAGCGGAGGCTAGGCGAGGGAACAACGCAGTTCATGTCTCTTTTTGCGGTGGTCGCCTGCCTGGCCGCGGCAGCCGACGAATTGGGTCATTCCTGGATCACGGCGCCGCCGTCCGCCAAACCCGCACCAAAGGGCGTGGCTCCGCAATCCAACCGGCCGGCACCGGTTCGCCCGCCAGCAGGTAGAGCCGCGCCCCGGAGCCATGGCGGCGATATTCATGCAAGGCAACCAACCGGCCATGGGCCGGCAACGCGGCGGGCGGCAATCCCCGGAACAGCTCCAAGGCTCCGCCTTCGGAATCGTCGGCCCTTTGCCAGCGGCCGGCCCAACGGACGCCGCGCCGCTGGGCGATCAACCGGTAATCATCGTTGATGTATTTCACGGCCAGCTCGAGCCGATTGGTGCGCACGCTGCCGCCCATCACGTGGGCAAAGCGATAGTCCGTATTCTGGTCGAAGCGGCCGGAAACCGCCTCACCCTCCGCGGCCAATTCCAGCGCGAGGCGAAGGACCGATCCATCCGCGCGGGTCGCGAAAATCTCCCAGCGACCACAAACATCGGCGGCTTCCGGTTCGTGTTCCGGTGCCAGCCCGAAGAAAATGGGTTCCGAGAAATTCTCCTGCCCCACCCCTGGGCGACGACGGAGTTCCCAACTTCCGGATTTCTCGACGGCAAAGACCGGCAACAAACCCGGATGCCATTCTCGGTCCACCACCGCCGAAAAGACCGCGGGCTGGTCCGGGCTTTTCCGAGGCACGAAAGGAATTCCGTTGGTCTCGCCCCGAACAAACGGCACCAGCCCGACACCCGGCTCCGCCGCCGGGGAAACCGGCAGGAGCAGCGTTCCGAATAGCCAGCCAACCTTGGCCAACCAAAGCAGACGCTGCAGTGACGAATGCATGGCCGGCGATACCGCTCAGACCAGACCGGTGGTCTCCGGGAAACCGCACACGATGTTCATGCTCTGCACCGCCTGGCCGCTGGCGCCTTTCACGATGTTGTCCTCGGCGCTCAGGACCACCAGCCGGCCGGTCCGGGGATCCAGGCGCCACGCGAGTTCGAGGGTGTTGGTGCCGACGACGTTCTTGGTGTCGGGCAGGGCCTTGCCGCTCAGCACGCGCACAAAAGGTTCCGTGGCGTAGGCGGCCCGATAGCATTCCTCGATTTCCCGGCCGAGCGCGGCCGCCTCGTCGCCACCGGAAAAGTTTCGGGTGGGGGCCAGATACAGGGTCGTGTGGATGCCTCGGTTCACCGGAATGAGGTGCGGCGTGAACTGGATCGTCACCGGTTCCTTTGCCGCCAGACTCAGCTCCTGCTCGATCTCCGACAAATGCCGGTGCTTGGGCACCCCGTAGGCGCGGACGCTTTCGTTGCATTCGCAGAAAAGGTAATCGACGTCCGCCTTGCGGCCGGCGCCGCTGACGCCGCTCATGGAATTCGCGATGATGCCGCCCGGGCGGATCAGTCCCGCCTTCAGCAACGGCAACGTGGGCAGCAGGATGCTTGTCGGATAGCACCCTGGCGACGCGATTAGCCGCGAGGTCCGGATCCGGTCCCGATAGACCTCGGGCAAGCCGTAAACGGCCTCGGCGAGCAGCGCCGGTGCGGGGTGTTCGTGCGCATAGAAGTCGCGGTAAACCTCCGCGCTGCGCAGCCGAAAATCCGCGCTGAGGTCAATGACCACCACTCCGGCCGCGTGCAAAGGGACCGCAAACTCGGCGGCCACACCGTGGGGCAGTGCGAGAAAGACGATGTCCGCGACCTTCGCCAGCACTTCCGCGTTCGGGTCACTGAAGAACAGCGCCTTCGACTTGGGATGGCTGGCAAACCTCGGAAAAACCTGGGCGACACTCTGCCCGGCGTTCTGTCGCGAGGTCACTGCGACCAAGTTGACCGAGGGATGATTCAGCAGCAGTCGGACCAGCTCTTCGCCGGAATATCCGGAGGCGCCCACGATGGCGACGCGAACGGGAGAGGAAAACGAGTTCATGAGAAACGTGAATCAGTGTTGAGGTCAAAACCAGGCTGGCAATGGCGTTATCGCGGCAAGGCAAACCGTCGCATCCACTCGGCGGTTTGCCGGTCGCCCAGTTCAGCCGAATTTTCCAGGGCGGCAATGACGCCCGCCAC
>JBEISV010000281.1:0-6207 GCA_040375265.1 Verrucomicrobiales bacterium
CGACTGCATGTCCGTGTTGGCCACGGTCAGGCAATGTTCCACGGTCCGCACGGCATTGCCGACCTTCAGGCCGATGTCCCACAGCGTGTAGAGCACCGCGCTGGTCCATTCGGCAAAGGTCGCGTTGGCCTCGCCCTTCAGGTCGCCCCCCCCGCCCTGGAGGAACATCAGGTCCACGTCGCTGCACGGGTTCAGCTCCGCCCGGCCGTAGCCGCCGTAGGCCACCAGGGCCATCTTGGGTGCCCGGCCCTTTGCGGGGAACGCCGCCTTGGTGGCGGCAAAGATGTGCTGGATGAGCTGGTCCATCACCGCCGCCCGGGCTCGGCAGATGACCAGGCCGCTCTCGCCGCCGCGGTGCAGGATTTTGAGGCGCGCGGACTCTTCCTTGAGAAAGCCCCGGTAGCGGGCTAGTTCCTCGGACGGCTTTCGGCCCGGCGGCAGGGGCAGGCGTTTCGCCGCGTTGGACTCAATCTTGGCGAGCAGGGCTTTCACGGTGCGACGCGACGGTGAAGGCCGCGCTCGGCGATTGGCAACCGGCAATTGTCGCCGCGCAACCTTGTTGCCGTCCCAGTGTTCCGCAAAGCTGCCGTCGCCCATGGCCGTGCCGCCGACCGCCGATCCCGATGCCGACCTGATGCTCCGCGTGAAACGCGGCGGCCCGGGCGCGCACGATGCGTTCGCGGCGCTCGTCGAACGCTGGCAGCAGCCGGTCATCCGCTTCGTCTACCGCTCCCTGCCGGACGAGACCGAGGCGGAGGATCTGGCCCAGGCCGTGTTCGTGCAGGTGTGGCGGACGGCGGAGCGGTATCAGCCGGCGGCCAAGTTCAGCACCTTCCTGTTCACCGTCGCGCGGAACCTGTGCCTCAACGAAATCCGGCGCCGCGCCAGGCATCCGGCGGCCTCGCTGGATGAGCCCCACCCGGACGACGAGGCACATCCCTACCGGCAGCTGGAAGATCGTCGTGAGCTGTCCGCCGCGGATGCCTCCCAGCGGGCCGAGATCTTCGCCAAGGTGGACGCCGCCCTGGCCGAACTGCCCGAGAAACAGCGCACCGCCATCGTGCTCTGCCGCGAGGGTGAACTCAGCTACGAGGAAATCGCCGAAGTCCTCGGCACCTCCCTGCAGGCGACCAAGTCGCTCATCCACCGCGGTCGCGAAGTCCTCAAGGCCCGGCTCAAACCCTACCTCAGCTCCGGCGAATGGAACGCTCCCTGACGCAACTTTCCCGACCCCGCGGTTTTAACCTGCTTGCCGCATGAATCCGGCCCCGGAAAACAACGATTGGCTCGATGAAGTCGAAGGCCGCCGCCTCACGGCGGAGGAGCGGTCGGCGCTGCGCCGCGAATTGGCCGGTCGGCCGCGGGAAATGGCCCGGCTCGACGAGGAATTGGCGCTCAACGGACTGCTCGATTCCCGGCCGGTTCCCCGGGCGGCCAGCAACTTCACCGCCCGGGTCATGGCGGAAATCGCCGCCGATACGGCCCGGGCCGAACGTTCGCGGGCGCATCGATGGTCTTGGTTCCGGCTGCCCCGCCTCGTGTTTGCGGCGACCGTCGCCCTGGCGGTCACCCTCGGGTGGTCGCAGATGCGGCGGCATCACCGCACCGAACTCGCGGCCAGCGTCTCGGAAGTCTCCTTGGCCGCGGCCGTGCCCGGCGTCGAGGTGTTGCGAGACTTCGAGGCGATCCGTTCCTTCCGCACCGTCGCCCAGCCGGGCGACGTCGCGTTGCTCGCCGCCCTCAACGAATGAGTCCGACGTGAGCCACGCCGTCATCAACGTGAAGTTTTCTGGGTGGTTTCGCCCGGCGTTTTGGCTCCGGTTCACCTTAGCGACCACGGTGGTGGCGGGGACGCTGCTGGGACAGTCGGTCCCGCCTCTCCCGGCCCTGCGGTCGCCGGTCCAGACCTTCCGCGAACTGCTCGCGGCTCCAGGCGCGCAGCGCGAGGCCTTCCTGGCCAAAAAATCCGTTCCGGCCCGCGAACTGATCGAGGCCAAGCTCCGCGAATTCGAGGCGCTTCCTCCCGGCGAACGCGAACTGCGGCTTCAGTTGACCCAGCTTCAGTTCTACCTGTCGCCGCTGCTGGCAGCTTCCGCCGGCGAACGAACCCAGTTGCTGGCGGGTGCACCGGAAGACGTTCGTCCGATGCTGGAAGCACGGCTCCGCTCCTGGGACGCCCTCTCGGCCGACGCCCGCCGCGAGATCCTCGAGAGCGAAAAATCGCTGTCCCACTTTGTCCGCCTGGAAACCGCCGACCCGGGCCGGCTCGCCGACGTGGTCCGGCAGGCCCCGGCGGCCACGCGCCCCGAAGTCGAGGCGCAATTGCGGCGTTGGCTGGCCCTCTCCGCGGCGGAACGCGCCCGCATGACGGCCGGCTTCCAGGGCTTCTTCGGCCTCACGGAACGCGAGCGGGAACGCACCCTGAAGCAGCTTTCGAGCACCGACCGCGAGCAGATGGAGGCGACCTTGGTTTCCTTCGGCCAATTGCCGGCGCACCAGCGGCAACAATGCGTCGAAGCGTTCCGGAAATTCTCCGGCCTTTCGCCGGAACGGCGGGCCGAGTTCCTGCGGGACGCTGCCCAATGGCAGTCGCTCAGCGCAGCCGAGCGGGCCGCGTGGCGGCGGGTCGTGCAACGGGCCGTCGAACAGCCCCCCTTGCCGGGCGAAGCGCCCTTCCGCGAGCGCCCGGCGCTGGTGGCCACCAACGCTCCCTGAACCGGGCCACGGAGAAAGTCATTGAGCGCGGCCGCCGGCGGCGTTCAATGCGGGCGGCTGCCGCTCCCCATGAACACTCCCGCAATCCGTCCACAAACTTCGTGCCTCATCCGTCAACTGCTGACCGCCCTGGTCCTGGGCGCCGCGCTGTTTGCGGCCCGGGCCGAGGACAAGCTGCATCCCCAGTTGGAAAAATTCCGTCCGCTGCTCGGCAAGACGTGGCGGGGTGAATTCAAGAACTCGACGCCCGAGAAACCCGTCGTGGACATTTCCCGCTGGGAACGGGCGCTGAACGGCAAGGCCGTCCGGACGCTGCATTCGATCAACCGCGGCGACTACGGCGGCGAGACTCTCATATTCTGGAGCGAGGAGAAGAAGAGCCTCGTCTATCACTACTTCACTACCGCTGACTTCCAAACCAGCGGCACGATGACTTTCGACGGCACGAAGTTCACCAGCCTGGAAAAGGTCACCGGCCAGGCCGGCGGCGTCACCGAGGTCAAGGCGGTCGGCGAACTTCGCCCGGACGGCACCCTGCTGATCAAGTCCGAGTATCTCAAGGAAGGCCAGTGGACGCCCGGCCGCGAGACGGTTTACCATGAGGAACCGATGGGCGAGGTCGTCTTCAAGTAACCTCCGGAGGCGATGGGGTGACGAACCTCTGACTTTCAGGGTCCATCACGGTAGGCGGCTCACCTGGGCCTGCTTTGGTCTCGGCCTAGGCAGACTTAACCGCGGCTTGGCGCTGCTGCCACTGGGCGACTGCTCCGGGAATTGCATGCCATCCTGAGGCCGAGTGTTTGGAGCCGTCGTCGGCGACGGTCAGTTGAGCGACCCTGAGCCGGTTGAACTGCGAGGCCAAGTGCTGGGCATCACCCTTTGGCGCAACAGCGCACCCCCCCCCGCCCGTTGGGCCGCCTCCCAGCCAGCCGACATCGACGTCAACGTGGGTAACACCCCATTGGTTCGCGCGCCCGTTGCCCTACCTTGAATGGCCTATTCAGGGTGTGACGGCGAACAAACCACTCCAACCAAGCCCTGATGGCAGACGGAGCATATGACGACACTCGAAATTAAGGGCGACTGGAATATCGCGAAGGGCAAACTCAAACAGAAGTGGGCCCACCTCACCGACGACGACCTGCAATATGTCGCCGGGAAACAGGAAGAGCTGCTCGGCCGAATCCAAAAGCGCACCGGCCAATCCCGGGACGCGGTGGAAAAGGCGATCAAGGAATCCTGCGCCACCTGTTGCGGCAGCTAGGGCGACGACCGCCGGCCGACCGGCTTCCCGCACCAGCCGCTCACCTGTCGTGAGCGGCTTTCGTGCATTAAGCCGCGGAACTGCCGGCCCGGCGGTAGGAATACACCCCATGGTGGGGCGATGGCCCCGACGCCTATCCTGCGTGCCAAGGTGGCGGTCCACTTGCGCCCGCGGAACCAACCGAGTCTGCCGCGGGCCCGCTTCATAATGAATTCATCCGTCCGCCGCCAACGCCCGCCCCTCATGAAACCCCTGAAATCAATCCTCCTGCCCCTCGCTCTCGTCGCCCTCGCGGTGGGTTGCAAACCCGCCACCACACCTGCCACCACCTCCTCCGCGCCAACACCAGTGTTGGCGGTGATCCCGGCGACGGAACCCAACGACTACGCCTACGCCCAGAAGACCGTCTACGCCGGGAAGATGCGCGACCAGGCGGCCGAACTGGCACGCGAGGTGGACGCCCTCACCGCCAAGGTCGAACGGGCCAACGACGCGGCCAAGGCCGAGGCCCGCCCGAAGCTGGAAGAGTTGCGCGCGAAGCTGGACCGCTTGAACCAACAACTGGACGAGACGGGCGCCGCCACTGAGTCCACCTGGGAAACCGTCAAGACGGGGTCCCGGAAGGCCTACGACGAATTGAAGGATAGCGTCACTCAAGCCCGCCAGTGGATGAGCGAAAAGATTGCCCCGTGAGCACCCAACACCCCCAGCCATGAATCGTCTCCCCCTCACAATGCTCCGGGTGGCCCTCGTTGGCACTGCCGTCGCCATCCTGGCCGGCTGTGCTGGCTCACCATCCCGCTCAACCCAAGCCGCCGACCGTCCGGTCCACCTCGCCGCCGCCGCGCCTATCGGTCGTGGATACCGCTATTATCCGGACTACGAGGTGTTTCACAGCGCCAGCCGCGGGCACTTCGTTTACCAGGACGGCGAAAAATGGCTGGCTCACGCCGAACCGTCCCGGCTTTCCCGCGAGGTGTTGTTTGCCTCACCGTCGATGACGGCTTGGTTGCAGAGCGGCCCTGTGGCCGACCACTCGTCCGTCGTCCGGCTTTATCCTCAGCCGAGGAACCTCGTCGCGGGCGGCATTCGCTTTCGATAACCACTCGGTGGGAGTGCGATGGAACGCAGCGGGCCATTGGCCCCGGCGGACCCATTCGCGGACATGATTTCGGCCAGCCCCGTCCTGTCGAGACCCTGCCCCAATCACGACACCATGCACACCGGCACCAATCGCCGCCACCCTAGCCTCCCCGTTTCCGCGCGTTCGCCCACCCGCCGCGGACTGACGGCGTTGTTGGCCGTCTTTCTTGGCGTCCTTGGAGCCTGGGGCACCGCGAGGGGACAATCGCCCGCCCCGGACGCTTCCGGGATTCAGGTGCTCACCCGCGGGCCGGTGCATGAGGCCTTTGCCGGCGTGGTCACCTTCAATCCCGAACCGGGCGTCGTGGTGAGCAAGGCGCCGCCCGAGCCGATCGAAGAAGTGCCGCCCGACGAACGGCCGGAGGGAGACAGCGTGTCCTGGATTCCCGGTTACTGGGCTTGGGATGACGAACGGGCCGACTTCCTCTGGGTTAGCGGCACGTGGCGGGCACTGCCGCCCGGCCGTGCTTGGATGGCGGGCTACTGGGCGCCGACGCCCCAGGGCCACCAGTGGATTTCCGGCTATTGGGCGGATGCCGCCGTGCGGGAAACGACTTATCTGACTCATCCGCCGGAGTCCATTGAAGCGGGGCCCAGCGTGGCCGCTCCCTCTGCCGATTACGGTTGGGCGCCTGGCGGCTGGGTCTGGTATCGAGGGCGTTATGCTTGGCGTCCGGGCTATTGGGTGCTGGGTCAGGCCGACTGGAATTGGAGCCCCGCCCACTATGTCTGGACCCCGCGCGGATACCTTTTCGTCGGCGGCTTCTGGGACTACCCGGTGGAACGCCGCGGCGTGCTCTTTGCGCCCGTATACTTCGACGTCGGCGTCCGTTTCCGGAATGGATATTCCTATTCGCCCCGCATCGTGCTCGATCTGGGCGTCTTCTCGGCCCACCTGTTTCTCCGGCCCCACTACGCCCACTACTACTTCGGAGACTACTATGCGCCCAGCTACGTCCAGGGCGGATTTTATACCTCCTTCGCCTTCTACTCCGGCGGTCATGGCTACGATCCGATTTTCGCCCATCAACGTTGGGAACACCGCCGGGACCGCGACTGGGAACACCGCCTCCGAATCGCCTACG
>JBEISV010000366.1:0-4928 GCA_040375265.1 Verrucomicrobiales bacterium
GCGGTTGGCGAGGGCTTCCTGTGCCACCCGCTTGCGGGCCAGCTCGCGGGTCTCGGCGGTTTTCTTCTCGGACTTCTCTTTGGCGGCCTTGTCCTCGTCCGCCTTGGCAACGGGCGGCTTGGCCGGTTCGAACTCGTAGGGACGGCCGTCAATCCATACGGCCCGCAGTTTGCCCTCAGGATCGAAGTAACCTTTGCTGTCGGTGATGGTGAGATTGGCGAGCTTGCCGGGCGCAAGGGTGCCTAGGCGGTCCGCGAGACCGCACAGGCGGGCGGGAATCGTGGTGAGCGCGGCCAGGGCGTCGGTTTCGCTCAGGCCGCGGTCGAGGGCGGTGCGCAGGTTCTTGCGAAACTCCTTCCGGTCACCGAGAGCGTAAGTTGTCAGCGCGATTTCCCGGCCGGCACGGCGAAGGACGGCGGGATTTTCCGGCGCCCAATCCCAACTGCGCAGCTGGTCCAGCGAAACGCCTTCCCACGCGTCGTCATCGGGGAACTTCGGCAGCGCGGGAAACGCCAATGGCACGACGAACGGCGCGCTGGCGCGAATCACAAGGTCGGGCCGGCGCCAGTCATCACCGGAGGAGACGATCACCCGGGCGGTCCAGCCGAGTTCGGCGGCCAGCACACGGGCGCGGTCAGTCATCAGCACGCTGCCGGGCTCGAGGAAGACGGGTTGGCGATTCGTCGGGCTGAGCGCCGCTTGCAACGCCGCGAGCGCAGCGTTAAAGGCCGGACGCTTCCGGTCGCCGGGGCGCTGCGCGTAGTCGGCCTGGTCGGCGCCGTAGTGTTGGGCATCGAACCATGTCTGCCGCAGCACGGCGAGGATGCCCATGAGCGAGTTGGGGTAGGCGTCGTCGCCCCCGTTGGCGGCAAAGGCGAGGCACTGGGCGACGTCGGCGCGCAGCAGCAGGTCGTTGGGCGAACCTTCGCCGAGCTGCACGAATGCGCTTTGGCCGCGGACGATGCCCTTCGTGGGCACCAGGTGCGCGCTGGTGAAGCCGATTTCTCGGAGCGCCGCAAACGCCTTGGCGTCGGGGACAAGGTTCGCGGCGACGCGGTTTTCGGGCGTCACGTCCGCGATGCCGTATCCCGGGCCGGGCGTGCCCGGATCGGTCTCCTGGCCGGCGACGCCGAAGAAGCGCGGTCCGCCCGCGGCGGTGAAGTCGGCCCGGCCAGCGGCGGTCTCCGAAGCGGTGTTGGTCACCGGCGGGTTGGTGCCCAACGCGAGATAGGGATCGATGAAGCCGGCGTAAATTGTCTGGCCGGTGCAATCCCACACGCGGGCGTCGGCCGGGATGCGGAATTCGGGTCCCGCGTAGGCGATCCGGCCGTCGCGGATCACGACGATGGCGTTGGAAAAGACGGTGTCCGGCTGGGTGAACACCCGGGCGCCGACCAAGGCGTGCGCCGCGTAGGGACGTGGCCGGAAGCCCGGCGGATCAATCTGGGCGCAGGCGGTGGTGGCCAGTAGCAGCCCGCAGACGGCACGCAACATGGGCGGGACGCTACCGCCACAACGGGCGAAGTCGAGCGACGGAACCGGGATGCCTCGCTTGGGGCAGGTGGACGACCGGCCGGATGCTTGACTTGGCCGGGGTGGTTTCTAGCGTCGTCACAACCTCCACCGCTCCCCTTTCGGCCGCATGAAGACCCACTTCCGCCCCGCCCACCGCATTGGGGCCTTCACCCTGATCGAACTGCTCGTGGTGATCGCCATCATTGCCATCTTGGCGGGAATGCTGTTGCCCGCGCTATCGAAGGCGAAGGAGCAGGCCCAGCGCACCGCCTGCATCAACAACCACAAGCAGCTGCTGCTGGCGCACTCGATGTATGTCCACGACAACCTCGACCGGATTGCCCCGCCGAACTGCGGTGGCGCCTCCGGGGCGGCGAATTCGGCGCTGCCCGCCGGCTGGCTCTACAAGCCGGGCGAAGCGTTGCCGAAGAACGGCACCAATTACGGCCCGACCCGCGGCCTCTTCTACCAGGTCGTGCAAAGCCCCAAGATTTTCATGTGCCCGCTCCACCGGACCAACACGCCGGCGTCGCGCCAAAGCACCATTCGTTTCACCAGCTACCTGATGAGCGGGGTCGTGATCAGCAGCTCCGAAAGTTTCGACTGGGGCGCGGGGGCGGCGGGTCGGACGTTCAAGTCGTCGGCCTTCCAGCCCACCGACATGCTGTTCTGGGAGACCGACGAGAACGATCCCGGTTATTTCAACGACGGGTCCTCCAGTCCTGGCGAGGGTTTCTCCAAGCGGCACAACACGGGCGCCATCGTGGGCCTCATGGGCGGGCACTTCGAATACCTGAAATGGAAGCGGTATTACCAGCTGCTCGCCGAGACGAGTCGCAACAGCCTGTGGTGTTTCCCGAACTCGAAAAATGGACGCTGAAGGAGCCATGATGCCTGCGCCCCGATTGATTTTGGCCACCGCGCTGCTGGTTCTGCTGGTCGGCTGCAAGGGTGAACCGGATTCCCGGCAGGGGCTCGCCGATTTGCAACAGGCGTTCCCGGATACGACCGCGGCGCCGCCGGCGTTGCAACTGGCGCTCGCTGCGGCCGGCACGAACGAGTTTGGCCAAGGCGTGGTGGCCTTGCAGGAGGCCAAGAACATTCCCGGACTGAGCGCCGAACAGCTCCAGACGGTGGAGCAGGCTGCCCAAGCGTTGACGCGGGAGCTGGTCCGGCGGGCGGAATCAGGCGATTCCCGGGCCAAGGCCGATCTGGAGCTGATTGAGCGATTCCGGTCGCAATGACGTCCGGGTGGACGGCACGCGGGGAGGAAGTGGGTGGCGGAAAAAAGCCCCTATTGGCTGGCCGACATGGATTTGAACCATGACTAGGCGAGTCAAAGTCGCCTGTGCTACCATTACACCATCGGCCAACGAAGCGCGCGGAAACTAGGCAGGTCGCCCCGGCGGGCAAAGCGTTTTTTGCAGGCCTCGGCAAGTTTCCCGGCCGCATCCCTAGGCCGAGGGCGGCTTTGGGCTGCCAAGGCCGGGGATTGGCGGGTAATTTTGGCTGAGTTTGGTTCACCTTGTCGGCGGCAATCTGCGTGATGAATTCATTCGCTGCCCCTTAACGGCGACTCGACATCCCGGAGGGTCTTCTGGTCTGCTCCTGCTCCTTATGAAGGCATCCCCCTTCCTCTTGGCTGGCGCCTCCGCAGCGCTGGCGATGCAGATACAGGCTGCAACCAACTCACTCCCGGCGACCGCGGCGTTGCCGTTGGGATCGTCCACCACGCGCGGCTTCGCCGTTCGCACCGTCCAAGGCCCGGCTGAGCCGGCTTTGGCCAACAACATCCTCCGGGCCATCCGCCAGCTGAACGGCACGCTGGCCGACACCAACGGTGTCGCGGTGCCCAATCAGGCAACCCCGCCGGATTCCGGTTCGGCGTATGCCAAGGACACGATCAACTTCGAACGCGAGGCGGTTCAGGTGGACGTGGTGAATCCCGACGATGAGTTCACGCCGCTGGCCTCGTTCTTCCCGGAATTGTTCCCGGGGGTTCCCGGCTCCGGTGAGCACACCGACAACTTCGCCACCGAAGTCGTCGCCTTCCTCGAACTCTCGCCTGGCACCTACACCTTCGGTGTGAATGCGGCGGCCGACCGAACCGACGTCAACAATGACGACGGCTTCCAGGTCCTGACCGCGACCAACCCGCGCAATTATTTCGCGACGAAGCTCGGTGAATTCGAGCGGGGAGCCTCGGTCAAGCCGTTCAGCGGCAACCAACGCAACGAAAGCACCTTCACGGTGGTCGTTTCCCAGGCCGGAATTTACCCGATCCGCCTGTTGCATTGGCAAACCGGACTGGGCGCCAACCTGCAGCTTTATACCATCACTGACACCAACGAGCGCATCTTGGTGAACGACGTGGCCGACGCCCGGGCGGTGAAGGCGTATCGCAACAGCAGCGTCGCCCTCGCGAATGGGCCCTACGTCGGTGAGGTCAGCCCCGCGGGCGGCTCAGCCGGCAACAGCGCCGCGGCCCCGATCGAGGCGGTCATCCTCGACGGCGCCACCACGGTCGCCACCTCGGCGGTGAAGCTCTACCTGAACGGCACCGCGGTCACGCCGCAGTCGTTGGCGAAGAACGGCGGCACGATCAAGCTGAGCTACAGCCCCAACGTCACCCGCGCGGACAAGAACAACCTGGTCCGCCTCGAATACATCGACTCCACGGGCACCGGCTACACCAACAGCTGGTCCTTCGAGATCAACACAGTCGGCGGCTCGAGCACCACGGTGGCGGGCCAGTGGGACTTCGAGGCGGGTAGCCTCAGCGCAACCGTCGGCCAACCCCTCGCGTATTTCTCCGCCGCGGCCCAAACCGGAACCAAGTTTGGCACGACCGGCGCTGGCGACTTCGCCGAAGTTCCCAGCATCGGCGGCACCCCGGCCAAGGTCATGGAAGTGCCTGGCGACCTCAGCCGTGACATCGGTTACGTCGTGACCCACGGCATCGCGCCCAACGGCGGCGGCACGCGGGTGAACCAATACACGTTGATCATGGACGTGTTCGTGGACACCGCCGGACCCGGCGCGGCCTCGCTGTGGCAGACCAGCTCGGCGGCCAACACGGACGACGGCGACCTGTTCTGGCAGGGCAGCAACTTCGGCCAGGGCGGCGGCGGTTACAACGGCCGCGGCACCTTCACCGCCGGTGCGTGGCACCGCGTCGTGGCCGCCTATGACATGGCGGCGAACCCGCCCGTCGTGACCAAGTTCGTCGACGGCATCAAGCAGGACGACTGGACGGCCAACCAAGGACTCGACAATACCCGCCGTTCCATGGCGGCGACCGCGATCCTGTTCGGCGATGGCGACCAGGACGAACGCCGCAAGATGTGGGTCAACTCCGTGCAGATCCGCGCGGGCACGATCAGCGACTCCGAAGCTGCCGCCTTGGGTGGCCC
>JBEISV010000597.1:0-2667 GCA_040375265.1 Verrucomicrobiales bacterium
CATCACTTCGTCGCGCAGGTCGCAGGTGCGACGCATGATCTTGCGGAGCACTTCCGAGGAGAACGGCTGCGCCTTCTTCGCCCCGTCCTCCTTGTAGAAGCCAATCGCGTGAACCGGGTCAAAGGCGATGACCGGTTCCAGTGCCATCCAGAACAGGAAATCGAACGTCGGATCGGTCCCCAGCGTCGCGGCATTCAGGAACAATCCGCTCAGGACGCTGCCGGTGACGACCTCGCTGAGGGGCACCTTGGGCGCCGTGTCCACGGTGAGCGCCCCGGACACGAACTGCCGCGCCGCCACCGCCACCCCGAGGCGCACCGTCAGGTCAGGGTCCTTGGAAAGTTTGTAGAGCAGGTCGAACGAGTCCTTCAGCAGGAAGCCGCGTTCGCCGATCAGGCGCGCGACCCACGCGCGGACGGCGGGTTCCTTGTCCTCGGCGGCCTGTTCGAGCCAGTTCTCGTCGAGCAACCCCGTGCTGTGCAGCGTCCACAGGGCCGCCAACCGAGACTCCAAGGTCGAACCCGTTTTCAGCAACGTATGCAGCGGCGTGGTGACGTGCAGCTCGCGTGGACCAAAAGCCGTGATGCCTCGGCCATTCAGGATACGCTGGGCCATGCGGCGCTGCCACACGTTGGGATGCGCGAGCAGCTTCGCGAGGTCGGCGGAGGACTGCTTCGCGAGATCCAGATTCACTTCGGGCCGCGACGGAACAGGTTTGCCGGGCTGGTCACCAGTCCACACCACGCGCCAGATGCGGCCGCGTTCGCGGTCCACGCCCGCGGGGTCGGCATTCGCGTTCTGGTAGCAGGGATACTTGTCATACCAGTCCATCACCCACAGCGCGCCGTCGGGACCGGTCTGGAAGTTCACGGGCATGAACCAGCCATCCTTCGTCGTCAGGAAGTCGCCGGAATCGTTCCACTTCGAGGCCTTGAAGCTCGAACCGCTGGAAGTGAGCCGATCAATGTTTAGCGCATTCTGGTGGATGTTGCCTTGCAGCGCGGCGCCCTGCCATTCCGCCGGCCACTGGTTGCCCTGGTAAATGTTGATGCCCGCGTAGGCGGCCATGTGGTGCTTGTGGTCCACGATGCTCGGCAGATCGCCGTAGGCGTAATGGAACGGCGCCTGGCCACCTTGCCGGCTGTAGAGGCCGCCGGGTGCGAGGTGGAACAGGTGGTCGATCACGCACGCGCTCACGAAGGCATTTCCCTTGGCGTCGAAGTCCACGCCCCACGGATTGCTGGTTCCTTCGGCGAACACCTCGAACCGCTTCGTCCGCGGGTCGAGCCGCGCCACGCCGGCGGTCAGCACGACCGGTTCGGCGTTGGGATTGTTCGGATCCTTCGCCTTCGAGAGCGTGAAGACGCCGTGCGTCATGTAGAGCTGGCCGTCCGGTCCCCAGGTGAATCCGTTGAGCAACTCATGCCGGTCTTCCTGGCCGAAGCCGGTGAGGATCGCCGTCTTCTTGTCGGCGCGCCCGTCGCCGTCGGTGTCCGCCATGAACCAGAGGTTCGGGGTCTCACCGACATAGACGCCGCCGTTGGCCACGAGGATGCCGGTGGCGAGCGTCATGCCGTCGGCAAACACGCTGACCTTGTCGGCCACGCCGTCCGCGTCCGTGTCTTCCAGGATCTTGATGCGATCGCGCCCCTTCTCGCCGGGCTTGCCCGACGGATATTCGTAAAGCTCGACGACCCAGAGGCGGCCGCGCTCGTCGAACGACATTGCGACGGGATTCACGACCTCCGGCTCGCTGGCGAAGAGGCGGACCTCGAAGCCCTGCGGCACGTTGAACAGCTTCTGCGCCTCGGCCGGCGAATACGCCTCATTGCCGGCGGGCTTGTGCTGACCGGCCAGCTGTTTGCCGGAGGGCGCGTTCGTGTAAACGGGGAAGCCGAACTTCGGATGTTTCGGCACCTCGGCGAGCGCGGGGAGCGAAAGCCCAATGACCAACGACCAATGACCAATGACCGTCGACACGGGCCGACGGCGCGGAATTGAGGTGCGATTCATGGAAGCGTGACGCCTACGTTGACGACGAAGCCCCGGCGGTCAATTCACGACTCGCCGGGGCTTTGCGAAAAACGGTCCGGGGCAACCTCACCACCAGAAACTCGGGTCGCCGTCCGTGCGAACCCGCATCTTCGGGAACTTGGTCCATTCCGTGTGGCCGTCCATGTAGAGACGATTACCACCTTCGGGAATCTTGCCATTCAGATGAGCCGACTGATGCCCCTTCCACCCACCATCAATCTTCGTGTAGCGGTTTTTCGTTCGATCAGTCTCGTTGGCTCCAATTGAAATGGTAGCGTCCGCCGAGATCACCCGTTCGCTGGCGCCCGGATTGATTTCAACCCCACCAACCCGCCAAGGCTTTGGGTTAAGCGATTCGGTAATGTTAGTTGCCCGAATCCGACCTGTATGGAGGAACGCCCAAGCGTATCCGGTGACCCGATAGCCGCGGCCAGATTTGCTTAGCTCCGTTGCCGAGTCGGAAGTGAATTGCCAGAGGTTCGTGTTGTTTTGGCCTGGGTTGCCCGGGCAATACAGAATGTGCCGCTGAGTGCCATTGGCGGTCAAAATGTCGGTAACCCTAGCCGGCATATCCCAAGGCCAATATCCTGTTTGCGGCGGGTTGCTGGCGTCCAGCATCTCGGGAAACCTGTC
>JBEISV010000105.1:0-11753 GCA_040375265.1 Verrucomicrobiales bacterium
AACGCGGCCCTCGACAATTCCGAGGTCTCGCCCAACTGAAGGGTTCCCCGCGCGCCCCGGATTTTGGGCCTCCACCGGTTCCGGACGGGCCGAAACCGACGCTAGAAACGGGCGCGCCCCTGCCCTATCGTCGCACCCATGCACCGTTTTCTCTCCCTGCTCGCCTTGGCCGTGCTCGCGTTGCTGCTCGGCTGCAAACCCGCTTCCGAAGGGCCGGCGGCGGCCGGCGGCAGCCCGAAGCTAACCGTGGCCTTCATGCCGAAGTCGAAGGGCAACGCCTATTTCATGTCGTGCCGCCAGGGCGCGGAGTCGGCCGCGAAGGAGTTGGGCGTCGAGTTGATATTCGATGGCCCGACCGATCCGGATCCGGCCAAGCAAAACGAGATCGTCGAGCAATGGATCAACCTCGGCGTGGATGCCATTGCCGTCGCCTGCGAGAACCGGGACGGCATTTCCACCGCCCTGCGGAAGGCCCGCGCCAAGGGCATCAAGGTCGTCACCTACGACGCCGACGCCCAACCCGACGCCCGGGAGTTCTTCGTCAACCAGGCCACGGTCGAGGGCATTGGCAACACGCTCACCGACGAGGCGGCGCGGCTGCTGAACGGCACCGGCGAATACGCCATCATCACCGCCAGCCTGACCGCCGGGAACATGATCGCGTGGCAGCAGGCCATCGAGAAACGCAACGCGGAGAAGTATCCGAACCTCAAGCGGGTCGCCCTGCGGCCGTGCGACGACCTCAAGGACAAGGCCCAGAGCGAGGCCACGGCGCTGCTCAGCGCGAACCCGAACCTCAAGCTCATCATGGCCATCTGCTCGCCCGCCGTGCCGGGCGCCGCCGAGGCGATCAAACAGGCGGGCAAGACGGGCCAGGTGAAGCTCATCGGCCTGGGGCTGCCCAACGAGAACAAGCGTTACGTGAAGGAAGGCGTCACCGACACGGTGATCCTCTGGAAGACGGTGGACCTCGGCTACCTGGCCATCCAGACCGCGACGGCGCTCGCGAAGGGCGAACTCAAGGCTGGGGCAACCGCCTTCACGGCCGGAAAGTTGGGTGAGTTCAAGATCGCCGGGGACAACGTGTTGCTCGGCGAACCGTTCAAGTTCACGAAGGACAACATCGACCAGTTCGATTTCTGAAATCAGGCTCCGGCATGGCGGTGGGCCATTTCCTCAACGTCGATTTGGACATCGAGTCCGCCGCGGACCTCCGGCCGTTGGCCGCGGAACTGGAAGCGGTTTGTGTTATTCTCCATGCCGGCACAACTGGGAGCGGCCGGAACCGACTGAGCGTGGTTCGCCTGGAGTCCCTCGAATGCGACAGCGCCGATGGGCCAGACGCCGTGATCCACGACCTGTGCCGGGTGATTGAAGCGCTCAGCCCGGCCGGCCGGGCACTCTGGTATTCGGCCACGGTCCGCCAGTTTGACGTCGGCTACGACGCCCAGCCGGGGCATCCGGCCGCCCGCTTCGTCCTGCGCCCGGATACAATTGGCCGCGTCGCCCGGCTGGGCGCCACCTTGGCGGTGACCGTGTATCCGCCAGACGCCGGCTAGCCCGAACCTCTGCGCCGTCCAGGGCACCATGGGGACTCCGCCGCGGAAAAAGTTCCGCGGGACATACAAATTCCCGGCTGGCAGTGTCTATCCGGTCAGACGCAGTGCAGGATTCCCCGCCAACGACGGCTTGGTGCGAGGCGCTTTACGAGGCGCAGGCCACGCCCTTGGTGCTGTATGGCCGGGCCTTGGGCCTGAGTCACAGCGAGGCCGAGGACGTGCTGCAGGACGTCTTCCGGGAATTGCTCAAGCGAGCCGAGGTGCCGCAGCAACCGGAACATTACCTCGTCCGCGCCTTCCGGAATCGCGCCCTGAACTATCGCCGGTCGCTCTGGCGACGGGTCGCCCGGGAGTTCGAGGCCAGCCGATGGTTCGAACGCGAGCCGGGCGAGACACCCCGGGAACAGGCCGCGATGCGTTGCCTGGCCACCCTTCCGCCGGAGCAGCGGGAGGTGATCGTCCTGAAGCTGTGGCATGGCCACACGTTCGAGGAGATCGCCGCCCTGCTGGAACTTTCGCCGAACACCGCCGCCGGCCGTTACCGCTACGGCCTGCAAAAACTGCGCACCTGCCTGCGGGAACCTCTGCCCGAAACCGAACATGAACTCGCCGGATCCCTTGGAGACCCTGATTTCAACCTGGACACCCCGCCACCCGTCCCCGGCGCTTAGGCACCGGCTGTTCGGCGCTCCGCCGGTGGCCGACCATCCGCTGTCGTGGTTCCAATTCGCGCCGCCGGCCTTGGCCGCGGTGGCGCTGGCGCTGGCGTTCGTGCTCCACCCCGGCCGGCTGGAAAGCGCCGTGCGTTCGGCCGGCCAATGGACCAACGCCGCCGCCATGTGTTACCGGCATTCGTCCCGGCAATGCGCCAACAACGCCCTGCCCGTGGCCTGTTTTGCTTGGACAAACGCGGCCCTCGCCCCCTCCACTAACGCCTCCGCCGGCGGTCTCTGAACCCGTCGGCCCCGATTTTTCGAAGTCATCGCTATGGCCAATCCGAAGCCCCCTGCTGGCGCCCCGACCAGCCCGTCCGCCAAACCGGCATCCAAGCCGGCCGCCCCGACTCCGCCCCCGCTGAACCCGGAACCCGCGCCCGTCGCCAAGCTCTACCGCTCGGTGGACTGGCTGACCTTTTGCCTGACCACGCTCCTGGTCCTGGTCGGCTACCTCTACACCATCGCCCCGGACCTTACGTTGGAGGACTCCGGCGAACTGGCGGTCGGCTCGATGTATGCCGGCGTGCCGCATCCGCCGGGTTACCCGGTGTGGACGATCTACACCTGGGCGTTCACGAAGTTCCTGCCCATCTCCAATATCGCCTTCCGGGTCGCGGTCTCGTCGGCGGTGGCGGCCGCGCTGTCGGCCGGCCTGGTCGGGCTCCTGATTTCCCGCGGCAGTTCGCTGATCCTGGAAAGCATCGACAGCTTCAAGGCGCTGGAACGCAAGTGGGAGAACCCGCTGTGCCTCGTGTCGGGCCTCGCCGGCGGCCTGCTGATCGGTTTCAACGGCTTCATCTGGAGCCAGGCGGTCATCGTGGAGGTTTACACGCTCGCGGTGCTGACCTTCATGGCGATGCTGGCGTTCCTGATGCGCTGGCTCTACGCGCCCGAGCAGCGGCGTTACCTCTACTGGGCGTTCTTCATGTTCGGCCTCTGCTTCTGCAATCACCAGACGCTGATTGTCGCCGCCATCGGCATCGAGGTCCTCGCGCTGATGGGCGACCGCCGGTTGGGCCGGGATTTCTTCTTCGCCAACGCCTTGGTTTACATGCTCGTGATGCTCGGTCGGGCCCACGGCAAAACGGCCATGCTGTCTGACAACCCGGGCGTCTTCCACGTCTTCAATTTCATCGGCCTCGCCTCGTGGGTCGTTGCCTTCGCCTACTCGGGCAAGCTGGAGCAATCGGTCCGCAACCTTGCGGTCGGCGTCGCCAGCGTCGTGGCGCTGCTGGGCTTCACGGTCCTGATCACTGCGGACGGCAACGTGGTTTCGCTGACCGCGGCTGTTTCCCAGGCGGTGGCCGAGGGCAAGAACGCGGCCGACCTCGGCCGGGGCCTCGAAGACGCCAAGAATTTTGCGGCGCTCATGATTCCCGCGCTCGGCTACGTCTCGCTGGCGGGCCTCATCGCCGTCTTCGCGATGTCCTACAACACGGAACGCTCCGGGCGTCTCCTGTCCGAATGGAAGCCGGTGCTGCTGTCCGGGGTGATCTTCCTGCTGGGCGCGGCCTTCTACTTCTACATGCCGCTCGCCTCGATGAGCAATCCGCCCATGAACTGGGGTTACCCGCGCACCTGGGAAGGGTTCATCCACGCCTTCACCCGCGGGCAATACGAGAAGACCAACCCGAGCACCAACCCGCTGATCCTCATCCAGCAGGTCTCGATGTATTTCCAGGGTGCCAAGGAGGAATTCAATTGGGCGAACCTGCTGGTGGCCTTGGTGCCGTTCGGCTTCCTGACCCAGATGAAGTCGCGCGAACGCGGCTGGCTGATCGGCCTCACCGGCATCTATGTCACGCTGGCCTTCCTGCTGCTCATCCTGCTCAACCCCGGCATCACCCGCCAGGACCGCGAGTTGGTGAAGGTGTTCTTCACGTCGTCCCACACCATCATTGCCCTCGGCGTCGGCTACGGCCTGTCGATCATCGGCGCGCTGTTGCTGACCCAATACCAGAACACCCGGTTTTGGCTGATGATTGGCGGGGCGGTCGCGTGCGCCTTCAACCTGTTCGAGCTGGTGGTCGTCTGGAACGAGACGGTCTTCACCATCCTGCGCGCCGCCGCCGCGCTGAGCCTCGTCCTGTCGGCCGCGTTCGTCGCGCTCGTGCTCGTCCAGCGCGAACGGGTGGCGCTCGCGCCGTTCCTGCTCGTGTTCTCCCTCGTGCCGTTCGACTCGGTCCTGTCGCACTGGTCGGACAACGAGCAGCGCGGTCACCTCTACGGCTACTGGTTTGGCCACGACATGTTTGAGCCCGGCATGGACGCCGGCCGGCCGGCGCCCAAGGGCAAGGACGGCCAACCGCTTTACCCCTCCATGGCGCGTGATGCCGTGCTGTTCGGCGGCACCGACCCGGGCCGCTTCTGCCCGACCTACATGATCTTCTGCGAGAGTTTCATCCCCCCCGAGAAGCGCCTGAACCCGAAGTTCGACCGGCGCGACGTGGTCCTGATTACGCAGAACGCCCTCGCGGACAACACCTCCCTCGACTACATCCGCGCCCACTACAACAAGAGCGCCCAGGTCGATCCGCCGTTCTTCTATGGCATGCTGAACGACGCCAAGTCGGCGCAGCGTGGTCGGACCAATCAGCTGGCCCAGCTCGCCGCCCCGCTGGACCGGTTCTTCACGGAGCTCGGCGCCGGCATCGAGAAGGAACGCCGGGCGGGCAGCTCGCTCTTTGCCGCGGACCAGTTCGCCGAACTGAACGCCTTCCAGGGCAAGCTCACCGCCGCGGCCGATCCGCTGTCGAAGTTCCTGAAGGAAGCCCTCGGCGCCGCCGCCACCGGCGACGCGAAGACGCTGGCCGCCGGGCTTAATCGCCTGCTGGAAGGCCCGTCGATCTTCGAAGCCAGCCGGTTCGCCGGCGTGAAGCTTAGCGACCGCGTGCAGAAGTTCGCCCAGCAGAACCCGCCCACGTTCAATCGCATCCGCCTGAACCGGCTGCTGCTGGAGGAAGCTTATCCGGGCGCGTTCAAACCCAGCGCCGGCGGGCTCTATCCCGACCGCGAGATCATCACCCCGACCGTGGAGGATGCGTCGCGCAGCTTCAGCGAGTATTCGCAGGACGCGGCCCGCCGCTACAGCCTGGGCCAGCTCGACCCCGGCGAACAGGTCATGCAGCTGCCCGACGGCCGCATCTCCGTGCAGGGTCAGGTCGCGGTCATGAACATCAACGGCCTGCTGACGAAGGTCATCTTCGACGCCAATCCGAACCATGAGTTCTACATCGAGGAAAGCTTCCCGCTGAAGTGGATGCATCCCCACCTGGTCCCCTACGGCATCATCATGAAGATCGAGCGCGAGCCGCAGGCCCTGCTGACGGACGAGCAACTGCAACGCGACCACGAGTATTGGAGCCAGTATGCGGAACGCTTCATCGGCAACTGGATCACCTACGACACTAAGCCCAAGGAGGTCTGCGACTTCGCGCTGAAGACCTACCAATTGCGTGACCTCACCGGCTTCAAGGGCGACCCGACCTTCGTCCGGGACGACAACGCCCAGAAGGCGTTCAGCAAGCTGCGCAACGCCATCGGCAAGTCCATCTACGGCTGGCGCGCCCAGCACCACGCCAAGAACGGGACCGACGCCCAACGTTACCTGAAGGAGGCGGAGTTCGCCCTCAAGCAGGCGTTCGCTTTCTGCCCTTACAGCCCGGAAACGGTCTTCAACTACGCCTCCCTGCTCGCCGGCATGGGCCGCTACGAGGACGCCTACCAGGTGGCGGAGACCTGCTACGCCTTCGACCGCGACAACGCCGGCGTCGCCGACCTGGCCCGCCAGCTGGATCAGCTGCGCAAGAACGCCGGCTCCCTGCCCGCCAACAAGTCCATCAACGAGCTGGCCGCCGACTTCCGGGCCAATCCGGTGGACATCACCAACGCGTTCCAGATTGCCGGCTCGCTCTACCAGATGGGCCGCTCGAACGAGGCCATCTCGGTGCTCGACGCGATGATGACCAATCCCGGCACCGACGCGAACTCGCTGCTCAACCTAGCGGAAGGCTACCGCCAAATGATGCGGGCGGACCGCATGGCCGAGACCCTGACGCAATACGTCAAGAAGGCGCCCGACGCGCCCGAGGGTTGGTTTGACCTCGCCGCGTTGCAGGCGGCCATGAGCAAACCGGCGGACGCCAGCGCGTCGTTGGCCAATGCCTTCCGCCTTAGCGACGCCCGCAAGGCGACCAACCCGGCCTCCCGCGACCTGCGGGCGGTTTACGGCACCGACCCCCGCTTCAACGCGGTCCGGGCGGCGATCGACGTGAAGTAACATAGAGGCTGGGCGACATCGGCGGCGGCAAAACTGGCGCCGCTGACCCGCCCTGTGGGACGGGTATTGTCGGCGCGAATCAGGAGCGGGAAAACGATTCGTCGGCCGCCTGGTCGGGCGCTAGGCTGGCGCCCGCATGTTTGCCCAGCGCCTCCGCCAGCTCGGCCAGACCATCCAGAACCTGCAACGGTTCCGGGAAATCGTCGGCGTGTTCCTCAAATACGGCTACGAGGACCTCGCCCACCGGCTCCATCTGCCCCGCCTGCTCGGCCTGCCGACCCGCCAATTGCGGGCCGAGGCGGAGTCGGTCCGCAACCTGTCGAACCCGGAAAAACTCCGGGCGGCCTTCGAGGAACTGGGTCCCACCTTCGTCAAGGTCGGCCAACTGCTCTCCAGCCGCACCGGCACCTTGCCCGAAGAATACGCGGTCGAGCTCGCGAAATTGCAGGACTCGGTCGCCCCGATGCCCTTCAGCGAGGTCGAGGCGATCCTGACCGCGGAACTGGGCCGGCCCATCGGCGAGGTCTTCAGCGAGGTCCAGTCGGAACCGCTCGGGTCCGCCTCGATTGGTCAGGTGCATCGCGCGCGCCTGCACTCCGGGCAGGACGTCGTCATCAAGGTCCAGCGACCCGGCATCGTGAAGACGATCCGCACCGACTTGGACATCCTCCGGCAGCTCGCGAGCACCATGGAATCACAGCTGGAAAACTGGCGGCATCACCGGCCCACTGCGGTGGTGGACGACCTCCGGCGGTCGCTGACCAAGGAGCTGGACTACACGGTCGAGGCTAGCCACCTGGAACGGTTCGCGGCGCAGTTCCCCGCGGAACCCACGCTGCTGCTGCCCCGGGTTTGGCGCGAATACACGACCCCGCGGCTGCTGGTGATGGAATTCGTCGGCGGGACCAAAGCGGCCGAGTTCGTGCGGTCCGAACGCAGTCCGCGCACCCGCGCGGAGGTGGGCCGACGCGTGGGCGACCTCGTGCTGAAGCAGATCTTCGTGCACGGTTTCTTCCACGCAGATCCGCACCCCGGCAACATCCAGATCCTCGACTCCGGCGTCGTCTGCTTCCTCGACTTCGGCATGATGGGTTTCCTTACCCAGCGCGAGCGGGAGATGTTCGCCGACTTGGTCTGGGGACTGGCCACGCGCGACGAAGTGGGGGCGACCCACGCGCTGCTCCGCCTTTCGGCCGACGAATCCGAGCCGGTGCTGGACACGCTGGAAGCCGACGTCGCCGGCTTCATGCATCGCCAGTTCCCGGCGTCACTCCGGGAAGTCCGGTTCGATGGCCTGATCAAGGAACTCGTTGAACTTTGCAACCGCCACCGGCTCCGGCTGCCATCCGACCTGCTCCTGATGCTCAAGTCGTTCGGGCAGATGGAAAGCCTGGTCAAGGCACTGAACCCGGAACACGATCTGATCGCCCAGGCGACGCCGTTCCTCAAGCAGGCCAGGCTCGCTCGGCTGAAACCGCGCCGCCTCGCGGACGGGTTGCTCAATTTCGGGCAGGACCTCGCCGATTTCGCGCGCACCCTGCCCGGCGACCTGCGCGGGCTGATGGCCCGCTTCAAGGCCGGCGAGGCGCGGATCATCATGCGCCATGACGGCCTGGACCCGTTGCGCCATTCGCTCGACCAGGTCACCAACCGGGTGGCCTTTGCCATCGTGTTGGCGGCCCTGATCGTCAGCAACGCCCTGATCATCCACTCGCGCATGCCGCCCCTCTGGCACGGCGTGCCGGTGATCGGCCTCGTGGGCTTCGTCATCACCGGCGTGCTGGGCCTCTGGCTGCTGTGGTCGATCATCCGGCATGGCCGGATGTGACCCGTGCAGCCGCGGGCATCAGCCTGCAAGCGAAGGTTCGGCGCCGGTCGTGCCCACCAGATGTTGGACGTATTCGGCCCGCTTGGCGCGTTCCAGGAGAACCCGTGCGGAGCTGATCCGATCCCGAATGGCGAGCCGTTCGGTCTCGTCGGCATAGGCCGGCGTGGTCGCGAATTTTTCCCCGTAGCGGATCGCCTGCTGGAGGCGGTGCCGGTCGATCCGCTGTTTGGCCTTCAGCCGGTCCGCATACCATTCGCTGGCGAGGACCTTCTCGCGGTCGAACAGCGCCCGGAGTTCCGGGTGATCCAAGGTCCGGCCATCGTGGTGGCCGTCGCGCATGATGTGCAGCAACGCCCGCAACGGCGGACAGGCTTCCTCGATGGAACCGTCGGCGAAATAATGCTCCGCCACGCGCCGGTGGGTGGCGACGATGTTGTTGATGGCGTCGGCGAATTCGGCGGCGTCCTGCAGCTCCGGCCGAAGCATCGGCTCGGTGAGAACGGCGTGCGGGTGGTCGAAGATGCGGCCGAAGAAGGACGTGACGAACTTGTGGGTGATGCGGTAGCCGAGGCGGCTGGCGAGGATCTTCTGGTCGTTGTGCTCGAAGTCGCCGAGGCGCTCCAGCATGCCGTTGGCGATGAGCCAGCGCGGATCGCGCTCCTCGTGGCCGAGCCGGCACCAGATTTCGGGGACCAGCAGCGAAACGTCATGGTCTATCCTTGTCTTCGGGCCCAGGCAGCCGGCGCTGGTGAGGAACGTCTCATAGCCGCTCACGAGGTAGCTCAGGAGCGCGGCATTGAGGTCATAGATCGGCGGCAAGGCATTGAACGGCCCCTTGGTCAGCGCCCCTTCGCTGCCGGCGCCGGTCGTCGATGGCGACTTGCCGGTCATGGACGAGATGAACTCCATGAACAGTTCCGGCAGTTCCATGTAGTGGATGGGGCCGTAGCACGCGAGCGAACGGACGCCCACCTCGGCCGGATTATTGCGCCGGCCAGCGAGGATGCTCGTGACTGGCGTGTGCAGGGGGTCCCCGGACGGCAACCGGCGCGCGAGCCGCTGGCCCATCTCCGCCATCCGCCACAGCCGCGGATCGCGGAGGTCGGGACGGAGCTGGAGGTAGCGCGTATTTTTGGACGGCTTGCCGTCCACGATCCGCGGGAACGCCGTGCTGACGAAGAACTTCTTCGTCTCGTCCGCCACCACCTGCTCGATCAGTCCCTGCGAGTGGACGGTGAACTGGCTGAAACCGATGGCGTCCTCCACCAGCTTGGCGGCAAACTCCCGAGTCAACGGCTCGTAGTTGGAGAAGAAATTGCCCGGCTCGGCGAACTCGCGTTCGGCCATGTGGTCGTAACCCCGGATGATCGCATCGTCCGGGCGCTGGAAGAGGCGGTTTTCGCAGTTGCGGACAAACTTCACCGAGTGCTGCCGGCTCGTGGCCTCGTCGAGCCCGACCAACGCTTGGCGCGGCACCGTCACGCTGGCGGTGATATCGTCCTCGGCCTGGACCTTGGTCGCGGGGTGGAAGTCCTTGCGCAACCCGAACGTGCGCCAAGAACCATCCTGGTCATAGCCGACCCGGAGGAACTGCGTGGCCAGCTTCTTCCGGCCCAGGCGCAACTCGTTCGAGGGTTCACCGTTGATGATGTCCACCGAGAACTGTTCCCGCCAATTCGTGCCCCAGTCGGGTTTCCAGAACCGCTTCACGACGAACACCAGTTCCTTGATGTGCGGCGGCACGGTGGCCAGCCACCCATTGTATTCCTCGCTGTAATCCTCCGAGCTGGGGGTCAGCAGCTTGATCACGCTCCCGAGCGAGCGGGTGGTCGCGAGCAGGGATCGCTGGTCACGTCCATGCTTGGACCCGTCACGGAAACGCGTCGAGTAGTCGCGGTCCAGCAGCTCCGCCACGCGGTCGAAGTCTGCCTTGAAGTCCGCCACGAACACCGGGCCATGGATGATTGCGTCGGTGATCGGCTTGGAAATCTCGGACTTGCCGCCGCCACTCACGGTGCAGGGCTTGTGACAGAGCGTCGGCTCCGGCTTGGTCCCGATCAGCCGCCAGGCGCGGTTGCCCACGGGCTTCTCGAGGTGGATGCGGAAGCCGCTGGGCAGGAAGTAATAATGGTTCAGCAGCAGCCGGATTTGCCGCGGGGTTCCGTCCTGCGACCAGGAGATGGTCTGCTTCTCCAGGTCAAAGCGCGCGTGCTCGGACACGTAGAAGAGGTTGGAGAATTGCCGGTCCACCGCGTAGCCCTCGGGTTTCACGTCCAGCTGGTCGGCAAACCGCTCCGCAACCTCTGCGAAGGTATGCGGAAAATCATGCAGGTGCTGCGACGCGTCGTATTCGCCGGCCAGGTCGTAGCACGGGAATACCAGCGCCCCGCCCGCATGCTCCTCCTCGGCCAGGCCGAAGAGGTTGGCGGCGAACGAAAGCTGGGTTTTGACCTCCTTCTTGCAGTAGCCGAAGTAGTTGTCGCCGATGATCGTCACGATCACGCCGGTGGCGTCGCGCGCGCAGATCTTGAAGGCCACGCCATCGTTGTAAGTCTCGGCCGGATCACGCCAGCACATGCCGTCGCGCCGCTGGCGGTCGGTGGCGTCGTCCCATCGGGGGAGCCCCAACTCCTGCTTCGTCACCGTGCCGACGAGGTGGGGCGCGAGGATGATGCAGCCGGAATGGCCGGACCAATGTTCCACATCGAGGCCGGCATCGTTCTCCGGCAAGTAGGGATCGCCGGCGTTGCCGAAGATCGTCTCCACGAAGTCCAGGTTGCTCACCAGGTTGCCCGGCGCGAAGAACCGCGTCTCCATTCGGTGCGCGGCGATGTAGCCCGGCACTTCCGGACACACCAACGGCCGGAGGTAAAGCGACACCCAGCATTCCGCCTGCTGCTCCTGCGAGGCGGTGAAGGGCAGCCGCATCAGCCCCGCCGGCGGATTGAACGCGCGGCGCAGCAGGGCGCCGAACACGGCCTTGGGCACCGCCTTCTTGTCATCCGGAATCGGCAGGCCCCCCTCGGCGATGTGGAAGATGCCGGCCGTGGTTCGTCGGTCGGACTTGGGATTGTGCAGCACGCCGTTGGCGACCCGGTAGCTGTGGATGATGTCGCTGCGGAATTCGTCCCGGTCCGGTGGCAGCGAAGCCACCCGCGCCATGCCCGGACGGTCGAGGATCAGCGTCCGCGAGGGCAGCTTCGGCGCCCCGCCGCTGTCGTGGAGATAGTCGTAGAGGAAGGACTGGATGCGGGCGTCTGGCGGACACTGGTAACTGGCGAGGAGCCGGTCCTTCTCGCGGCTCCGGGCGATGAAGGAGGCGACGATCGCCGCGGCTTCCGGATTTACCTTCGGCTCGAACGCGGGCAGGC
>JBEISV010000614.1:0-2485 GCA_040375265.1 Verrucomicrobiales bacterium
CTGTGCTTCATCCATTCTCTTCAAGCCGACTCGAACAACCACGCGCCGGCCAGCTACCAGCTCCACACCGGCGACATCCGCCCCGGCAAGGCCAGCCTCGGCTCGTGGATCACCTACGGGCTCGGTTCGGTCAATCGCGACCTGCCGGGCTACGTGATGCTCTTCGAGGCCGGCCCACTCGGCGGCGCGGCGAATTACTCGAACGGCTTCCTGCCCGCAGCGTTCCAGCCCACCCGCCTGCGCGACGCCGGGACGCCGGTGCTCGACCTGCTCCCGCCCGCCGAATTTGCCGCCGGCCAGCGCGACTCGCTCGACCTCATCCGCGAACCGAACCTGCGCCACCGCGACGCCCGGCCGGGCTTCACCGAACTCGACGCGCGCATCGCCAGCTACGAACTCGCCTACCGGATGCAATCCGCGGCCCTGGAAGTCGGCGACGTGGCGCACGAGTCCCCTGCCCTGCGCCGCAGCTACGGCCTCGAACACGCCGACAAACGCACGCAGGCCTTTGGCCGGAAATGCCTGCTGGCCCGCCGGCTCGTGGAACGCGGCGTGCGCTTCGTGCAGGTGTATGACATGCCCGACAAGGACGGCTGGGACGCCCACGCGAAGCTGACCGACAACCATGTGCCCCGCGCCCGCTGGACCGACCAGCCCGCCGCCGCGCTCCTGGCCGACCTCAAGCAACGCGGCCTGCTCGACGAGACGTTGGTGATCTGGGCCAGCGAATTCGGCCGCACGCCCATGATGCAGGGCGACCTCGGCCGCCAGCATAACGCCGCCGGCTTCACGATCTGGATGGCCGGCGGCGGAGTGCGGCCCGGGATGCGCATCGGCGCGACGGACGAAATTGGCCTGCTGGCGACCGAACAGCCGTTCCAGATGAAGGACCTGCACGCCACCATCCTCACGGCGCTCGGTCTGCGGCACGAGGAACTCTTCTTCGAGGTCAATGCCCGGCAGGAACGCCTCACCGGGATCGCCGGCGGAGCGCGGGTGATCCCCGGGGTTCTGGGATAAAGCAGTCGCCGAGTGCGGGAAGGAACTGTTCCCAGACAGAATGCGACTTGTCGCCCGCGGAACCCCTACCTACGGTTTCTCGCAATTCGTTCCCCCATGCGCATCCCGTATCCCCGCCTGGTCACGCTCGTGACGCTGACGCCCGCCCTCGTGGGTTCGCTTTGGGCCGCCGCCAGCAACGACAAACCAATCCCGCCCAAGCCGCCGTTGCCCGCGTTCAAGTCGCTACGCCTCGAACCCGCGACGCTGACGCTCACCGACGCCCGGGACGCGCGGAAGGTGCTCGTGCTGGGCGAACGCGCGGACGACGGGGTGGTGGACCTGACCAGCGAGGCCCAGTTCAAGCCGGAATCCGCCGCCATTGAGGTGGATGCCGACGGATACGTCCTCGGCAAACAATCCGGCGAGGCGACGGTCACCGTTTCCGCCGCCGGCAAATCGGTGAAGCTGCCCGTGAAAGTCGCCGGCACCGACCTGAAGCCGGTGGGCTTCGTCCGCGACATTGAGCCAATCCTGAGCCGGACCGGCTGCAACGCCGGCCCATGCCACGGAGCGGCCAAAGGGAAGAACGGCTTCAAGCTCGCCCTGCGGGGCTACGATCCGGAATACGATTACCAGGCTCTGATCAACGACCTGAGCGGCCGCCGCTTCAACCGCGTGAACGTGGACGAGTCGTTGATGCTCCAGAAGCCGCTCGGGGATGTGCCGCACGAGGGACGCCAGGCGATCAAGCCCGGTTCGCGCTATCATCAGACGCTCAAGCAGTGGATCGCCGAGGGCGCGAAGTTCGAGGACGTGGCCCAGAACCGCCCGGCCAGGATCACGATCCTGCCCGAGAAGGTGGAGATCGACCTGCCCGGCCGGCTCCAGCAGTTCCTCGTCCTGGCGACCTACGCGGACGGTTCGACCCGCGACGTGACCCGCGAGGCCGTGCTGAGCAGCAACAACGAGGAGGTCGCGCTGGTGAAGGACAGCACGCTCACCGCGCTGCGCCGCGGCGAGATGGCCGTGTTGGTCCGTTACGAGGGTCTCTACGACGCGCGCGAAGTGGCGGTGATGGGCGACCGATCGGGCTTCCAGTTTGCGGCGATGCCCGAGTTCAACTTCGTGGACCGGCACGTCAACGCGAAGCTCCAGCGGATGAAGATCAACCCGAGCGAACTGTGCAACGACGCCGAGTTCGTGCGCCGGGTTTACCTCGACATCACCGGCCAGCCGCCGACGTCGGAGAAGGTCCGCGCCTTCCTCGCCGACACGACGGAATCACGGAAGAAGCGCGAGGCGTTGGTGGACGAACTGATCGGTTCGCCAGCCTACGCGGAATTCTGGGCCAACAAGATTGCCGACCTGCTCCAGTGCAACTCGGAGAACCTCGGCAAGTAACGCGTGTGGGTGTTCGGCCAGTGGATTCGCGACCAACTCACGGCCAACAAGCCTTACGACCAGTTCGTGCGCGAACTTGTCC
>JBEISV010000486.1:0-3611 GCA_040375265.1 Verrucomicrobiales bacterium
CATTACCCCAAGCCCCAGGTCGTCACCGTCACCCAGGCGACGGAAGTCGGCACGCTCTACACCCCGGCCGAACTCCGCGCGATCGGCGCGATGGCCAAGAAGCATGGGCTGCGCTTCCACATGGACGGCGCCCGGTTTGCCAACGCCGTCGCGGCGCTCGGTTGCGCTCCCCGGGAAATCACCTGGCAGGCCGGCGTGGATGTCCTCTGCTTCGGGGGCACCAAGAACGGTCTGCACGTCGGCGAGGCGGTCGTGTTCTTCAACCGTGACCTCGCCCGCGAATTCGACTACCGGGCCAAGCAGGGCGGTCAGCTTTGCTCCAAGATGCGGTTCATCTCCGCGCCCTGGCTCGGCATGCTGAAGGACGGTGTCTGGCTGCGCTACGCAGCGCAGGCCAACGCGATGGCCAAGCTCATGCACGAATTGCTCACGGCGATCCCGGGTGTGCGGATGCTGTTCCCGCACCAGGTGAACTCCGTGTTTGTGGACCTGCCCAAGCCGGCCATCAAGGCGCTCTACGACCGCGGCTGGCTGTTCTACAACTTCATCGGCGAAGGCGGCTGCCGCCTCATGTGCTCGTGGGACACCACCGAGGAAGACGTCCGAGCCTTCGTCGCCGACCTGGCCGCGGTGATGCCGAAGTAAGGAGCCGCGTTGGGCGACGCACTTGCCGGTCTCTGGAAGTGCGCCGCCGCCGCGTTGACGCGCGCGCCCGTCGGTCGCACGTTTGCGGCACGTTATGTCCGCGCTGCTCGATTCCCTCATTGAACTGATCCGCCGCACGTCCGCCGAATTGCCCGACGACGTAAACGCCGCCCTCGTCCGGTCATTGGAGGCGGAGAAGAAAGGCACCATCGCCGAGAGCGCGCTCAAGATCATCGAGCGCAACATCGAGCTGGCGAAGCGGAAGTCGCAGCCCATCTGCCAGGACACCGGCAGCGTCATCTTCTACGTGGAATGCCCGCTGGGGCTCGACCAGATCACCTTTGAGGAAATCGCGCGCGAATCCGTGAAGCTCGCGACCAAGAATGGTTACCTGCGGCAGAACTCCGTGGACTCCGTCACCGGCAAGAACGACGGCACGAACACCGGCCCGGGCGCGCCTGTGGTGCACTTCCACCAGCACCGTTCCGCGGAGACCATCGTCCGCCTGATCCTCAAGGGCGGCGGCTGCGAAAACGTCGGCGCGCAGTATTCCCTCCCTGCCGAGAAGCTGCACGCCAACCGCGACCTCGACGGCTGCCGGAAGGTCATCCTCGACGCCGTGCTCCAGGCCCAGGGCAAGGGCTGCGGCCCGGGCATCCTCGGCGTGTGCATCGGCGGCGACCGGGCGACCGGCTATGAATTCAGCAAGCAGCAGTTCCTCCGGAAACTCGACGACCGCAATCCGGACGCGACCCTCGACGCGCTGGAACAGGACATCCTCAAGACCGCCAACGAACTCGGCATCGGCCCGATGGGTTTCGGCGGCAAGACCACGCTCCTGGGCGTGAAGATCTGCGCGGCCAACCGCGTGCCTGCCTCGTTCTTCGTGAGCGTGAGCTACATGTGCTGGGCCTACCGCCGGCAGGGCGCGACGCTGGGCGCCGATTCCCAGATCACCGGGTGGCTTTACTGAACGGCCCTTGTCGTCCGGACTTCACCCGCCTCTAATGCCCACATGACCACGCTCGAAGCTCCCGCCGTCTGGGAAACCGTCCCGTTCCTCGAGAACGGCGATGTGCTGCATGCGCGCGAGTTCCTGCGCCGGTTCGAGCGGATGCCGGACGTCAAGAAGGCCGAGCTGATCGAAGGGATTGTCTATATGGGTTCACCAGTCAGCGTGAAACATGCGGAGGCTGACAGTCTCATCCAAGGATGGCTGTTGGCGTATGCCGCCAAGAACAAACAGGTCCGGGTCGCCGCCAATGTGACCGTGCAACTGGACCCGGAAAACACCGTCCAGCCCGACGCGTTGCTGCGGTTGCTGCCGGAACACGGCGGCGAATGCCGTCCAGGTGAGAAGGGTTACCTACGCGGGGCGCCCGAGCTGATCGTCGAGATCGCCGCCAGTTCCGCCTCGGTGGACCTGCACGACAAACGCCGGGCCTACGAGCGAAACGGGGTCAAGGAATACCTCGTCTGGCGCGTGCTGGACAGCCAGCTCGACTGGTTTCGCCTCGAAGGGGACGAGTATGTGAAGCGAACCCCTGATCCTGCCGGGCTGATTCGGAGCAGTGCGTTTCCCGGGTTGAACCTGAATGTTCCCGCATTGCTCGCTGGAGATTCTGAAGCTGTTTTGCTGGAGGCGAGGTAAGGGTGAATGAGAATTCCCATCGGCGGCCTGCTCCGCGAAAAAGCCGCTCTGGATGCGATGGGTTTCCCGACGGACACGTCCGAGTCAGGAAAGGGTATTGATGCCCGAATTTGCCTACAGCAATGCGTCGTTATCCTTTCCGGACCTATACCGGATCAAGGTGGGGGGATTTGCCTTGGCGACAATCGTAGGCTGCATAGGCGGGTGTCTTGGCCCGGCTTTGAAAAACATTGCGCCAACACTAGGGGCAAGTCTGATCGGTGCGGCGGGGTTGCCAGTGTTGATGTTGGTCGGATTGGGAGTGGTCAACGGTTGGTTGCGGTTTGCCTGGTGGCTCCAAGCCGGAACCTGGTTGTCCCCTTGGGCGCTGAGAAAACAGGTGGCTCAGTGTCCTCAAGACTACATTGCCCATGCATTCGGCTACGGCCGGTTCGGTTACGTTGCACCCGATCCGGCAGTTATGGTCATCTATCGCCCCACGGGCCGAAGGTCCGCAATTCTGATATGCAACCGCAGTGCAATCCGGATTTTGGAGAAGTCCAACGTCGAACTCGTGTGGCACCCTGTTCACCTTCATCGACCAAACTCTAATCCCGCCTCAAAGTCCGGACTGCAGAACTGAAGCGTTTGTTTTCACCAAGCTTTTCCAGCATGACCACCCTCACCACTCCCATTTCCGAAGCCACCATCCGCGCGCTGAAGGTCGGCGACGAGGTCCAGATCAGCGGCACGCTCTACACCGGGCGCGATGCCGTGCACAAATACCTGCACGAAGGCGGCCAGCTCCCGCCTGAGGTGAAGCTCAATGGCGGCATCCTTTACCACTGCGGGCCGGTGATGCTGAAGCAGGAGGACGGCACATGGAAATGCACCGCGGCTGGCCCCACGACGTCCATCCGGGAGGAGCCGTATCAGGCCCAGGTCATCGGCGACTTCGGCCTGCGCGGCGTGATCGGCAAGGGCGGCATGGGCGAGAAGACGCTCGCCGGTTGCAAGGAGCACGGCTGCGTTTACCTCCATGCCATCGGCGGCGCGGCGCAGGTGCTGGCCGAGTGCGTGACGCGGGTGAAGGGCGTTTACCTGCTGGAAGAATTCGGCTCACCCGAGGCGATCTGGGAGCTGGAGGTCGTGAACTTCCCCGCCGTAGTGACCATGGATTCGCACGGCAATTCGCTGCACCGCGAAGTCCTCGCCGCCAGCCAGGCGGAATTGGCAAAGCGGCTCTAAGCCTTCCGCCCACCAACGCCATGATTGCCCGTGAAGTTCCGTTGTCGCGCCCGCTTCAGGCGGAGCTGGACCGTGAACTGGCGCCGGG
>JBEISV010000012.1:0-29667 GCA_040375265.1 Verrucomicrobiales bacterium
CGGGAACGCCGACACCGGTTGGTGGGGCTGGCTCTTCCGCCGGCAGGACAACGATCCGCCCGACATGCTCCGGTTGCAGCTGTCGCAAAACGTCGGCGCCCATCCCAGCATGCGGTATTGGCTCCCCTTGGAGCGACGGGACTGGACCGATCGCCGCTGGCATGGCCTGACCCTAAGCTATTCGCCGGAGCAGACGATGCTTTGGCACGATGGCCGGGCTCATTCCGCTCCGGTCGGCGAAGTCCGCGCCTACGCCGGCGAAGGGATGCTGCCCAATCACCTGCCGCCGGCCAAGACCTTGGAAGAGGACGGCTTCGCGCTCGGGTCCGATTCCACCGGCAAATATGGCCGACTGGAGGGTGCGATCGACGGGTTGGAGACCTTCAACTACCCGCTGGGCCAGGTGGAACTGTTCGACCGCCAGCAGGTCACCTTCCGCATCGTCGACCCGCCTGGGAGTGAGCCGCGGCTGGAACTTGTCCGTGCGCTCGGCGGTGCGGACTTGAACTACGTTTCGGCCGCGGCCCGGCCCTGGCCGGTGACGGTCTGGCGGAAGAATCCCGGGGCCGATTCTTGGGGCGAACCCAGGCTCCGGCAGGCCGTGACGGAGTCGTGGACGGACGAGACCGCCAAGCCCGGTGAGGTCTACGAATATAAGCTCCAGTTCGACTACTCCGGGGCCGTTGGAACCGGCTCGTTGCCGCTGTGCCGGCATTTCTTCGCGGGGATCGCGATGCCGCCCCAACACCGACGCGGGCATGTGATCCTGGCGGTTGATTCGACGCTGGAATCCGCCTTGCGGACCGACCTTGCCCAACTCCGGACCAACCTCGTCGGAGATGGCTGGACTGTTTCCCAGCTGTCCGCCCCGCGGCATGACGACCGGAATTGGAAAGCCAATGTCCGCCACCTGAAGGAGCTGAAGGCGGACCTCGCGGACGCCGCCCGGCCGGGCACCACCAACGTGGTGTTTCTGCTCGGCCACGTGGTCACGCCCTACGCCGGCACCGACGCTTCCGACGGCCACATCGGTCCGACTTCCGGCCCGTGGCCGTGTGACGGCTACCTTGGTTATCCCGACGCCAACGGCTTCACCGACACCGGCGATTTTCCGGCGACCAACGGCGGGGTGCCCAATCGTCCGGACGATGGCCGATGGGACCAGAATTTCTTCGTCGCCGCCTTCGGCCGGCTGGAGACTTCCGTGGGCCGGCCGCCGAGTTTTGGGGTCGGCCGGGTGGACTTCGCCGGCCTGACCGTCTTCGGCAAGCTGACCGAGGCCGAACTGATCGCGCGGTATCTGGCCAAGGATTTCCGTTACCGGGCGAATGAGGTGCCGACTTTCGGCCGGGTGTCCGCCCACCTGGCCAACCCGGCCGACGTCACCGGGGCGCACTCCGCACAAAGCCTGTCCGGCGCGGCCTTCGGCGTGGGCGCCGCGAAGGTCTTCAACGGCTGGAACCTGCTGGACCCGGTTCCGGCCGATCTCGGGGTCCACTTTGACTATGCGGCGGGCAAGGGCGGCCAAGGCGTGGCGGACGGGCGCACGACCGCGCCCTTCACCTCGGCGAACTTTGCGCGGCCCGACCTGGAAGTCCCGGTCACGTTCCGGCAGGTCTGGTTTTCGTATGCCTGCAACTGGGCGCCGCTGGATTCGGCCGGCCGCCTCGTGGAGCCGGACAATTGGCTCAAGGCGTCGCTGGGCTGGCCAAATTACGGCCTCGCCACGTTGCCCGGCATGCTGTGGGACTACTCGCCGCTCGGCGGGGGCGCCCCGTTGGCCGCGCTAATGACCCACGGCTGGGAAGGCCAGGTTGCCATCCTGCGTTTCCAGACCATCCTCGGCGATCCCACGCTCCGCCTTCACCGCGTGACGCCGCCGGCCAACTTCCGGGCGACGCGTTCAGGCAAGGAGGTTACGTTGGAGTGGGACGCTTCACCGGACGCGGAATGCGCCTACTTCGTCTATCGCAGCACCGACGGATTGGACGGCTTCGGGGAACCGCTGGGCCCGGCATCCGCCGCCAACCGGTGGACCGATTCGCCGGATCGCCTGCCGGCACTTTACCAGGTCCGGGCCGCCCGGCTGCAAGTGACTGGGTCGGGCTCGTTCACAAACCTGAGCCAGGGCGTTTTCGTTTCCGCGCCGCGCCGGTAGCCGGAAAGTCGCCTTTCCCCGCGGCCGGGCATCCGCCATGTTGCCCGCGGCATGAGCGCTGAGGCCAATCGCCCGGAGCCGGTCGACGTGCGCCAACGGCGTCGGGGACTGCCGCGTTCCTTCAAGGAGCTCACGCCGTCGAATCACTTCAATCCGCGGACCTTCTTCCGCGAGATGGTCTGGAAGGCCTTCGTCACCCGGCGCAGCGGCTCGACCAAGCTGCCGGCGTTTCCCCGGCTCAATACGGGCGAACTGGCCCTGACTTGGATTGGCCACGCGTCGTTCCTCGTCCAGTTCCCGGACCTGAACCTGATCGTGGACCCCAATTTCGCGAACTGGCTCTTCCTGCTCAAACGCCTCAAGCGGCCCGGCATCCGGCCGCAGGACTTGCCGCCGATCGACGTGGTCCTGCTGACCCACGCGCACTTCGACCACTTCCACAAGCCGTCGCTCCGCAAGCTGCCGCCGTCGCCGAAGATCGCGGTGCTCCCATGGGGCTGCGGTTCGCTGGCCAAACGACTGGGCTTCGAGCGCGTGGTCGAGCTCCGGTGGTGGGAAAGCTTCGGCGCCGGCGACTGGCGGGTGACGCTCGTGCCGGCCAAGCATTGGGGCGCGCGCACGTTGCGCGACGCCCACCGGGGCTGGGGCGGATTCCTGATCGAGCACCAAGGTCGGCGTATCTACCACGCGGGCGACTCGGCCTACTTCGAGGGCTTTGCGGAGATCGGCGAACGGCTCCGGCCGGAAATCGCGCTGCTGCCCATCGGCGCTTATTTCCCGGACTCATTCCGCAACGTCCACATGGGGCCCGACGAGGCGGTGAAGGCGTTCCGCGACCTGCGGGCCGAGTGGCTGGTGCCGATGCACTACGGGACGTTCAAGCTGAGCTTCGAGGAAATGGACGAGCCCGAACGCTGGCTCCGGCAGCTCGTGGATTCCGAGGGGCTCCACCGGCACCTCCGTGTGCTGGAAGAAGGCGTTCCGGAGAAATTCTGACCGGCGGTCAGAGCGGCCGCAGCTTCGGCCATTCCAGCTCGAAACCTCGGTTGTGCAGCGTCTGCTGGAACGTCGCCAGACGCTTCGGGTCCTTCCGGATCTGCCGGGGCGGCTCCTTGGTCAGAAGGCATTGGGCGACCAACTGCCCGGCGGCCTCGCCGATGTTCCACTCGACCGGGTGCAGCCGGTAGCAGCCGTTGGAAAGGTGCGTGGTGCCGAGGTTCTTGTTCGCCGCGAGCAGGTTCTCGACGCGCCGCGGAATCAATGCGCCCAGCGGGATCTGGAAGGGCAGCGAGCTGATGTCGATGTAGTTGTTGGCCCCCGTGCTGGGGTGCAGGTCGATGCGGTAGGCGCCGACCCCGACGGAATCCCCGAAGGGCGCGGCGGTGACCTCCTCGCGGGGCCGGCCGGTTTCCTTCTGGCGCGCGTCGGTGCCGACGTGATTCTCGGTGACCGTGAACTCTGCGAGGATGCGCCGCGATTCACGGACATAGACCGACTTCGCAAGCCCGTCGTGGGTGCCGACAATGTCGTCCCGCAGCCGCAGGCCTTTCCATCCGGTGCCGCCGTCGGGCCGGGGCGCCTCGGTCTGCATCCAGTAGAGGAGCGACAGGCTGACCTGCTTGCCGCGGGCCAAGTGCCGGGCGGCCTCGTCGGCACTCACGCCGAGGATCGGGCCGAGCCAATAATCGTTTTGCGGCCAGTTGATGAGCGAGATGCCGCTGCGGTAGGTGCCGGCGGTGAAGTTCGCCGGGTCCGCGACGCGTCGGTAGAGGAAGAGGTTCAGCCCGCCACTGCCAGGACCGGTAGGGTCGAAGGAAACCTTCCGCGTGTTGAGCGAGATAGGGTCGCTCATCTCCCAGCTCAGCAGCTTGCCGGGCCACGCCGGCTGCATCGCCGGAACGTAATCACGCCAAAACGCATACTCCGCCGGCCGCTCGATCACATGGTCCTCGCCGGGAAGATGATCCACGGCAAAGCACCAGGTGAAGGCCTGTTGGTTCAACGGCTGGGCCTCGGCCGGAGCGTGCGGTTCGCCGGTGTCCTTCTGGGCCTCGGCACCGATGACGAATTCGGCCTTGGTCAGCGGTAGGAGGTCGCCGAGCTCGGTGGCGTCGATGAAGTAGGGGGCGGTGAGCGTGACGGTTCGATCGTGTTCCAGCGGCTTCACGGTCACCGAACGGACGCGGTCGCCATCCAAGTCGGCGGCCACCGGAACGTGTTTCAGCAGCACCCGTAACTGGCGGCCGCTGAGGTGGGGCGCAAGCATCTGCTCCAGGACGGCGAGGGCGACGCGAGGTTCATGGCAGAGCCGCGACACGGAGCCGTTACCGGGGTTAAGCCGGCGATTAGCGCGGGCATCCGGCGTGAGCGGGTAGTGTTCGCGGTAGTAGTCCCGGACGCGGTCGCGGAACTCGCGATACGTGCGCGTGCAGCCGAAGCTCTCGATCCACGGATGTTCGTCGGGTGGCACCGCCTGGGCGCTGACTTGCCCGCCGATCCAGTCGGTCTCCTCGGTCAGGATGACCCGCAGGCCGGCCCGGCAGGCCGCCAACGCCGCCGCACAGCCGCCGAACCCACCGCCCACGATCACGACGTCTGCTGCCGCTTCTGCCACGCCCTCGGCGAACAGCAGCGGGTTCCAGGAGAACAGCGGCCCGGCGGCGACGGTGGTTTGGAGAAAGCGACGGCGGGCGAGGTTCATGACGGAAGGTTGACGCAGCCATGTGACCGACGCACGCGGTTTGCGCGGAAGCCCCAAAAGAACTGCGGTGGCGTGACCGACGGTCCTCAGCGTCGTCGCGAGCGAGGGGCGGTGCGCGGCCGGCGGGCGGCTGCGAACCAGCGAACCAGTTCAGTGACGGAATCCGGGCATAAAAAAGCCCCGATTGCTCGGGGCCATAAGAAAACTTTGCCGTTGAAACTGGGAACTAGGCGCGACGGCGACGGAACCACATTCCGCCCACGACTGCTGCCAGCGCACCACCTGCCGCCCAAGTGGAGGCTTCGGGAACGCTCTGTTCGCCGTTGAATTGCAGATCCAGAATGACCTGAGTCTCAGAGTTGAAAGAAAGCCCCTGCCAATTGAGGAAGATGTTGTCACCGTCCCACGTCAGGTTGGCGTTGCTCAAGCCGAACATGTTCGAGGCGGGATTAACACTGACGCCCGTCAAATCGAGATCATCGAGCCCAAAATCGTAGAAACGGGGGCCATTGAAGGTGGATGTAGTAAAGGAACCCTCGAATCCGAAGGCGTTCAATACGATCTGGTTGGCTGAAACGTCATAGACGAAAACACCCGAATATGAGCCTTCGGGACCTGGCACAACAGAGAAACTCCCATCATCCTCGTCGATCGTTCCGGTATTCGGGAACAGATACTGAAACCCGATGGTCGCCCCATCCCAATCGGTCGGAACAACCGCCATGGCGGGACGGACCGCCAAAATTCCAACTGCGGCCAATGCGATCCCCAGCCGCCGGTTTGTTTGTGAATTCATGATTAACTCCCTGTGACTTCTCCTACGTTGTCGTGGGCGGACTCTTCAGATGCCGCAGCCATGGGTCAAGGCTAGAGTAACTAAAGTTGGCTAAAACCGCCACGGATTCGGGGCCAAGATGGTGCGGGTGGTCCGGAGCCCTGACCTCGACCATGGAATATCCCGCCTCCACGAGACCGGGCGTGAGGCCTACCCCTGTCCCCCCTCAGCCACGATGAAAAGATGCGTCTCACGACGCCCTCGGTCGGGCCGCTCGTGCGGAGTTGTGCCGCAACCACAAAACGAATTCCACCGCCCGCGCGTTGACGGGACCGCGCCCAATGCGGCGTCATCGCGGCGCTATCGTATGGCGAACCTCCTCGGCCTCATCACGTCCGCGGACCCGGCGGTGCGCAACCAGTCCCTCGACGCCTTCGCCCAAGCCGCCAGCGTCGAGCAACTGCTCGCCGCTTGCGCCGAACTGGACGCCTTCCGTCGTCAGGCCGAGAACCTCTATGAACGCGTCCGTGCGCTGTTCTTCCTCGCCGCGATCCACCGATTCCATCTGCCCGCGAAGCTGGTAGCCGACGACGTAAGGAGGCGGACGGAAGGCGATGAAGAGGTCCGCCTCGTCACCTCGGCGGCTACAGCGCTGATCCCCTTCCACGGCTTCGAGCAGCTCCTTCACCGCCGCTTCGAGGAAGCCATCGACACCTTCCTCGCCGATCAGCAGGCCCACGGTCCGAGCGATGGACTCTGCTCCGCGCTGGCCGCCTCGTATCACCGGCTCGCCTTCCAGACGCTCGCCGACCAAGTCCGCCGCAGCGTCCGCACCGTGCGGGGCAACCAATGGATGTTCCGCATGGGCCATCCGGCCGACCAGCCGCTTCGCATCCGGCCCGAGCTGCTCCAGCGCTGCGCTGACGGCACCTTTCCGATTTTGCGCGAGCGGACGCCCGTGCGCATGGACCTCACGCACTCGGCGTGGTCCGACATTTTCTTCCTCGGCATGGATTTTCCCGAGGGCGCGAAGGTCATCAACATCTCCGTCGATCTCGGCGTCCACGGCCGCGACGCCGCCCCGCGTCCCCCGGTCAACGCCTCGCTCCGCATCATCGATGAACCGGTGCTGCGTCTGACTTCGGTCGATCTCGGCGCGACGGCCGACATCCGCTCGCTCGGCGATGTCTTCGACTTCGCAAAGGATTACCTCGGTCTGCTCAAGGCCGCTGTCATCGCCTCCGGCATTGTGCCCCCGGGCATTGAAGGCTCCGGCCAATCATTGGGCGATTTGCTCGCCCGCATCGTTGGACCCGGACGCGGCTTGGAAATCGTCTCCAACGTCAACGACATCCCCAAGGGCTCGCGCCTCGCCGTCAGCACCAACCTCCTCGGCTCGCTCATCAGCGTGTGCATGCGCGCCACCGGCCAAGCGGCGTCGCTCACCGGTCCGCTCGAAGAATCGGAACGCCGCCTTGTCCTCGCCCGCGCGTTGCTCGGCGAATGGCTCGGCGGTTCCGGTGGCGGCTGGCAAGACTCCGGCGGCGTCTGGCCCGGCATCAAGCTCATCACCGGCATGCCTTCCGGCGACGGCGATCCCGAGTTCGTCATTTCGCGCGGCCGGCTCATGCCCGTGCATCACGTCTTCAGCCGCGACGAAATCCCCGAGTCCGCGCGGAAGGCGCTGATGGATTCCCTCGTCGTCGTCCACGGCGGCATGGCCCAGAACGTCGGCCCCATCCTCGAAATGGTGACGGAGAAATACCTGCTCCGTTCCAGCGCCGAATGGGCCGGACGCCAGGATGCGCTCAGCGTGCTGGACGAAGTGATCTCCGCCCTGAAGCGCGGCGATATCAAGGCCCTTGGTGCGGCCACGACCCGCAACTTCCGCCAGCCGCTCCAGGCGATCATTCCTTGGGCGTCGAACTACTTCACTGAACAGCTCATCGCCAAGTGCGAGGCGGAATTCGGCGGCGACTTCTGGGGCTTCTGGATGCTGGGTGGCATGTCCGGTGGCGGCATGGGGTTCATCTTCGCGCCGCACCGCAAGCTGGAAGCCCAGGCGCGTCTTCAGCAGATCATGCTCGAGACCAAGCGCGAGCTCAGCGCCTCGCTGCCCTTCGCGATGGACCCCGTCGTCTTTGACTACGCCATCAACGAAAACGGCACCTTCGCCACGCTGCTGACCGGTGACGACGCGCTCATGCCGAGCGGCTACTACGCGCTCGTTCTGCCCAAGCTCCTCCGCACCGACCGCTCCGAATTGCCCGCGAGCCGTCGCACGGAACTCGACAAGTTCGGCGCCGCTTGCCGCACCAAGCCCGAGCTGCGCGGCATGGTCCAGACGCTCTTCGACGCCCTCATGCCGCGCGGTAAGTCCGGCAAGTCCGACGGCCCGTCGCTCCACGAACTGCTGGAGCAAAACGGCTTCGACCGCGCCCAGCACGAGCAGATCCGCTCCGACCTGAAGGAAGGCCGAATCGGCCTCGCCCAAAATCGCCTCCGCGCCGACACGCGCATCGAGGATGTGAAGGATGAGGATGTGGCACGGCTGGACTGCGCAGTGGCACAGGCGCCCTCGCCTGTGGCCAGTAGAACAGGCGCCCCCGCCTGTTCACCCGAAGTCTCGTTGTTCACGCCCTTCGACAAAGACCGCCTCGCTTCCATCACCAAACGCAACCTCCCTCACTGGCGACAGGACGGTTGCACCTACTTCGTCACCTTCCGCCTGGCCGACGCTCTGCCCAAGGAGACGTTGGAACGCTGGCGCTTGGAGAAGGCTGAGTATTTGAAGCGCCTTCCCCAGCCAGTTTCCGAAGCGGCCCTGGAAGAAGCCACCGCGCTCTTCACCGCCAAGTTCGAGGAAGAATCCGACCGCGGTTTCGGTTCCTGCCTTCTGCGCAAGACCGTTGCCGCTGACGAAGTCGAACGCTGTCTCCGCCACTTCGATGGGCAGCGCTACGCGTTGGGTAGCTACGTCATCATGCCGAACCACGTGCATGTGCTCGTCCGGCCGCTCGGCGAACATTCCCTGAGCGAGATCACCCAAGGCTGGAAATCTGTCAGCGCACACACCTTCAAGAAGCTGGGCCTGAGCGACGGCGCGGTGTGGCAGGACGAATCCTTCGACCACATCGTTCGTGACGGGCAGCAGTTGGAACGCTTTGGTCGCTACATAGCGGAGAATCCGGTGAAGGCGCGGTTGAAGGACTCGGACTTCCGGTTGGTTTGCGGGACCGGAGGTCGGCAGGCGGGGGCGCCTGCCGCACGGGACACAGGCGAGGGCGCCTGTGCCACTACCGCCCTCGGTGAAGCCGCCCTGCGCAACGGCGAATTCGCCGTCGTTACCCTCGCCGCCGGCGCGGGTTCGCGCTGGACCGGCGGCGCCGGCACCTGCAAGGCACTGCATCCCTACGCCAAGCTTGGCGGACGCCACCGCACCTTTATCGAGACGCACCTGGCCAAGTCGCGCAAAGCCGGCCGGACCTACGGCGCGACCATTCCCCACGTCTTCACCACCAGCTACCTCACCCAGGGACCGACCGCCGCGTTCCTGGATCGGATGAAGCACTACGGCTACGAAGGCCCGCTGCATCTTTCCCAGGGCAAGAGCGTCGGTTTGCGGATGATTCCCACCGTGCGCGACCTGCGGTTCCAGTGGGAGGAAATGCCCCAGCAAGTGCTCGACGTTCAGCAGCAGAAAGTCCGCGACAGCCTGCGCGCCGCGTTGATGAACTGGGCCAAGACCACGGGCGAAGGCCACGACTACACCGACAACGTCCCGCGCCAGTGCCTTCATCCCGTCGGCCACTTCTACGAACTGCCGAACCTGCTTCGCAACGGCGTGCTTGCGAAGCTGCTCACGGAACGCCCGCAGCTTCGTTGGTTGATGCTGCACAACATCGACACCCTCGGCGCCAGTCCCGACGCGGCGTTGCTCGGCCAGCACATTCAGAGCGGTGCGTGCCTGACCTTCGAGGTCATCACGCGGCGGTTGGAAGATCGCGGCGGCGGCTTGGCCCGCGTCAACGGTCGTCCGCGTTTGGTGGAAGGTCTCGCCATGCCGCGCGAGGAGGACGAGTTCCGGCTGAGCTACTACAACTCGATGACCACGTGGATCGACCTCGACCAGTTCCTCAGCGCGATGGGGCTGACGCGAGAAGACGTGCTGGCTGCCGGCAGTGGCTCCGTGGCTAGTGGCACAGGCGCCCCCGCCTGTGTCAGTCCCGCAGGCGCCTCGCCTGCGGACTCTACAGTTCAACAGGCGGGGGCGCCTGTTGGACTAAACCCCGGCGAGGGCGCCGGGGCCTCTACGGCGGCTGCCGCCGCCCAGGAGAAGCTCACCGCCGCCATCCGCGCGCTGGCCGCCAAGCTGCCGACCTACGTGACCGTGAAGGACGTGAAGAAACGCTGGGGCCACGGCCAGGAAGACGTCTTCCCCGTCGCCCAGTTCGAGAAGCTTTGGAGCGACCTGACGGCGATCCCCGAGATCAACACGAAGTTCGTGGTCGTCCCCCGCCTGCGCGGCCAACAGCTCAAGGACCAGGCCCAGCTCGACGGCTGGCTCCGCGACGGCTCGGCGGCGTATGTGGAGGGGCTGTGCGAGTGGGAGTGACAATCTTCCCGCAGGTCGGTCCAACATGCCGTTGAACGAAACTCGGCCAATTACAGCCGCGCCAACCGACAACCGCGGAAAATCCCGTCCGCCAAGCCGGTGGAGACATGTTCGCCGCGCCTTCACCCTGCTATTCGCTGCTTGGGTTGTTTCCGTTGTGTGGGAAATGAGCCAGCTGCTCACCAATCACGATGACTATCTCAGGGGCCGCTACGGATCGGGGCTTGGGTGGGTCACATCAATTGAGGTCACATCGTTGGGTCCACGGGTCACCAAGGAACTCCTTTCGCACTTCCCTGATACGCCTGGCCACCGGCGCTGGCCTTGGAGCGATGAGGAATACTTCGTTCACAATAAGCGAACCGTGCGTGGGCGGGAGGCGTTACGGCTCGCCGCACATTGGCGCAGCCTGTCATTTGGTGGAGAGGGCGCGCTTTGCCATGAGCCGGGATTTGTCGTGCGCTTCTATCTCGGACCTTGGAAACGAGCAGAACTTACCACGTGCTGGAAATGTTCCAATCTCGCTGTGCCCGCAGTGTTCTGGGAAGCCTACCTTGAATTCGATGCGCTGAGCACCAATGGCTTGGCCTTGCTGGAAGAGTTGAAGCGAATTGCTCCGTTACCGGCCCCGGCGGATTTCAACTATACCAACGCCCTCCTGTCACAGTCGGATTTGGAATTCCGCGTCTTCGACCTCCTCCGGGATCCTTGGAACCGGGAAACTCAAGAATGGATCAGACATTCTCCGCAAAAGGCCCACTTTCTGGATGCCGTCACCGCCCGACTGACCGCCACCAACCCTTTCGCACTCAAATCTGCCATTTTCCTGGCGAGTGCGTTCGAACTGACGAACACAGCGCCCCGATTGCATGCGCTGCTTGGCGCGCCCAATCCGGAGACTGCTTTGGAAGCGTTGTCCGCCTTGGAAAGACTCAAGGTTCCGGTCCCACCGAACGCACTGTTCCCATTACTTGGTTCTGCGGACGCCAGCATTCGCGACAAATCCCTCCGCATACTGGCCGACCAGGCCGACGTTGAAGTTGCCAAGGTGGTTGAACACCTAGACCGCAGCTTTGCACTCTACGGGAAGGTGGCTTACTACCCTTCGACTACGGACAAGTTCCGCGGGCTGACAAATCGCTATCCTCAGTGGGCTCAGGTTGTCGTTCGCCTCCAACAATCTTCCCGGTCCAAAGCTCCGACCACAATTTCCCCCGAACCTCGCAGTCCGTGACGCCCACCGAAGTCGGTCCGCCGCCGCTTCCAGCCCACCGTCGCCGACTCCTCGCCGAAGGACTGCTCTGCTGGTTTGCCTTGCTGGCCATCGCCGTCTGGGCGGACAGCCACAGTGGTTACGGGTTCCTCGCCACTCTGCCTGCCCTCATGTTTGGGCTCCCCTTGTTCCTGCTGCACTGGCGTTTGCCCGGAACCGCCACCCCCTCGCCTTGGCTCCGAATCCTGCGCCGGAGTTTGGCGCCGGCGCTTTGCGCACTGCTCGCAATCGGATCTTGGCGTGAGGCTGTGCGCCGGGGAGCCACCGAGAACCAGTTTCGGGCAGTGACCGGCATTCCCCTGCCGACGGGCATTTCAAATCTCCACTCCAAGCTCTGGTTTGGCTCGATCGGAGGTGGCGGTGTGGTCTATTTCGAAGGGCCGCCTTCCGTCCTGAAACAGTTGATCGAACGTCACCAACTCGAAGTTGAGCCGTTCGACAACAAGGCTCGACCACCCGTCCCTGCCGAAATTCCCCAGCCCGGGCCGTTAGCTTGGCAGAGCCACCGATCTCCCGACGGGATGCGCCCGGGCGGGCGCCACCTTCAGGTCTTCAGTTCCACCAATTCACCCGGCGTTTACGTGTTCACCGGCTACTGACTGCGGCAGGGACCTTTCCGGACTCAATCCCTCCGACTGGCAATCGACGCGGGCAATCAAGGATTCCGCCGCCCGCCCGGCGATGTTCGCGGCTGACTTGCTTCCCGGGTTGGCGCTTGCTTGCCTCAGCAATCCGCCGCCGAGTCGCGGGGTCCTCCCGCCGCTGCTCCCATGACTTGTTTCCGTCTCTGCCTTTTTCTCGCCGTGTCACTGGTCGCGTCGATCGCGGCCCCGGCCCGACCCAATTTCGTCTTCCTGCTCACCGACGACCAGCGGGCGGACACGATCCATGCGCTCGGCAACCGGCACATCCAAACCCCGAACCTCGACCGGTTGGTGCGCGCCGGCACCAGCTTTCGCGAGGCCCACATCATGGGCAGTCCCCGGCACGGGGCGGTGTGCCAGCCTTCGCGCGCCATGCTGCTGAGCGGACGCTCGGTGTTCCGCGTGCGCGAGGACCTGCGCGATACCGACACGTGGCCCGAGCAGTTGCGGCGGGCCGGCTTCCGCACCTTCATGGCCGGCAAATGGCACAATGGCGAAGCCGCCGCGCGCCGCGTGTTCCCGGAGGCCCGGGCGGTCTTCTTTGGCGGCATGTCGGACCAATTTGCCGTCCAGGTCGCCGACCTTGCTGCGGGCACCGTCGGTCCGCGGCGCACGGAAACGAATTTCACCGCCCAGGTCTTTGCCGACGCAGCCCTCGGATTCCTCCGGCAGCAGACCCCCGGCGAACCGTTCTGCCTCTACGTCGCCTTCACCACGCCGCATGACCCGCGGAGTGCGCCCGCGGAGTTTCGCCGGCGTTACGACCCCGCGAAACTGTCCTTGCCGTCGAACTTCCGGCCGCGGCATCCCTTCGATAACGGGGAACTGGAGGTCCGCGACGAGAAGCTGCTGCCGTGGCCGCGGACGCCCGAAGCGGTCCGCGGTGAGCTCGCGGACTACTACGCAAGCATCACCGCGACCGACTTCCAGATCGGGCGCCTGCTGGCGGAACTCGACCGCCGGCAACTGACGGAGAACACGGTGATCGTCGTCGCCGGCGACAACGGCCTCGCGCTCGGGTCGCACGGACTGCTGGGCAAACAGAACCTCTATGAACATTCCACGCGTGTGCCTTTGGTCGTGAGCGGTCCGGGCATCCGCCGGGGCCGGCACACGGACGCGCTGTGTTACCTGCCGGACCTCACCCCCACGATCTGCGCGCTGGCCGGTGTCGAGGCTCCATTTGGCAGCGAAGGCCGGGACCTCGGTCCTCTCCTGCGCGGCGAATCCGCCGCCACTGGCCGCCCCGAGGTGTTCACCGCGTATCGCCATGTCCAACGGTCGATCCGCGACGGCCGCTGGAAGCTGATCGAATATCCGGTGCTGGGCCGCACCCAGCTCTTCGACCTGAAACGCGATCCGGCCGAACTGGACGACTTGGCCGGAAACGCCGCGCACTGGGACCGGCTCGGGCGGCTCACCGGCCGGCTGCGGGAACAGCAACGCCAGTTGGCCGATCCGTTGGCGGACCCCCGGTGAAGCCGGCGGACGGTTCCGGGCTTTGCGGCGGCCCGACGTTCGGCAAGGCTGCCGCCGTCGCCGCGCCATGACTCTCACCCGCAAGCGTTACCTGTTCGGCCTGCCCCTGTTGGCGGCCGCGCTGCTCATCGTCGTCGGCAACTGGAGCCTGCGGTCGGTCCATCGAACCATCGAGGCCAAGCTCGCGGCGGACCTGAAGACCGCGCTCGACGCCAATGTCACCGCGCTGGAAATCTGGGTCAGCAATCAGGAACGCCTCGCCGGCCTGCTCGCGTCCGACCCCGAGGTGCGTCGGCTGGCGCTAGACCTTTTGGCGGCCACTGCCGGGCGGGAGCAGAACCGCATGGCGCTCGGGGCAATGCCGGAGCAGGCCCGATTCCAGCAACTGCTCGGCGAACGGGTCCGCGCGGCGGGTTACGGGCTCGCGGAACTCGTCAGCACCAACCTCACCATCGTCGCGGTGTCCGGTCGCGGCCCGGCCCGGCTAGGCGCCGTGGTCGCCGACGGGCTGGTGGAGCGTTACCAGGCCCTGTTCGCCTCAGGTAAGACCGTGCTCGTGACCCCCTTCAAGGCTGGCCGCCCTCGGGGACCCGGTGGTCCGAATGGCCCCGGCGGACCGGGTGGACCCCGGGGCGGGTGGCGGCAGGAAGGCGGAGAATTTCGGGAACGTCCGCCGGGGGAACCTCTACCGGGCGGCTGGCGCGGACCAGGTGGCACCAACGGTCCGGGCGGGCCGCGCGGCCCGCTGAACCTGATGCAGGTGGTGGCTCCCGTGCGGGACGAGGCTGGCACGGTCGTAGGCGCACTGGCGTGCGTGGTGCGGCCGGAACAGGAATTCACCCGGGTGCTGTCCGTGGCCCGTTCCGGCAAGAGCGGCGAGACGTTTGCGTTCGATCCGACCGGCGTGCTCATTTCGCAGAGCCGGTTTGACGAACAGCTTCGTTCGCTCGGGCTGCTCACCAACTCGGCCAACGTCACCTCGTCGCTCAACCTCACCCTCCGGACTCCCGGTCCGGAGCGGCGACCGGACGGCAGCATTGATCCGGCGACCCTCGCAGGCCGGCCGCTGATGGCGATGGTCGCGGACGCGGTGGCCGGTGGCAGCGGCGTGCGGGCCGGCGGCAAGGAATTGGATTACCGCGGCGTGCCGGTGGTCGGCGCCTGGCGGTGGTTGCCGGAACTCAACTTCGGCGTGCTCACCAAGCTCGACAGCGAGGAGGCCTTCCAGCCACTGATCGTGCTGGTGAAGATCTTCGCCATTCTCTTCGCCCTGCTGGCGTTGTTCACCGTGCTCACGCTGATGGTCGTCTACGTGAACGCGAAGTGGCGCCGGAAGTTCAACGAGGCCGCGCTGAAGGCCCGTCAGCTCGGCCAATACACGCTCGACGCGAAGATCGGCGAAGGCGCGATGGGCGTCGTCTATCGCGCGCATCACGCCCTGCTGCGCCGCGAGACCGCCGTGAAGCTGCTACTCCCGAACCGCGCCGATCCGGACATGATCCGCCAGTTCGAGCATGAGGTGCGGCTGACCTGCCAGCTCACGCATCCGAACACGATCCAAATCTACGACTACGGCCGCACGGCGGACGACATCTTCTACTACGCGATGGAACTCCTGCGCGGGCTGACCTTGCAGGACCTGATCGAGCGCCACGGCGCGCAGCCGGAGGCCCGCGTCGTGCATCTGCTCCAGCAAGTGTGCGGTTCGTTGCATGAGGCGCACTCCGCGGGGCTGATCCACCGCGACATCAAGCCCAGCAACCTGTTCCTGTGCGAACGCGGCGGCGTGGCGGACACCGTGAAGGTGCTCGACTTCGGGCTGGTGGGCCGCGTCACCGGCGACGATTCGGTGAAGAAGAAGGCCGAACTGCCTGACACGAGCCGCTTCCTGGGCACGCCGCATTACATGTCGCCCGAGTGCATCCGCCAGCCGGGGTTCGGCGACGCGCGCAGCGACATCTACGCGTTGGGAGTGGTCGCCTACCTGCTGCTGACCGGCGAGCCGCTGTTCGACGGCGACGACCACACCGCGGTCTGGGACAAGCATCTGACCGCGAATCCGCTGCCGCCGTCGGCGCGCGCCACGCGTCCGATCACGCCCGAGCTGGAGCGCGTGGTCCTGCGTTGCCTGGCCAAGGATCCCGCGGACCGGCCGCAGTCGGTGCGGGAGCTCGGCGAGGCGTTGGCGGCGTGTCCGTGTGCCGTGCCTTGGACCCAGGCCGAGGCGCGCGCGTGGTGGACCCGGTTCATCGGCCAGCCCACGGACGCCCCGGCGGGCGGCAAACCGCGCACCAAGGCGGAAGCCACCTTGCGGATCAATTTCTCCGGCCGGACCGGCGGTGCGGCCTAGCCGTAGCCTTTTACCGTTCCCTAACAATTCTCCGCACCGGGAGACACGGACGCTTAACGCACGGCCCGTCTGTAGCCGTGTATGAAGCATTCCACTCTGTGGCTCGGGGTTGCCCTGGCCGTAACCGCCTACGCCGGCCGGCTCGCCTGGCGGGCCCACCAGGATCTCGTCACGCTCGACGTCCGCGCCCTGCCGGTGCGGGAAGTCGCCGCCAAGTTGCGGTGGCAAACCTGGGAGCCGGTGTTGGTCGGTCCCGAGGTCGAGGGGGCCATCACGTTGCGCGTGCAGGACCAACCGCTGGAAGTGGTCCTCAACATCCTCAACGAGCAGATCAACGGTCGGTGGACCGCCGTCTATCCGCTGTATTCCTCCCGGAAATCGCTCGCCGCCGCGCACACGATGGCGACGGCTGGCGCGGGCGTGGTTGTGCCGGGTTGGACCAACTGGAATACCCGGCCAAGTCGGCCCGGCGGCGAGGCGCAACCGGTCGCCTTCCGCCCGGAAACCGCCGGAATGGGTCGGCCTGGTTTCGGTCCGGGAGCCGACCTGGTTTCGACCAAGGATGTGAAGATCACCTTGGCGCTGACCAACGCCGCTGCGACCGCGGCCGCCCAGAGCATTCGCCGTCAATCGGGCGCACGGGTCGTCGCGGAAGACGGCACGGCGCTGCACGTCACGCTGAACGAAGCCGGGCTTAACCTGCCGGACGCCGTCGCCGCGGTGGCGAAGAAGCTGCATCGCCGCTGGACCCGCCTCTATGTCCTGGAAGGCCGGCGTCAGGGCCCCGGTTCTGGTTCGCAAATGGCCCAGGCCGAGGGAACGCCGCGACCCGAACGGCCCGCGCTGACCGACGAGCAGCGTCAGGCGATGGAACAAATGCGTGCCCAGATGGAAGCGGACCCGGCCCGACAGGAAGCTGCCCTCAACCGGATGATGACCAGCCTCAGGAATTCCACGCCGCAGCAGCGGGTGGAACGTGACGCCCAACGCCTTGCCCGGAAACGGGCCCAGGCCGCCCGCTGAACTTTCGCCCTCGCCCACTCCAAACACATTACCGCCCATGAACACTTCGTCTCGCCCAGTCTCCGCCCCGGCCCGCCGCGGCTTCACCCTCGTCGAATTGCTGGTGGTCATCGCCATCATCGGAATTCTCGCCAGCCTGCTCACGCCCGCCCTGGGTCGCGCCAAGGCCAAGGCCAACGACGTCTATTGCCTCAACAACCTGCGCCAGCTCGGGCTGGCCACGACGGTTTACGCCGGCGACCACGGGGATCGCCTGCCCGTGGCGGAACGCGTGCCCAGCCAGCCGACCGATCCGGCCAAGCCCGACCCGCGCATCGTGGACGTGCTCGCAAGTTACGCCGGCGGCTCGCCGACCGGGGCGGGTTCGCCGACCGCGAAGTCCGTGTTCCGCTGCCTGCTGGACAAGCCCGGCTATTTCCAGAAGGAGGGCTCCAGCTACGAGTGGAACGAGCAGCTGAACGACAAGCCGCTCAAGGCCGTGAAGGTGCGCTGGACGGAGTTGCCGATGGAGCGCACGCCGATGTTCTACGACTACGAGAATTTCCACGGCGGCGGCACCAACGGCGTGAAGAATGTGGTGTTCCTCGACGGGCACGCCGCGCCGTTGAAGTGACTTCGGCCGACGTTGGCCGCGCCGTCAGCCACAGAGCACCAAGGCCAGGATCTGGGCGCCGAGGATGCGCAGCAGCATCGTCAGCGGATACACCGTCGCGTAGGCCACGCTCGGGGCGTCGGACTTGCTGATGGACGACGCGAAGGCCAGCGCCGGCGGATCGGTCATGCTGCCAGCGAGCAGGCCGCAGATGGACATGTAGTTCAGCTTCAGCCGGCTGCGGGCGAAGATGCCGATCAGCAGCAACGGCACCATCGTGATCAGCGTCGCGGCGCCCAACCACGCGAGGCCGGTCCCGGCGAACACGGTGGCGAAGAACTTCTCGCCGGCGCCGAGGCCGACGCACGCGAGGAACAGCGTGATGCCGAGTTCGCGGAAGGCGAGGTTGGCCGTCACCGGCATGTGCCACACGAGCGGCCCGAAGTGGCCGACGCGGGCGAGCAGGATCGCCAGCACCAGCGGGCCGCCAGCGAGGCCGAGCTTTACCGGCACCGGCAGGCCCGGGAACTGGATTGGCACCAATCCGGCCAGCACGCCCAGCGCGATCCCGGTGAACACCGGCACGAAGTGGGTCGCGTTCATTTCCCGCAGTGAATTGCCGACGGCGTGCTCGGCCTTCTTCAGGCTTTCCTCGTCGCCCACGAGGTAGAGCTGGTCGCCGAACTGGAGCCGCAATTCCGGCACCGCGGTCATCTCAATGTCGGCGCGGGTCACGCGGGTGACCGTGACGTTGAAGAGCTGGTCGAGGCCCAGTTCGTCCACCGTCTTGCCCAGCACGTCCCGCCGGGTCACGAGCACCCGCCGGAACGTGATCGGGCCGGGGGTCTTCATGAGGTCCACGTCGCTGCGACGGCCGACCACGCGCTGGAACTGTTCAAGGTTCTTCGCGGTGCCGACGGCCAGCAGGATGTCGCCTAATTGGACCGCCGTGTCGTCCGACGCGTTGGTCACCAGCGTTTCGCCCGCGCGGCGGAACCGGGAAATCACCACGCCGGTTTCGCGTCGTCCTGGGATCGCGCCGAGCGCCACGCCCGCGAGGTTGGCGTTTTCCACGACCAGATTGACGCGGGCCAAGGGCTCGATGCCGGCGTGACGTTCGCGGTGAAACGCGGCGGCCTCCGCCTCGGGATTGATCCGGAAGAGCCCGCGCAGGATCAGCAGCGAGCCGATAATCCCGAGGATGCCCACCGGATACGCGACCGCGTAGGCGAGTGCCGGCAGGTCGGAGTGGACCTTGGTCGTCGCCGAGAGCGTTTCGAGCGTCTGCTGCGCGGCACCGAGCGACGGCGTGTTGGTGGTCGCGCCGGAGAACAGCCCGAGCGCGGCGAAGGGATTGATGCCGAACTGCGCGAGCAGCACGGTGATCCCGCCGCCCAACAGCACCGTGAGCGCGGCGAGGGAATTCAACGCCAGGCCGTCGCGGCGGAGCGCGGCGAAGAAGCCCGGGCCCAGCTGGAGCCCGATGGTGAAGACGAACAGGATGAGCCCGAACTCCTTCACGAAGTGCAGGACGGAATGCTCGATCGCCCAGCCGAAGTGGCCGGCGACGATCCCGGAAAAGAGCACGCCGACGGCGCCCAGGCCGATGCCGCGGTATTTCAGGCCGCCGACCGACAGGCCGATGACCACCACGACGGACAGGACCAGGATCGCGTGGGCGATGGGCTGACGGGTCGCGAGCTCGGAGAATCCTTCCATAAGTGCGGGGCTGGGGGAGGCGGGCCCGCCGGGGAATCTTGGCCGGCCCGGCACTCTTCATCGCCAGCCGGGCCGCCGCGGTCAACCGGCAAGACGGCGGGGCGGGTCCGGCGGAACCCACGATTGGTCATTGCCACGGCCGATTTCCCCGAAACATTCCCGGGCGGTTCGGGTCTCCCCTTTGCTGTCCATGAAACGCCGCCTCCTTTGCCTGCTTGCGCTCGTGCTCTCGACCGTGCTGGCCGGAGCGGCCGCGCCCGGCGGGACCACCAATCACCCCGGCTTGTTCGGGCTGACCAACCTCTGGACGATCCACCTGACTTTCACGCCGGCCGACTGGCAGCGGGTCATCGCCCGCGGCGTGGTCCAGCGCAATGGCGGGGGCAACGGCAATGGCGAAGGTCCCATCGACGGGCTGCTGCGCGGCCTCTTCGGCGGCGGTGAGGCGCCTCGGTCTTCGCCGGCAGCAGGTTCCCCTTCCGGCGGCAGCTCGAAGTATCCGTGGAGCCAATGTGTGGTGGAAGTGGCCGGCCAACAGTTCACGAACGTGGCGGTGCGCACGAAGGGCGTCAGCTCCGTTGCCCGTGCCCCGAACGGCTACAAGCGGCCGCTGAAGCTGGACTTCAACCGCGGGGCCAAGGGACGCCGCCTGTTCGGGGCCGAGGAAGTTTACCTCAACAACAACGTCAACGACGCCACGCAGATGCGCGAGGCGCTGGCCTACGAGCTGTTCCGCCGGGCCGGCCTGCCGGCGCCGCGGACCGCGTTTGCGCAGGTTTACCTGACGATCACCGGTCGGGTGGAGAAGCAGCATCTCGGCCTCTACACGCTGGTCGAGGCGGTGGAGGGCGACTTCCTGAAGCGGAACTTCGGCGCCAAGGACGGCCTGCTGCTCAAGCCGGAGATGATGCGCGGCCTGGGTTATTTCGGGGACGACTGGGGCGATTACCAGGAGCGGTATCAGCCCAAGCAGGACGGCCAGCCGGAGGACGCCCAACGGTTCATCGAGTTCGTGCGCTACCTCCGCGAGGCCAAGCCCGAGGAATTCGCGGGCCGGCTGCCGGACTACCTGGAGCCCGAACCGTTCCTCCGGTTCGTGGCGCTGAACGCCCTCCTCGCCAACGTGGATTCGTTCATCGGCAACGGGCACAACTACTACCTCTTTCAGTCCACGGGCACCCGCCGGGCCACGTTCATCCCGTGGGACCTGAATGAGGCCTTTGGCATGCACCCCGTTTCCGGTCCGTCGCGCTACCAGATGCAGACCAGCATCCTGCGGCCGAACGCTGACCCCAACCAGCTCGTCGAACGCTGCGTCGCTGATCCCGTCCTCGGGCCGAAGTATCGGGCGATCTGCGCGGATTTGCTGACCAACGTGTTCGTGCCCGCGAAGTTGTCCGCCGACATCGACCGCATCGCGGCCGTCACCCGCCCGGTGGTCTTCGCCGAGACGAAACGGGCGCGGGCCGACTTTGATCGCACCGTGCTCGGGACGCTGAAGCCCGGCGAGGGCGACACTAGCCAGCCGCGCTTCGATGCCGAATACGAGCGGCTCGGCTTCCGCCCATGGGCCTTTCCCGATCAGGTGGAGATCGACAACTTGCCGCTCAAGGCGTGGATCCGGGGCCGGCACACCAACGCCCTGGACCAGCTCGCCGGCAAGGTGAAGGCGCCCCGCTCCCGTCCGCGGCTGTTCTGACGGGGCCGCGCCTCACCGGCCCGCCGTCAAACGCGGGGTGGCGAACGCTTCCGGGGCGCATTACGGTGCCGACGCATGCTGTCGTTCCTTCGCTTCCTCGGCACGCTGAACCTGGCGGTCTGGCTGGGTTCCGCGATCTTCCTGACGTTCGCTGCCGGGCCGGCGTTCTTCTCGCCGGAGATGCTGTCGGTCATGCCCCGATACCACGCCGGCCGGGCCGCGCAGATCGTGCTATCGCGCTACTTCACCTTGCAGTTGGTCTGCGCCGGGATCGCGTTCGTCCAGCTGCTGGCCGGCTGGTTCTACGCCGGCAAGGCGCCCAGCCGTTGGCAGTCGGGCCTGCTGGTCACGCTGCTGGGCCTGTCGTTGGTGGGCGGCTTCTGGATGCAGCCCAAGCTGAAGGACCTCCACACGGTGATGTATGCGCCGAGCACGACCCAGCCGGACAAGGACGCGGCCAAGCGGCGCTTCGGGATGTGGCACGGCGTGTCGCAATCCGCGAACCTGCTGCTGACCCTCGGGGTCATCGGCTACTTCTGGCTCCACCTCCACGGCGGCCAACGATCCCACCGCCTCGGCCTGTCGAGCGTCTGACCCGTCATTCCCGCCGCGAACCGACGCTCGCTGCCTCTGCCCTGCCTTCGGGAACAATGGTTTTGAGTCAAATCGTCAACCCGGGCTGGCTTCCGGCCGCGTGGCAGTTTGCGTCATCAGGCTTCATCGGCGTTCCCCTGAAGATAAGGCTTCTCCGCTGCCCAGGGTCGCGACGCGCGAAATTCAGCCGGCGGTCAGCGCCGCGCGGGCGTCGTCGGCCGAGCCGGTCTTTTCCAGGAAATAATCGTAGCCGCCGGGATAGGCCATGATGCGGCCGTTGTTCACGTGCAGGACCTTGGTCGCCAGCCGGCGGATGAAATGCACGTCGTGGGAAATGAACACCAGCGTGCCCTCGTAACGTTCCAGCGCCATAGTGAGCGACTCGACCGTGGTGATGTCGAGGTGGGTCGTGGGCTCGTCCATCAGCAGCAGGTTCGGCGGGTCCACGAGGAATTTCACGAGGTTGAGCCGGCTCTTCTCGCCGCCGCTGAGCACGGTCGTGGGCTTGTAGATCTCCTCCTTGCGGAACATGAAGGAGCCGAGGATGCCTCGGGCCTCGTCTTCCCGCAGGGCCGGGGCGCTGGCGAGCAGTTCCTCGAGGACGTTCTTGTTGGGATCGAGCGTGCCGGAACGGTGCTGGCTGAAGTAGCCGAGCTTGGCATTGTGCCCGAGGTCCCGTTCGCCGCGCTGGAATTCGACCACGCCGGCGACGATCTTGAGCAGCGTGGACTTGCCCGCGCCGTTGGGGCCGACGAGCACGGTGCGTTCGCCGCGTTCCACGGTGAGGTCGAGCCCGGTGTAGACTTGGTGCGTGCCGTAGGCCATGTGGATGTCCTTGAGCGAGATGGCGCGCTGGCCTCCGCGTGGCGGCGGCGGAATCTGGAACCGGAAGGGCTTCCGCGGCGGCGTGGGTTTCTCGATCAGCTCCATGCGTTCGATCTGCTTCAGCTTGGACATGGCCTGGGACGCCTTGGACGCGACGGAGCGGAAGCGGTCGGCGAATTCTTGGAGCGCCTGGATTTCCTTCTGCTGGTTCTTGTAGGCGGCGAGCTGCTGTTCGTAGCGCTCTTCCCGCTGGGTCAGGTATTCGGAATAGTTGCCGGTGTAGGCGATGAGCTTCCGGTCCGCGATCTCGTGCACCTGGGTGATGATCTCGTCCATGAACTGGCGGTCATGGGAGATCAGCAACAGGGCCCCGGAGTAATTCTTCAGGTAGTTCTGGAGCCAGAGCAGGGAGACGAGGTCGAGGTGGTTGGTCGGCTCGTCGAGCAGCAGCAGGTCCGGCTCCATCACCAGCAGGCGGGCCAGGTGCGCGCGCATGACCCAGCCGCCGGACATTTCCTTGGCTTTGCGCTCGAAGTCGGTGTCCTTGTAGCCGAGCCCCTTGAGCATCTTCTTCGCCTTGGCCTCGACCTGCGGGTCGTTGAGCGCGTCGTGCTTGGCGTGGGCCTCCAGGTATTCGGGGCAGTCTACGGTGCCGGCCTTTTCCAGTTCATGGAGCCGCTTTTCGAGGGCCGGCAGCTCGGTGGCGCGGCCGGTGGCGACTTCGAGGACGGTTTCCTCGCCGATGGCTTCGCCTTCCTGCGGCAGGTAGCCGACCATGGTCCAGGCGTCGCGCTCGATGGCGCCCTCGTCCGGGACGTTGCGCTTGAGGATGAGGGAGAAGAGCGTGGACTTGCCGGCGCCGTTGGGGCCGACGAGGGCCACGCGGTCGCCGTAATTGACCGTGAGCGACGCGTTTTCAAACAGCGTGCGGCCGGCCACGGACATCTTGAGATCTCGGATCGAAAGCATGAGTCAGCGAATCAGGGGCGGATGGGTAATGGATAACGGACCGCTTGCCAACGGAGGGAACACGGCCACTTCCGCGGAGGCTAAGGAAAATGCCCGCTCTCGCCGAGCGCGGTTTCGGCGATTCGCCGGCACCGGCCAGGTGCGGAATCGTAACTTCCGGACCCGCTCTCGGGGATTGTCCCAGGGCCGTCTCCGGAGCGACGCTGCGCGGCAGCATGAAGTTCCTTCGCTTGTGGCCGCTGGGTTTGGCGGCGGTGGTCGGCTGCCAGACCGCGGACGAATCCCGTCCGGCCCGCACCGCCGACACCGAGACCGTCGGCCGGCGCGGCACCAATCGCACCGTGCTGCCGGTCAACCAGGTCGTCACCCCGCTCGGCCGGCAGGTGGAACTGCCCGGGCTGCGTCCGCAGGCGCTGGCGCTCTCGCCCGACGGCAAGCTGCTCGTCACCGCCGGCAAGACCAGTGAGCTAATCGTCGTGGACCCCGCGTCCGGCACCATCAAGCAGCGCGTGCCGCTGCCGAATGACGCGCTGAACGAGCCCCAGCCGGCGGTGCCTTCGGCGAATATCCTCAAGCCCGACACCAGCGGGCAGCTCAGCTACACCGGCATCGCGTTCTCGCCGGACGGTCGCCGGGTGTTCCTCAGCAACGTCAACGGCAGCATCAAGGTCTTCGACGTAGCGGCGGACGGTTCCGTCACCGGCTCCCACTCGATCCGCCTGCCCGACGCCAAGGCGCCGCGTCGGGCCGAGGAGATTCCAGCCGGCCTGGTGGTTTCGGCCGATGGCGGCAAGGTCTACGTATGCGGCAATCTGTCGAACACCCTGTTCGAGCTGGAAACGGCGTCGGGCAAGGTCCTGCGGACCTTCGAGGTCGGCGTTGCGCCGTTTGACGTCGTGCTGGTGGGCGATAAAGCCTACGTCTCCAACTGGGGCGGACGTCGTCCAACCGCCGGTGACCTGACCGGCCCTGCCGGCCGGGGCACCGAGGTGCGCGTGGATCCCGTGCGTCACATCGCCAGCGAAGGCAGCGTGAGCGTCATTGATCTGGGTTCCCCGGGGACCCGGGCGAAATCCGAAGTCCTGACCGGGCTCCACGCCAGCGCCCTCGCGGTGTCGCCCAATCGCCGATATGTCGTCTGCGCCAACGCGGCGGCTGACAACCTGAGCGTGATCGACACCCGCACGGACACCGTGGTCGAGACCATCTGGGTGAAACCCAAGCCCAGCGACCTCTTCGGCGCCTCGCCGAACGCGCTCGCCTTCGATGCTTCCGGCAAGACGCTTTACGTCGCCAACGGCACGCAGAACGCCGTGGCGGTGGTGAAGTTCGATCCGGCCGACCGCGAGTCGAAGCTGCTAGGATTGTTCCCGGTGGGCTGGTTCCCCGGCGCACTGGTCTTCGATGGGCCTCGTCGCACCCTGCATGTTGCCAACATCAAGGGCCACGCCGTCACACCCAAACCGTTCAAGGACAAGGACGCCGGTCCGGATGCCGTCGGGTTCAATTCCCACCATTACCATGGCTCGCTCTCTTTGGTGCCGCTGCCGAAGGCGAAGGCCTTGCCGAAGCTCAGCCAAAACGTGTGGGACAACCTCCGCCGCGAACGCATCGCCGACGCCCTCCAGCAACCCCGGATCGGCCAGCCCGCCCGCGCCGTGCCGGAGCGCATCGGCGAGCCCAGCCTCATCAAGCACGTCGTTTACGTCATCAAGGAGAACCGGACTTACGACCAGGTGTTCGGCGACATCCCGATCGGCAATGGCGATCCGCGGCTCTGCATTTTCGGCGAGCGCATCACGCCCAACCAGCACAAGCTGGTGAAAGAGTTCGCGCTGCTCGACAACACCTACTGCGCGGGAATCCTCAGCGCCGACGGTCATCAGTGGAGCACCACGGCCTTCGGCACCGATTACCTGGAACGTTCCTTCGCCGGCTGGCCCCGGAGCTATCCAGACGGCATGGGCGAGGACGAAAACGACGCGCTCGCCTATTCGCCCGCGGGCTTTATCTGGGACAACGCGCTCAAGCACAAGGTCAGCATCCGCAACTACGGCGAGTTCATGGCGCCCGCGGTGAAGTGGCGTGATCCGAAGAAGAAAGGTTCGCCCGACTTCCTCGCCTGTTACCGCACTTGGAAAGGCGAGAGCGACGAAGTCATCTTCGCGAGCTATCCCATGGTGGAGACGATCCGCGCCTTCTCGCCCACAAATTACGTCGGCTGGGACATGAGCGTGCCGGACCAGGCCCGCGCCGACTTCATCCTCGCCGAATTGAAACAATTCGTGGCCAAGGGCGAGTTTCCGCAGCTCACGATCATCTGCCTACCCAACGACCACACCAGCGGCACCAGCAAGGGTGCGCCCACGCCCGCCGCGTGCATCGCCGATGGCGACCTAGCCTTCGGCCGGATCGTGGAGGCGCTGAGCCATTCGCCCTTCTGGAAGGACATGGCGATCTTCGGCATCGAGGACGATCCGCAGGCCGGCTGGGACCATGTCAGCGGTTACCGCACGACGGCGTATGTCGTCAGCCCCTACGCCAAACGGAAGCAGACCGTCAGCACCCAATACAATACCACGAGCCTCATCCGGACGATGGAACAGATCCTTGGCATGAAGCCGATGAACCAGTTCGATGCCAGCGCGGTGCCGATGTGGGACGCCTTCACCGACACCCCGGACCCAACACCTTTCGTCGCGGTGCCCAACAATGTGCCGCTCGACCAGATGAATCCGGCGCCCCAGGCCATCGCCGATCCGGTCCTCCGGCAGGATGCCCTCGCCTCGGCCCGGATGAACTTCCGCCAGGTGGATCGTGCCCCGGAAGATCAGTTGAACCGCATCCTCTGGCGGGCTATGCGCGGCACCGTCGAGCCGTATCCGGAGTGGGCGATCACGGCCGGCGTCGAGGAAGAGGAAGAAGACGAAGACTGAGCCGGGCAGTTTCTTCCGTGAATCGGAGTCGGTGGGCCAAGGCGTCCGCCGGATCGGTAAATCCCGGTCGAATCCTCCGCGCGATGGTTGAAATGGGGGAGTCTTCGGTGGCATTCAAGGGCGGGCGCCGCGCCGTTTCCGGGCGCCCGACACCGATTGCCTCACCATGATACCCTTGGAGAATTTGGAGCAGATGTTCGACGACCTGCGGGCAGAAACCGACTGGGACGTCGATGGCGAGCTGATGTGGGGCTACTACTTCACCGATCCGGACACCCGCAAGCTGGAGCAGGCGGCGCAGCGTCTGACGGGCATGGGCTACGACATGGTGCTGATTGCCGCGGCCGACGACGGGTCCACCCAGGTGCTGCAAGTCGAGCGGGCCGAAAAGCACACCCCGAAGACGCTGGAAGCCCGTAACGCACAGTTGGAACGGTTGGCCGCCGAACTCGGCCTCGAATCCTACGACGGGATGGACGTGGGCCCGGTCAGCGACTGAGCCCGATGCCCTGGGCGGGAACCGAAGAGGTCGGGAGGGAAACTGGAGCCGGTGGTCGGGATTGGTCTTCCTGAGGCGTCCTGACACCCACAGAATGCCTGATTTCATTGGCGAATCAAGCGTGCTCGCCCCTGCTCTCAAATCGCTCAAAACCGCTCGGTTGGTGTCCGTTTTGGTGTCCACTTAGGCGGCTCACCTGCGTCCTGCTGAGGCAGCCATGTCCATCACGGACCCTTGAGCCGTCGCATTGAGCTGGATGCGATTGAAGAATGGTCCGGCACCGGATGCCGTTTCGTCGCGAAACTGGGTGCGGGTAGAAACCGCGGGAACGGAGGGGCCAGCGGCGTTGAACGGCTTTCCGAGTTCGCCCGCACGTTGCACGACATACCGCTTGCCGGCCATGCTTTGCCATTCGAGGACAACGCCGGTGAACTCACCGCCGACCAGTGCAGGATGCAGATCAGTTTAACCCATTTGCACGGAGTCGGCGTCGTGAGGGTCGGTGCCCGCGAGTAGTTCGGCGGAGTCGGCCATGCCGACACCCACGGCGGATGGCGGCGGTAACTGGGCGGCCAACTGCTCGACAGTCACCAGCCGGCGATTGGCCGGGCCGGCGTCCACGCTGGCGAATTGGCGCAATTCGCCGTCCGCCGCCAACGCCACGGTGCGCGTGCCGCCGCACTCCAACCCCAACAGGACCGGTGAATTCGCCATGGCCGGAGGATGGAAGGAAGCCGGCCCGGCGGCTAGCGCCACGAGGGGGCGAAAGAATTTTCAAAAAGTCTGTTAGACGGAGACGTAGTGGCGCGAAATGGGATGCGTATGGCGTCTTGGCATGCGTTTCGACGATGCCCGTTTCCGGTTCTGAAGGCGGGCATTGCGGTCGTTTTCGGGGCGGGTGTCCCGCTGGTGGCCCGGGGAGCCTCGGGTTCCGGCTTGGGCACCCCGTGGATTGCCGAAACAGGCGGCCCGGACGTCCTCCAGACGCAATCGGTCCTGCTGGTGCCTGACGGCGGCCGACCCGATCTCGGTCGGCTTGAGTTCGAGCTTGGCTTCGCGACGCCCGAGACGCCGGCCGTCGGGCTGTTCTACGACAGCGTGACGCTGAGCCTGGCGCAGGCAGACGGCGCGGGCGCGACGGTCCTGGCCACGGCTGATGCCTTTGGCCTGACACTCTCGCCCGGCGGGGTGGGCGGGCTGATTCCCGGGGGAACCTTGCGGGTCAGCGAGATTCGTCTGGATCAAGGTCTCTTGCCCGGCGCGACGACCGGCTTCGCGTATTCGGTCGTGGTAGAACTCCCGCCGGCGGCCTGGTCCATCGCCTACCGGGCAACGTTCGACCTGTTCGACAATGGCGACCTGTTCGTCAGCCGCACGTTTGTTACGGCCGTGCCGGAACCGGCCGGGGCCGCCCTGCTGGGCCTCGGCGCCGCTGGCTTGGGATTGATCCTGTTGAGGAGGAACCAGCAATGATTCGCGAATTCGTTCAACGTGCGCTCTTGGCTGGCCTGGTCTTGCTGGGCCACGCCGGCGCCGCCGAAGTGAAGCCGTTTCCCCTCGCGGGCGGCACCGCGCTGCTGGAGCGAGCCGACAACTCGGCTGGCGTGCTGTTCCGCGCCTTCCGGCCGAACCGGGCGACCGGCCGCTGGGACGTCGATGTCGTCGTCACCAATGGCTCGGCGAAGTCGCTCCGGCTGCCGCTGGTGCTGCGCTTTGAAGCGGCGGCCGGCGTGGAACCAAGCATCGCCGGCGCAACGGCCGATGCCGAGGGCAAACTCTTTCTCGATCTCTCCGCCCAGGCGGGACGAGTGGAGCTCGCTCCCGGGGCTTCGCTGCCGGGCTTCACGTTGGCGCTCGGCAACGGGCAGATTCGCCCGCAGGTCCAGACCGCACTCTATTCGTCGCCCGCCGCCGTGCCCGCGACGCTGGCGCTGGTTCGCACCCTGACGCCCGAGGGCCTGCCCTTGGCCGGCGTGGCGGCGGTGGAACTCGGGTTGGAGGTGCCCAAAACCGTGACTTCCGCCCGCGGCGGCTGGCTGAGCCTGGAGCTGCGGTCCGGTGTCCGTGGCTGGCGGTTCGAATTTCCCGGGCATGAACCGGTCGTGCGGCTGGCCACCGGGCTGCGGTTGGGCGCGGTCAACGAACTACCTTCGGTGCGTCCGGTGGCGGCCTCGTCAGACCCGACGCTTCGGTTTCCCGTCGGCGCGTTGCCGGCCCCGGTTCCGGCCGGCTGGAGCCCCGCGGCGGTGGTCCGTGGTGGCGCCGGCGCGCAATCATTGGCGTTTTCGCCGACGTTGCCGACCGGCCAGTTGGCTTTGCTCGCCCAATGGGACGAGCGGGAACTGGCTTGGCGGGCAGTCCGACAGTTCACGGCCGACGGCCAGCCAACCGTGGCGGTGGAGTTTCCCGCGCCCGGCCTCTTTGCCGTGCTCGTGGCGGATACGGTTCCCGTCGCCCCGCGGCTGCCGGAGCCGGGCGAGTTGGTCGGTGGGGCCGTGTCAGCGGTGGAGCCTGCGACACTGTCGGCGACGGGCCGGGTCAATCCGGGTTCGGCGGCCGCGAGCCGTGAGGCGGGACGCGTCACCGCGGCGGCCACCGTGGAAGTGACCAGTTCCGCCGGGCCCATCGGCAGCGGCTTCACGTTTCCCGCGCAGGTGACTGAGGAATACCGCCTGCGCGACGGCAGCCGGCGGCAACTGCCGGCCTACACGGTTCAGTTCCCGGCATTCCGTGTTCCCGGCAGCGCCGCCAACGCCCCGGCCGTTGCCGAGTTTTCCCTGCGACCGTTTCAACTGTTGGCGGGTGAGGAGTTGGCC
>JBEISV010000396.1:0-4552 GCA_040375265.1 Verrucomicrobiales bacterium
ACCAACGCTTGCTCCACTTTCGCCAGATCATCCAGCGAGGCGCGGACGAAGAGGATTCCCGTATGCGGCTTGTAGAAGAACGCGCGGCTTTCCGACGGCGGAGTGGCCGGAGCGTCCGGGTTCGCAACCAAGGGCGCGAACTCCACGCCGTGCCGACGGAAGTAGGCCAGGGCTGCCTCCAGCAGATTCGGCTCCGAACCCTCGCCTCCGCCGGTGACGCCGGGCAGAGCCGTTTTGGAAACGGCGGACGGTAACGTCCGCGACGGAACCGAAGCCCCCACGTCGGAGGCAATCAGGCTGCGGTTGGGCAACGCTTCCATGCGGCGGACGGATTCCTCCGCCGGGTCAAAGCCGGCGAGCACGCGGGCGGCAAACTTGTCCGGGTCCACGCGGAACTGGCGGGCGAAAAGCGATGTCGTGTTGGGGTTATTCGGCAGAAATGCAGCTTCGTCCGCCACATCGGTAGGCAAGCCGTTGAGGCTGGATTGCAAAGCGAGGACGTGAGCCTGTATCTCGGCTTGAACCCGGAGCGCCTCCCGCAAACGCGGGTGATTGGCGTGATAGCGCTGATACAGTTCCGCGATGATTTTGTCGCTCTCACGGAGCTTTTCGAGCCCGGCCCCGAGTTCCGTCCGCTTTTCGGCTCTCCAAGCCCTGGTTTTTCCATCGCCGCGGGCAAGATCTCTCAATGCGGGATCGGCTGGCGGTAGGTGAAGCGCCTGGATTGCGCGGTCAATCCGGTCAATTTCGTCCTTGGTCGCCCGAAGCATACAAAACCCGAAACGTTCACTGTAGCTCACAAGTTTCATTTTCGTCTCACGCGAGGCAGGGCTGTCACCGCCCGGTAGAACCATCCCATTGGTCACGCAGAAGACCCGAAAGGCTTCCTGCCAGTTGGTTCCACCGGGCGGCAGAAAGCGAGCGAGGTGGGCTTGGAACTCCACGGGAGGCAACCAGAAGCTGCGCGTAGGAAGCGAACGCCTGATCTGTTCTTCGTTTGCGTTCTGAATCAGGCCTCGCAAATGACCGGCCTCAGCGCTTTCGGGCGCCAGTAGCTGCAAGGCCTGGCTTAGCTTGGTCACCGCCTGTTCGTATCGGTTCTGCGCAAAAAGGGTCTGCCCTTCCAGCGCCAGTTCCTTCGCGACCTCATTGGAATCCTGCCCCGGACGTAACACCAAAGCGTCGGTCTCCCCAGAAGGACTCCGGTTGACGCCAGCGGGCGGCTGCGGAGTGCCAGTCGGCGTTTCCAAGGAAAGGTTAAGCTTCTGCAACGCCTGCCCTATCCGCTCCAAGTTTTCCGACGTCGCCCGAACGAAGAGTTGGCCCGTGCGGTCGTTGTAGAAGATCGCCGGCTGATCCAAGGGCGGCGTGGCCCCGGGTTCGTTGGTGATCCCCGCAGGGAACTCGACTCCGTTGGTCGCACCGAAGGCTCGGACCGCGATCTGGAGCGCCCGAGCATTTGTTTCCCCTGGCGGCAAAAACGACTGGAGGTGGGCCGTGAAGTCCGTGGCGGCGAGCCGGAACTGGCGTGTGGCCAAATGCGACGGCTTCGCCTGCGTTTGGAGCGCGAGCTGGGCCGCTTCGTGACCGCTCACTGCCACCGCCAAGGGCGAGTCGGGCAAAGCAAACTTGGACAAGATGTTCGCCCGATTGGTGCCGACACTGGGTTCGCGATAAGATCCGCTGGAGCGGCTTAGTCCAAGGGCAGCGGGCTGTTCGTAGGCGACGTTTGTGGCTAGGCGCGGAGAACCGGTTAGGGCCGTTGGACCCAGTTCCTGTCCCTCGCGTGCAACGGCGGCTTCCATCGCTTTCACGACCTCACGCAACTTCGGGTCAGTCAGCAGCTCGGAAACCGTCTCCAATGGCTTCACGGAACTTTCCGACGGCTTGATCGCCTCGGCCTTTACCGCCGCCCAAAGCGGCCCCAGGCCCCCAAGCTCGCCGGGCCACGGAACCGACAGCAGAGCTCCGAGCATGAGGGCCATTCCACCTCGGAGCAGCCAGCGGCCGGACGCGCGCACCGCCCGGGCATCGCCGGGCTCCATCAGCGCCTTCACCCGTCGCGCCAGCTCGGACTTTAGCCCGCTGCCGGCCACCCCTACTCCGCCGGGCGCCGTCAGTTCGCGGCCGAAGTTCACCAGCGCCTCCGCCAACGCCACGCGCCCACCGGGCACGAGGGTGCTCGCTTCGTCCGCCGCCGCTTCGCACGCCGCCCGGAACTGCCGGCGCGCCCACCACATCAGCGGGTGCCACCACGCCAGCGCGCACACCAGTTCTGCCACCAGCAGCCACAGCGGATCGCGGTTCGCCAGGTGCGCCAGTTCGTGCGCCAGCATCGCCTCACACTGGACTGGCGTGAACCGCGTCGCGAAGTCGGCCGGCACCGCGACCGTGGGACGGAAGAGTCCGAACGCCACCGGCCCGCGCAGCCTTGGCCAAGCCACCAGGCGAACCGGTCCGACGCCCAGGACCGTTCGCAGCCGCGCCACCGTCGCGGCAACCTCGGCTGGCGGCGCCCCTTTCAAACCCGCTTCGGGCAGCTTGTCAGCCGGCCCTACTTTGGGTTCGTGAACGGCCCGGATGCGCCACGCCAACCAAACCCGGCTGCCCAGCGCCTTCAGCCACAAGGCCCCGAAGCCGACCAGCCAGAACGCGCCGGGCCACCACAGCGGTTGCGGCGGCGTTGGCGGCAGGTCTGCGACCGGCATTGCGGTGGGAAACTCGAAGGGCACCGGTTCGGCGCGCACCGTGGAGTCGCCGATGACCCGCGCCGTGACCTGCCGGGCCGGTGCCGGCACCGGACGCCAGCGGGCGAGCCAACCGCGGCCACCGCCGAGCTCAAGGCACCAGACCAACGCGACCGCCAGGAACGCGGTCTGCCAGATCAATCGGCGCCACTGCGCTGCGCGGCTCAGCCGGGCGGCCACCACCGCCAACGCCACGATCAGCGCCGCCTCGGTCGCCAGCAGCCCGAGCAATCGTCCCCACCACGCCAGGTCCGGGATCAGTTGGCCCTCCGTTTCGCGTCCCGGATGAGCTGTTCGAGTTGGTCGAGTTCGGCGCGGCTGACCTCCCGGGTCGTCAGCAGGTGGCTGACGGCGTCGGCCAGGCTGCCCTCGAAGAGGCGTTCCACGAAATGTTCGCCCGCGCTGCGGTTCACGTCGTCGGCCGCCACCGCCGCCCGGTAAAGGAAGCTGCGCCCTTCCTCGCGGTGGGTCACCAACCCCCGCGCCTCCATCTTCCGCAACATGGTGGCGATGGTCGTGTAGGCGAGGTCGCGCTCCGGTTTCAGCGCCTCGTGCACGGCCCCGACGCCGGAGTCGGGCCGCTCCCAGAGCACTTCAAGGATGCGGAGCTGGAGTTCGCCAAGGCGGAAAGGAGGTGCGGCCATAGGTGATTGACGACCGTGGTAATACTACCCAGGTAGTTCCTCGTCAACGCCGAAGCACTTGCCGGTTCCGGAAAGTTCAACATCGAGGCCTGCGCGCAGGTTGGAGGTGCCGCCGAGGGCACGCCTCAGAATGGCGACCGCCGCCTTGTTCCACGGACCCAGCGGACCGGAGCCAGCGCCTGGTGAATACCGGCGGCGGTCGGGTTCGCCGCGGAAAACTCGTGCCCGCGGCCATCGCCTTCGCTTGAATCGTCCCGATGGCTTTCCCCTCCGTATCCAAGCCGGCCCAATTGGCCGCGTGCCTCGGTCTCGTCGTGTTCACGTCGCTGGCTGCCGACAAACCCGCACCGCTGCCCTCCGGTCCGCAGGCCGACGGTGCCTTCCGCAAGGTGATCCTCGACGCCGACCGCGACCTCAATGGTGACGGCGCCGTGGACGACGTGATCCTCGATCCGCTGGAAATCGCCGTCGCGCCGGATGGCCGGGTGTTCTGCATCGAGCGCGCGGGCGTCGTGAAGATCTGGAAACCGGACACCAAGACGACCGTCGTGGCCGGCCAAATGGAGGTGTTCAAGGAACTGGAGGACGGGCTGCTCGGGATCGCGCTTGACCCGAAGTTCGCGCAGAACGGCTGGGTTTACCTCTTCCACTCCGAGCCCGCGACGCGGCAAGTCGAAGGCGTCGGGAAGATGGGCGACAACCTCGTGTCCCGGTTCAAGCTGACGGGCGACACGCTCGACCTGTCCTCGCGCAAGGAACTCCTGCGCATCCCCACGCAACGCGAGCAGTGCTGCCATTCCGCCGGTTCGCTCGACTTCGATGCCGCCGGCAATCTCTACGCCGCGACGGGCGACAACACACATCCGGGCGAGTCCGACGGCTTCACTCCCGTGGACGAACGCGATGGCCGCGGTCCGTGGAACGCCCTGAAGTCCGCCGCCAACGCCAACGACCTCCGCGGGAAAATCCTGCGCGTGCACCCCGAACCGGACGGCACGGCGACCATTCCGAAGGGCAACCTGTTCCCGCCCGGCACGCCGAGCACGCGGCCGGAGATCTACGTAATGGGCAACCGCAACCCTTGGCGCATCGCCGTGGACCGCCGCAGCGGCTTCCTCTACTGGGGCGAGGTCGGTCCCGACGCGGGCGGCCCGAACGAAA
>JBEISV010000137.1:0-10207 GCA_040375265.1 Verrucomicrobiales bacterium
AGGCAGGGTGGGTGGAGCGCCGGCCGCACGAACGGGACGGTCGAGCTTACCGGATCAGGCTTCTGCCTGCCGGCCGGGAACGCTACGAGATCGTGCGGGACGAGGCGGTGGCGCTGCAGACCGAGGTATTGTCCGGCCTGCCCGAAGGACAACGGGAGGTGTTCCTCGAACAACTGGACCTAGTTGCCAGCGCGTGTCGCCGGGCCGCGGAACGGGCCCCCCGAGCGTCGGCTAAGTGAGGCGTCGGACCACATCCTCGGCCGTAATGGAGTCGAGGCGGATGGTCTTGTGAGTGGACGTTTGGCCCCGCACCAAGGTTACGCAGCGTCGCGGCAATATCAGGTGGGCCGCTAGAAATTCGATCACCGACTCATTTGCCGCCGAATCAACCGGCGGGGCAGTGATCTTCAGCTTCAACTCGTTGCCAAGCTGCCCCGCAATTTCATTCCGGCTGGCCCGTGGCTGAACTTTCAGCGCGAGGATGACCGCGCCGTCCTGGATCCGAAGAAACGGCGGCAGCGTCACAGGTTGAGCGCGGCAAAGGCCCGGGCGAGCCCGATTTCCATGCCCCACCATAGGGTCCAGACCACAGCCGCGGCAATCAGGGGCGTGAGGTCCAGCTTGCCCAACCGGACCGGCAACCAGGCGAGCGGGCGAATCAATGTTCCGCCGACCCGGTGGATGAAATCCCAGAAGGGGGCATTGCCCAGGTAGATGTAGGTGTTGACGAGGCGAAGCAGGAGGACGCCGACGAGCAGCCATTTCAGGCTCAACCAGACGCTGGCGCCGACGACCGCCGCCTGCGCCGCCAGTTCCGGACCCGCGGGAATTCGGGGGAGGATGCCAAGGTTGGCCAAGGGCACCGTGAGGAGGACCCACGCCAATCCGCCCGCGAGCAGCGGAAAGATCAGTTGGAGCCAGATGGGCATCCGGCCGAGGCGTCCCAGAAACTCCCGGAGAATCCTCGACCAACCCTCCGGCTCACGCTCCAAGGCGGTCAGCGCCACCAATACGGTTGCCCAAGCGGTTGCGACCAACCAAGCCCAGCCAAACGAGAGCAGGGAGTGCAGGATCAACCGATTGGGGTCATCGGCGCGGAACGCCAACGCGGCCGAACCCAGCCCAATCATGGGTGTCCAGTTCAAGCCGACCGCGGCCACGGAATAGGCCAGGGGCCGGGCCACGAGGAGTCCCCCGAGCGCCAGCAGGTAACCCCATCGTTTGGTGGGGCGCGATTCCGCCGGCTTCAAATTGGACAGCAGCGTGCCGGCCCCGCGGACGGCCGCGGGCTTGCCCGCGGTGCGCCACGCCAGCAGCAGGATCAGGCCGATCAGGTTGAGCAGGAGATCAACGGTGGCCATGGCGGAATGGGCTGGCGGCGGAACGGCGTCGCGGGCCGGCCCACGGGTCCGGAAGGAGGGTCAGGACAAGGTGACCCCGGCGCGCTGCGCGGTGCGGATCAGGGCGTCCGCCATGTCGCTCGGCGTCACCGCCACTTCGATGCCGCATTCGTTGAACACAGTGATCTTGGCGGCGGCCGTGTCTTCAGCTCCGCCGATGACCGCGCCGGCATGGCCCATGCGGCGTCCCGCTGGCGCGGTGGCACCGGCGATGAACCCCGCCACGGGCTTCTTGCAGTTCGACTTGATCCAGCGGGCCGCCTCGACTTCGGCGCTGCCGCCGATTTCACCGATCATGATGATTCCGACGGTTTCGGGGTCGTCGTTGAACAGCTTGATGACATCGAGGTGCGAGGTGCCGTTGACAGGATCGCCGCCGATGCCGACGCAAGTGCTCTGGCCGATGCCCTTCACGGTGAGCTGGTAAACTGCCTCGTAGGTCAGGGTGCCGGAGCGGGAGACGACGCCGACGCGGCCCTTCTTGTGAATGTAGCCGGGGGCGATGCCGATACGGCAGCCGCCCTTGGAACCTTCACCGGTGCCGGGCGTCACCACGCCGGGGCAGTTGGGACCTACCAGCCGGGTTCTGGCGCCTTGCATGGCGCGTTTGACCCGCACCATGTCCTTTACGGGAATTCCCTCGGTAATGGCCACGGCGAGGTCGAGACCCGCGGAGACACCTTCGAGGATTGCATCCGCGGCGAACGGGGGCGGCACGAAGATGGCGGAGACGGTCGCGCCGGTTTCGCGGGCGGCGTCGGCGACGGTGTTGAAAATCGGCACCCGGTGCCCGGCATGTTCGAAGAACTGCCCGCCCTTGCCTGGCGTAACGCCGGCGACCACCTGCGTGCCGTAGTCGAGCGAGAGCTTGGCGTGACGGCCACCGAAATCACCGGTAATGCCTTGGACGAGAATCTTGGTCTGGGGAGTAACGAGAATGGCCATGTCGGAAAGGGGAGTTTTCGGTGACGGTGTCGGCGGTCAGTGGTGGCAGGCAGTTTGACAGGGCGCGGCGTGGCGCTTGTGAATGCAGATAACGTTGCTGTCGGGATCGAAGATGAACGCCATCTGGCAGACGGGCGTGGGGAACGCCTCAATCTTGAAACGCACCCCGTTGGTTTTGAGGTCGGCGATGGCAGCGTCAAAGTCCTCCATTTCCAGCGCCACGCAGCAGCCATCGGAACTGGGGTTCCAGCCCGGCGCGCAGCCGATGGAAAGCGTGCCGGCGCCGATGTCGTATTCCGTCCACTGCATGCCGCCGGGTTCACCGACGACCATGGTCGGCTTCAGGCCGAGCACGCCTTCGTAGAAGGAGCGGGCACGGGCCATGTCGGTCACGGCGTAGCAGGAGAAGGCGATTTCGGAGACTTTGACCATGGCAGGACCGCTTACGCAGCGACCAGTTTCACAATCTTCTGTGCGGCGTCGGCCATGCTGTCGCCGGAAACCAGCGAAAGGCCGGAAGCGTCGAGCGTGGCTTTGCCCGCGACGACGTTATTGCCTTCCAGTCGGACAACCAAGGGCAGCTTCAAGCCTACTTCCTTCACGGCTTCGACGATGCCGGTGGCGATCACGTTGCAGTCCATGATGCCGCCGAATATGTTCACGAAGATGCCCTTCACGTTCGGGTCCCCGAGGATGGTCTTGAAGGCCGCAACGACCTGTTCCTTGGAAGCGCCGCCGCCCACGTCGAGGAAGTTGGCCGGGTTGCCACCGAAGTGCTTGATGATGTCCATCGTGCTCATGGCGAGCCCGGCGCCGTTGACCAGGCAGGCGATGTTGCCATCGAGCGCGATGTAGCTGAGGCCGAATTTGGAAGCCTCGATCTCCTTCGAGTCCTCCTCATTGAGGTCGCGGAGTTCGGTGATCGTGGGGTGCCGGTAGAGCGCGTTGTCGTCGAAGGATACCTTCGCGTCGAGGGCGAGCACTTGGTCGTCCGGCGTGGTGATGAGCGGGTTTACCTCGACCATGGCGGCGTCGGTTTCCCAGAACATGTTCCACAGGTTGCGGATCAGCTTGGCGGCGTTCTTCGCCTCGGCCGGATTCAGGTGGAGGCCGAAGATCAGTTGGCGCACCTGATAGTCCGCGAGGCCGTAGGCGGGATCGACATGGACCTTGAAGATCTTTTCCGGGGTCTCGTGGGCGACTTTCTCGATCTCCACGCCGCCTTCGGTCGAGGCAACGATCACCGGACGGGAAGTGGCGCGATCGAGTAGGATGGCGAGATAGTATTCCTTCTTGATGTCGCTCGCGACGGTGAAATAGACGGTCTGCACCTTGCGCCCGGCGGGCCCGGTCTGCGCGGTGACGAGGGTCTTGCCGAGCATGTTGCCCGCCATCTCCTTGGCGTCGTGCTTGGACTTGGTGAACTTCACCCCGCCCTTGAAGCCATCGGTGAAGGTGCCCTTGCCGCGACCGCCCGCATGGATCTGGGATTTCACCATCGTGGGGCCCTCGGGCAGGCCGGCCAGTGCGATGACGAACTCTTCGGGGGTCTTGGCCGCGGCGCCCTTGGGCACGGGGACGCCGTATTTTTCGAAGAGGGCCTTGGCTTGGTATTCGTGAATGTTCATTCGGAAAACTGCTTGCTTCGCGTTGCGGACGGAAATTACCTGCCGGCGAATTCTTCACCAGCAAACTTATGAAAGCTCACCGCGGCGGACTGATCCTCACCCTTGGCATCCTGAGCTTCGTGCTCTGCGGCATCTTCACGGGGATTCCCGCGTGGATCATGGGCGGCAGCGACCTCAAAGCCATGGACGCCGGCGAGATGGACCCCGCTGGGCGTGGGCTCACCCAGGCCGGCAAAATTTGCGGGATCATCTCTACGTTGCTGAGCGTGATTGGATTGGTAGTGGGAATCATTCTGGTGGCTACCGGGGTCCTGGCCGCTGCGGCGGGCGCCGGCCGATAACGACGGCTGGCGTCGGATTTAGCGCTGCTCGATCGGGACGACCTTCAGTCCAATCGGGCCGGTGTAAACGGACTGGGGCCGGATTAGGCGATTGTCCGCCAACTGCTCCAGCACGTGGGCGGTCCAGCCGCTGGTGCGGGCGATGGCAAAAATCGGGGTGAACAGGTCGGTCGGGATGCCCAAGCTGTAGTAGACTGTGGCGCTGTAGAAATCCACGTTGGCGTGGAGGCCTTTCTTTTCGAGCATCAGTTCGGCGATGCGTTCGGACATCTGGATCCACTTCGGCTCACCGAGCTGCGAAGAGAGGATCTGGGCCATGCGCTTCAGGTGCGGGGCGCGCGGGTCGAGGACCTTGTAGACGCGGTGGCCTATGCCCATGATCTTGCGCTTCTGGGCGAGGCAATCGTCCACGTAGGCATCGACCTTTTCCAGCGAACCAATTTCCTGGAGCATCTTGATCACACCTTCGTTGGCGCCGCCGTGTAGGGGGCCCTTGAGCGTGCCGATGGCAGTGGTAATCGCGGAATACATGTCCGACAGCGTCGCGATGGTGACGCGCGCGCTGAAAGTGGACGCGTTCATGCCGTGGTCGGCGTGGAGCACGTAGCACATGTCCATCGTATTGACCTTCTCGGCGGAGGGTTTCTCGCCGTCGATCATCCATAGGAAATTGGCGGCCTCGCCGAGCGTCGGATCAGGCGCGATGAGGGGCAGTCCTTGGCGGGCCCGGTGGAAGTAGGCCATCACGACCGGAATCTGGGCGATCAGGCGGAGCGCCTTACGCCGCTGGGCGTCCATCGTGTCGTCATCGGCCACGGAATCGTAGCAACCGAGGGCGCTGACGCCGGTGCGGATGGCATGCATGGGCGGACAATCTTTCGGGAGCTTGGCCAGCATCTCCGTCACGCCCTGGGGAAGTTCGCGATAACCCGCAAGGACCGCCTTGAGTTCGGCGAGTTCCTTCTTGTTCGGCAGGTGATTGTGGTGGAGCAGATGCACCACTTCCTCGTAGGTGACCTTGCCGGCCAGTTCGTTGATGTCGTAGCCGCAGTAGATCAGCTGGCCGACATCGCCACGGACATCGCTCAGGCGGGTATGGGCGGCGATGATGCCTTCAAGGCCCTTGGAGACGGCGGAGGGAGTGGCTGGAGTGGCGTTGCTCATCGTGAAAATGCGGTTTCGGTCTGAAAAACGTGGGCAAAGTCTGTTGGTGAGTCCGGGGGCGTCAACGGATTTCCCTGGAAATGACGTGCGAGCTTGTAGCGTGAACGGCCGATTGGCAAATGGTCCGCGTTGAACGACCCTCATCACAACCTGTGGTCATCTCTGTCATCATCCCGGCTTTTAACGAGGAGAAGCTGCTGCCCGCCACGCTGACGGCCGTTCGCGACGCTTCCTCGGCCTTCCACCGGCGTGGCTGGCGCACCGAGCTGATCGTCTGCGACAACAATTCGACTGACCGGACGGCCGAACTCGGCCGGGCGGCGGGCGCTCACGTCGTCTTCGAGCCGATCAACCAGATCGCCCGGGCGCGCAATGCCGGCGCCTCGGCTGCCTCGGGGGACTGGCTACTGTTCATCGATGCCGATTCTCAACCTTCGCCTGAGTTGTTCGCCAATGCTGCGGATGCCATCGCCTCCGGCCGCGTGATCGGGTGCGGGGCCACGCTGAAATTGGATGTCCCGAGCTGGTGGTATCATGCTCTCGCGGGGATCTGGATTTGCTGGAGCCGGCTCGCCAAACACATGGCTGGATCGTTTGTCTGCGTGGAGGCGGCCGCCTTCCGGGAACTGGGTGGCTTCTCGTCCCAACTGTTCGCCGCGGAGGAACTGGAATTTTCTTCGCGGCTCAAGCGACTGGCACGCCGGCAGGGGCGCAAATTGGTGATCTTGCACCGGCACCCGCTGCTGACCTCCGGCCGGAAGATCAAACTCTACAGTGCGCGGGAGACCCTGATGTTCTTCGTGAAGTCGGCCGTGCGGCCCCGGAAGACGCTGACCGATCGCGATCAGTGCGTGCTGTGGTATGACGGCCGAAGGTGATTCCCAGGGACGGTGACTTCAGCAGCGGAAAAGCAAAAGGCCGCGTCCGGTGGGACGCGGCCTTTGTGAATCTGCGAACTTACATCTGGCTCTTGCCAAGCTCGTCGTTGGTGCTGGCGTTGATGATTCTCCACTGTTCGGTGTGGAAACTGGCTTCCGGTCGGAATGAAAGCTTCGCGAAGAACTTCTTCTCGAGTTCGATGAGCAGTTTTTCGTCCTCGGTGCGCAGACGCTCCAGCACGGTGGGGTGGCAGTGTATGCGGAGCTGGAAGTCTTCGTCGCTGCGTGGCCGGGCCTTCATGATCGCGGTGAGCTTGCGCTGGATTTCCACGCTCATGCTCTCGGGGCTCTTGAGGACGCCCTTGCCGCGGCAGTGCGGGCAGTCGTGCAGCATCGACGCCGCGACGGACTCGGTGTGGCGCTGGCGGGTCATCTCCATGAGACCGAGTTGGGAGAGCGGGAGCACGTGGGTCTTGGCCCGGTCGCGCTTGAGGTTCTCCTTCATGCGCTGGAAGACGCGCTGCTGGTCACCGCGGGACTTCATGTCGATGAAGTCGAGCACGATGATGCCGCCCATGTTGCGCAGGCGAAGCTGGCGGCAGATTTCGTCGGCGGCCTCAAGATTGACCTTGAGCAGGTTCTGGTCGTGGTCCTTGGATCCCTTGTGCCGGCCCGTGTTGACGTCGATGGCCACGAGCGCTTCGGTCTCGTCCACGATCAGGTAACCGCCGCTGCGCAACGTGATCTGCCTGCCGAAGGCGTTCTCGAGCTGCTTGGAAATGTTGAACCGGTCGAAGACGGGCTGGGCCTCGTTGTAGAAGAAGACCTTCTTCGCGGAACGCGGGCTGATGCGGCCGATGAGGTCGCGGACGCGTTCGTATTGGTGGCTGTCGTCGATGACGATGCGGGTGACTTCCTCGGTTAGGAAGTCGCGGACCGTCCGTTCGATGAGGTCGGGTTCCTGGAAGACGCAGGAGGGCGCTTTCCCGTCCTTAATCTTCGCCTGAATGTTGTTCCATTCCTCGAGCAACATCGCGAGGTCGCGGATGAAGTAACGCTTGAGCTTGTCCTCTCCGGCGGTGCGAATGATTACGCCCATGCCCTCGGGGATGCTCAGCTCACGCACGATCTTCTTGAGCCGTTGCCGCTCCTCATGGTTCTCAATCTTGCGGCTGATGCCGGACTGGTCGGAGTTCGGCAATAGCACCAGGTAACGGCCGGGCAGGGAGAGGTTGGTGGTGACACGCGGGCCCTTGGTGCCGATGGGGCCCTTGGTGACCTGGATGATGATCTCGCTGCCGATGGGATACAGCTTCGGCACGTCCTTCTGCGTGATCTTGGGCTTGTCCTTCTTGCGCCTCTTGTCGGTGTCGCGTTCCACGACCTCGACGCTGGAGTCGAAGTTGTTGGGGATGATATCCCAGTAATGAAGGAAGGCGTTCTTGTCGAAGTCGATGTCCACGAACGCGGCCTTCAGGCCATCTTCCAGATTCTTGACCTTGCCCTTGTAGATCGAGCCGACGAGACGTTCGGTGTTGGAGCGCTCGACCGTGTAGTCTTCCAGCCGGGATTCCTCGAGCAACGCCACCCGGGTTTCGAGGGGCTCGGCGTTGATGATGACCTCGACGGTCTTCTTCGGCTCCGGCCGGATGAGCTGCTTGACCTTCTTGACCACCTGCTTCACGGCGGCGCGGGCCTTTTCCATGAAGGTTTTCGGGGCGCGCTCGGGCTTGGCCGGAGCAGTTTCGCCCTCGCCCTCGGCGTCGTGCTTATGGTCGTGCTGATCGGTGGTTTCCTCGGGCCGGGTCAGATCGGGCGAGCGGTAACGCTGGTCGCGGCCCGCGGCCGGGGCGTGATCGTGGTCGTCATGGGTGTCCTCGGGGAGTCCGGCGGCGAGGTTTTCGGCGCGGCGGATTTCGGCCTCGTGCCGGCGGCGGTCGAAGTGGGTGTCCTCGGGCCGGCGGGTGCCGACGACCTCGGCGCGGGCATTGGCCGCGGCGAGGTTGGGCTTGGGGGCGCTGAGCCCGCGGTTCGGCTTGAACCGCATCGGGCCTTTGCCCCGCTTGAAGTTTTGACTGCTCATGGGGAGTTACTGGGAATGGATGGCGTCAATAGTGACGCCGGTAGAGATGGATGTTCTGGAGGATGCCGATGGCGACGAGTGAGCTGATCACTGAGGTTCCGCCTGCGCTAAGCAGGGGCAGCGGGATGCCCTTCACCGGCAACAAATGGATGTTCATGCCTATGTTCACGAAGATGTGCGTGAACAGCAGCGCGACCACGCCGACGGCGAGGAGTCGTCCGAGCCGGTCGCGGGCCTCACCGGCCACCTTGATGCCCGTGAAGAGCACCACGGCGTAAAGGCCGATGACGGTCACGCTGCCGAGAAAACCTTTCTCCTCGGCGATGACCGAGAAGATGAAATCGTTGTGGGCCACGGTGCGGGGCAGGTATCCCAGTGCGCTCTGGCGCCCTTCGCGCCAACCCTTGCCGGTCAGGCCGCCGGAGCCGACGGAGATCAGCGCCTGCTCGATATTGTAGCTCTTGCGCTTGAGCTCCGCCCGGGCGGCCGCGCGCTGGGCCGGGGTCGCGTCCTTGGCGATGGGGTTGAAACCGAAATACACTTGGATGCGGGCGCGCTGGTAGTTCTTGAGCGGCACGAAATGCCAGCCTTCCGGCACCAGCAGCGCGTCGGCCAGCAGCAAGGCAGCGGCGACGCCAACGCCGGCGGAGAACCGGATCATGAATCGTCGCGGGGCGCCGGCGACCAGCAGTTGCACGAAGGCGACCGGCAGGAAGACCGCCGCCGAGCCCAGGTCCGGTTGGACCGCGATGAGCGTGAACGGCAGCAGCGCCATTGCCAGCGCCTTGCCGACGATGAAGGGCGAACCCAACTCCCCGGTCGGACGGGACAGGTAGTTCGCGAGCGAGAACAGGAAGGCCAGCTTGGCGAACTCGGCCGGCTGGAACTGGACTGGCCCGAGCTCAATCCAGCGCATGGCACCCCAGCCGTTGTCGGAGCCGATGCCCGGAATTAGGACGAACACCAGCAGGATCACCGACGCCCAGTAGGCCACCAACGACCAACGGGCGATCCGGCCATAGTCCAGCAACGAGAGCACGAACGCGGCGACGAGGCCGATCGCGTAGGCGGCGCCCTGCGTGAAGACCCGGTAACGCCACCACGGCAGGTGGTTGGCGGCATCCGTGTTGGCGGTCGCCGAAAAGATGAAGGCCGAGCCCACGAGCATGAGCCCAAGCACCGCAAGCCAGAGCGGCCAGAGGATGCTCGCCTCGCGACGTGAGGGGGTGGCGGTGAAGCGGTTCATCGCTGGGCCAGCCTCCTTGCCGGATCGCGTTCTCGGTCGCGCAGGAACTCGTAGATGCGCTTCGCCACGGGGGCGCAGGTGCCGCCGCCGGAGCCGCCGCTTTCCACCATCACGATGACGGTGTAGCGGGGGGCTTCATAAGGACCGAAGCTGGCGAACCAAGTAACCTTATCCTTGCGGCCGTTACCCTTGATTTCGGCGGTGCCGGTCTTGCCGCAGACGGCGAAACCTTCGAGGCGGGATGCTTTGCCGGTGCCTTCTACGTCGCTTACGTCATCGCGCATAGCGGATCGCAGGGTGTCGAAGTGGCGTTTGGCGACCTTGATCTCGGACCGCAGTTGCCCGGGCCGGACCTTGGTGGTCGCGCCTTCGGCGAAGACGTCGCCCGGCTCAATCCGGTCCACGACGCGGGGCCAGAATACCTTGCCGCCGTTGGCGACCGCGCTGACGGCCACGGCGAGTTGCACCGGGGTGAGGGTCATTTCCTGGCCGATGCTGACGTTGGCGAGATTGCCCTGGGTC
>JBEISV010000009.1:0-31076 GCA_040375265.1 Verrucomicrobiales bacterium
CCACGGCGCTTTGGCCGGACAGGGCCGCATCCAACCCTCCCACCGCCTCGGCGCCGGTGCCATTGAATTGCCATAATCCGACGAGTCCGGCCTCGGAATCCGTCACGTCCTTGCCACGGGAATCCTCGATGCCATAGCGATAGATGTCCCGAATGTTGTCCGCGGTCAGCACCCGGCTCCAGAGGCCGAAGTCGTCGAGCGCAATTGGGTTCCCGTTGCCGCGCACGCCATCGGTCCCGAAATTCAGGGAATTCGTCGTGTCCGGCACCACGCCAACGATGTTCTGCTCGGCCACCCGGAGGCCATTCACATAAACCTGCGCCCGGCCGGAGGACCGTTCAAAGGTCATCGCTACGTGGGCGAACTCGCCATTTGTGGTGATCAATTCGCGACCAAAGGCGGTTGCGTTCGTCCGGCCCCGGTTCTCCACCAGGACGGTGCTGTCGCCGGACGGATTGATCAGGCGGATGGACAGGTCGGACAACCTAGGGTGCTCAAACCGGAGCCCGGCACCAATCGCCGTGACCGGCCGCGAATCGTTCACCACGACGCTGGAATACGTCAGCCCCTGGTCGGTAAGGGACTGATTGATCGTCCCAGACTCGAAAACCTTGGTCAGATTACCGTCCTGACCCCGCTCGACCCGGCCGCGAATACGGTAGCAGATTTCGAAATTATTCGGATTGTAGACCGCGATGAAATACCGGCCCGCGGTCAGCGGCGGAACATCCCGCAGGCTGATCACCACGTCGCCGCCATTGGGCGGGAAGATCGTGGCATACTTGTCGTTGTTGGCGGGATTAGAAATGTCGGGGAACGCCTCCCGGCGGACGTAAACCTCAAGTGGGCCTTTCAATTGTTCGCCCTGCCGATTCGTGATCGTGATCGTCAGTCGGCTCGCGTCAGCCGGGATGTTGATCACTTCGAGCTCGACCCGTTGGGCCCGGACGCAACGCTCCACAAACTGGGGGCCAAAGTCATTCGGTCTGAGCTGCAAATCCAGCCCGTCAATCGAACCCTTGTTGCCTACGGCATTGTCGATCATGGAGAAGAACCAAGGGCCACCGCCGGACACACCCATGAATTCGTTCAGGGATCCGGGACCATCACTCGGCCTCGCCAACGAAGTGTCCGAGTAATCTCCGCTGCCGGAATCGTCATACAGCACGGACACAAAGTTACCCCCGACCAAATCGCGGAGCGTGCCATGGTTGTTCAGGACCGCAAACGTGGAGCGCAATTGGAGTTGCCCGAACAGGTCCTCGAAATTGTCATGCGAAACCGTGACCATGGGGTTGACCCGGCGAAGTTCATCGCTGACCAAACTAATGGCTATCCACTGTCCTACCCAGGGCGCCGAAGGACTACCGTCGTCCAAGGGGCGCAATTGCGTCGTGAATGGATGCGGGAATCCGTTTTCGTCGAACGACGTGAAAGGTTGGTCGGTGCTGATTCCGAAGAAGGCGAATTCGCCGCCCTGTTGGTCCTCCGACTTGACGCCCACGTAGTAGATCGCGTCCGCGCCCATCGGCGAGTTGGTGATCGCGATCAATTCCGTCGCCTCCCGCGAACGGGATTTGAGGGCCGCGTTGACGGCGCCCGGCGCCAGCGTGAGCAAGTCGCGGTCGCGCGAAACATAAAGGTCGAGATCCGGCCCGTTGGTGCGCGTTCGCGATAGGTTCGAGTCGGGCAGGCTGGGGAAAATCACGAACGCCACGTTGCTGCCGTTTGTGCGGATGATCTGCCCGTTGGTTGTCGTTCCCGGGATATTGGTGAACACGAAGAACCGCCATTGGTTGGTCGTGCCGCGTTGGTCGCCAATCAGCGGGGAATGGGCACCCGCCTTCAGGTTGAACATCGCCACCCCGTTGGTGATCACCATGGGTTCGGTCGGCGAGGGCAATCCCAGCACCACGGGATCCACCAGCGTTGGGTCCGTCAATTCACCTACAAACTCGCTTTCGGCCGCATCCGTGGCGATTGCCAGCGAGAAGTCCTGGACGATCTGGATCGGATTGTCCCACCGGGCATTGACGTTGACGCGATGCGCTACGACGAAGACCTCATACTCGTTCGCGAGGGGCCCTTCCAACACGACCCGCTCCACGTTATTGACCCGGTCGGCCAGTGACGTGCCATTGGTGGTCATGGTCCGAGAGAACCCGGACCCAGCGGCGAAATCATTGCCCAAAAACACGTCGCCCGTGACGGTATTTGAGACCACGAGATCAAGGTCGTTGACCAGCTTGGTGGAGGCGGCGGGATTGCCTGGCGGATCAGTCCACACCAAGGTGAAACGCAAGGGGGCATTGGTTGCGGTCAGCTTGATCTTGAAGCTTGCCGCCTGCCGAGTGGCCAGACCAGTTCCGCCATCAAGGTATGCCAATTCACGATCGCTGCCTGGAACCTTCAGCCCAGACCTCAGCGCCCGCGGCAGCGTGGGTTGTCCCCACCCTGCATAATTGAACGCCTCTTTCGTGTCGGGTTCGTAAGTCTCACTGGGGGCGAGCGAGCTGTTGATCAGCAACGCCTTGTAGGAGGCCGCGGAAGGGAACAGCTTCAGCTTCTGCTCAAAATATTGCTGCATCTGGGCAAGGAGCCCGGAAATCGCAGGCGCGGACATCGAGGTCCCTGATTCAAAGCGATAGGCCGTCGCATTGGTCCGTTCCAGTTCGCCATAGAGGTAATACTCGTCCGGAAATTCGCCGGTGAACGGATCCTGCGGATATTGGTCCTCGATCCGCCAAGCCGCCGATCGCGCCGACAGCACAAACGATCCCGGGGCCACCACGTCCGGCTTGAACCGGCCGGAGGTGCCCTCGATTTCCACGCCCACGTTGCCGCGGCTGGAATAGCCCGCGACCTGGAAACCGGTATCGGTAAACGGCTTCAGCACCTCGTTGGTGAAGTAGGTGAGATTGGTCGGATTGAAGCCCCGGCCAGGAAACTCTTGGGTTCCAATCTTCACCGCCACGCCATTGGTGTCGTAAACGATGGAATTGGTCAGATTCCGCGGGCTTTCCAAGGCGCCAACCGTAATGACATTCTTGGCGTTGCCGGGTGAAGCGATGGAATCCGGGATGCCACCCACCCCGGCGTTACCGCCGAGCCCGTCGTTGCCGGCACTGAACACATAGAGAATCGGCTGGCTGCCGGATTCCCCGGGAAGCGCGTCGCGGACGGCCGCGTCGTAGCTGGCGGACTTTGAAGAATACTCGCGGGTATTGTAGCCCCAACTGTTGTTCGAGATCAGGGGCCGGTTGCGATTGGTCCGGCCGGGTGCCCGGGCCGCCTCTTCCTGGAGGAAAGTATCACCTGACGGCGGGCCTTGGATCAGGTCCACAGGCAGGACGAACAGCTTGGCTTTCGGAGCCCGGCCTTGGAAATTCGCGGTGTTAGTGGATCCCTGAGGCGTTCCCGCGATCGTCGCGGAGGCGGTGCCATCACCCGCCATGATGCCGGCGACGTGGGTGCCATGGCCGTCGCGGTCCAACAGCACCGTGGCGGCCAGATTGGAAATCGTGCTCACCCGGTTGGCGAGGTCGGGATGGGACGCGTCCACCCCGGAATCGTTGATGTTGATCAACACCCCTTCGCCGGTGAGCTCGAGGTAAGAACCGGTATTGTCCAAGTTGGTCGTCGAACCCATCGCCGGGCCGGCGAGGTCGTTCGCGAGTTCCCGCGGCATCCACCGCTCCACCATCAGCACGCCCGGCAAACGCGCCAAGTCGGCCAATCGGTCGCCGGCGGTGGCGACGGTCAGCAACGTTCCGAACGGCCCCCGTTCCCGGAATACTTCCTGTGCGCCCAACGCGAGGATGTCGGGCAGCGTCTTCTCTGGGTCGGGCACCGTGACGATCACGTGTTGAGCGACGGCTCCCTGCCCTGGCGTCAGCACTTGGGCCAACAGTTCAGGCTCCAGCTTGAAGGCCGGCGCAAACGGCAGGACCGCGGCAACCGCGGCCGAATCGGCCGCCCGCTCCATCGCTTCCCGGGAACCGGTCACGAGATAGGCGTTGTTCGGCATGTAGGTCACCACCTCCAACCCGGCGGCCTTCAGGTCACGCCGGAGGCGTTCGTTCAGCATGCCATGGGATTGGACCAAATACGCGCCGGGTTCTGCGCCGGCCTCGAGTCCGGCCGGAAGTTCAAGCGGCTGGCCAGACGCAGTATCCACCAAGGCGTTCCGCAGATTCAACGCGCGGTCGTTGCGCACCAACTCGTCGAGCGAGGCGTCGGTATTCCGGAAACGATTTGTGAATTTCGCATCCACCACGCGCGGCGTCTGGCCCGGTTGCAGGACTTCGGTGGCAACCCACTTCAGGCGGCCCGGAACCTGGGGGACAGTCGGCACGGCGGGCACCGCCACGGTGGGAATCGCTTCCTCCTGTGGGAGCGCCCGCTTCGGGGTCTGCGCGATGCGCTCGCTCGCCCGCCACGTCAGCAGACCACAGAGGACGGCAAGCGCGAGCAGGGCAATTTGGTTGCGGCGGAGAGATGGCATAGACACGGCTGGCGAAAACGGCGTTCAGGGATTCTGGAAGAGGATCCGGTGATCCTCGACCTTGGTCGTCGGGTTGCTGGTGGTGCCTTCAAAACGGAGCACGCTCTTCGTAGAGACTTCCCCGGTGACGACATAATTGGTCACCATGCCATAGAAGGGACCCGGTTGGAGGAAAAACGAATTCGGAGCGGGCTTCAGCGATTGGCCATAGGCATAGACGGTCACCATCGGCTCGTCCGCCCGCAGCAGGGAGAAAATCTGCTGCGGCAGGCGTTCCACCACCTCGTCGGTGACATTGACCGCCCCCGCATCCGCCACCACGAACGGCGCCCGGTCGGAAAGGGTGGGCACGCTCAGGACGGAGCCGAGGTTCGTGAAAGTGCCACCGGGAGCGATGGGCTGCGCGGCAAACCCCGTGGCCAGGGCATTCGTCGTGCGGAGCACGGACATCAACCCTGGAATCACCACGTTGTTGTTCGTGTAGCCGGAGATGATTTGGGCGACTTCGGCGGAATCGGGCCGGAGAATCAGAGACTTCGGGTCGTTCGCCGTCGTCCGGTTGTCCAGCACGGGCACTCCGCTCAAGACTGCCGCCCACGCGGCCAGGTTGGTTTGGTTGACCGCCATCAGACCCAGTGCGGCATTGTCATTGATGGCTGTGGTGAACAGGTCCATCAGCTTCCAATCGTTCACGGGGTGCGTATTCGCGTTGCCAGACCAGGACGCCCAATCGTTCATTTCGCCGAAGAAAAGTGCCATCCATGGGGCGCCGACCAAACCGTTCTGCTGACGCAGGTCGGCCACCTCCGACTTCAGGTAAGCCGTTTGCCAAGGCGTGCCCCGGTGGACCCGGCCCAGCCAGCCGATGTTCGGATAAGAGGCGTGCTCCAAACCGGCCGGGGCGTTCGTGGACTGGATCAGGAACCGCCAATTGTCCGAGGAGTAGATTTGCGGATCCTTGATCGCGAGATTCCGCCGGGCGAAATCGTTCGGCCCGGTGGCGGTCACTCCCAGCCTGGGCACGCGCCCCCAAGGCGAGGACGCGACCTGATATCGGCGCGGCGGGATCGGGATGCTGGCAGTGGTAGGGCTGCTCACAATTTGATCAGTCCAAAAATTGGTGGTCAGTGTGTTCGGCCAGTCGCTGGCCACCCGGAAGCCAACTGGTCCGGCCACATAATTGATCCACCGCACCCCGTTGGTCTGCCAGTTCAGGGGCCACACGCTGCCGTCTTGCAGCATGCGGGTGCCATTTCGCTCCACCTCCGCCGCGTAGGCGCCGGGAAAGCCCGGGGCCGCCAAGGCCACGGCCGTGTAGCCGGGCAGCAGGTCCTCCTTGTGATAGTGGACCAACGGATCATTCGCCATCCGACGGTCGGTGAACACAATCTGCGGGGAAGGATTGAAGCCCACTTGCACCGCCGTGCCGCCGAATTGGCGCCGCAGTTCGGTGTCACGTCCCGAGGTGAATCCCGTCCGGTTCGTCTGGTAGAGGAAGAAGTTCAGGCCATCGATCGAGAAATTCCTGTCCTGCAAGCGCACCCCTGCCCCACGCGCATCGCGCCACAGCAGGTCATAGCGGCCTTGGCCGGCAAAACGTCCCAAGGACATCGCCAACTGGTTCGTGACACCCATCGTTCCGCCCGCGGCCAAGCGGTTGGTGAGCCAGAACCGGGACATTTCCCCGCCGGGACGCTGGTCGCCCGAGACCCCACCCACTGTGATCGCATTGGGACCACCTTGCCCGCCAAGATACCGGGTGATGTTGGTCTCGTAGATCACGCTTTGCATCGAGACCACATCCAGCACCCGACGCGGACTGGTGGTGGTCGTCACCTCAAAGACCAAGTGATTGGTCACCGCCAAGGTTAGCGCGGGAAGGTAGCGCACGTCGCTGAAGGCTGCGACGTTGGTCAGGAGGAAAGTCGTCGGCCGTTCCAAGGTCCACGAGGGCCTTCCCACGGGCGGCAGCAGGAGAAAGTCGGAAACCAAGTTGGTGCGCACCCCGACCACTTCCCCCGCTTTCCAGGCGCCGGCGGGCAAATCCCGCGTCGTCACCAACCCGATCGCGGATGGCAAGGGTGCAGTGGAGATGGCCGTCAGCGTGCCGTTCGGATTCTCCGAATACAGGACGTAACGATTGGTCTGCCATACCCGGACCCGGACCGGCACCGGGTAGCTGAAATCGTAGCTGTTCAGCGCTTCGGTTCCGAACGTGTTGTTCAGCGTCAGCCGATACTGGGCCAGCGTCTGGAAGCCCCGCCCATTGGCTCCGGTGAACGGCAATTGGCCGTCGGGCAGCACCGCTCCCGAGGTCGGTTTGGTGATGATCAGGCGGCGGGTCAATTGCACTGCGGCCTGCCAGAAACCTTCATTGAAATTCGGCAGACCCTTCTTGGCCCCGACCACCCATGGAATCCCCAGCACGTTGATGTCAGTCGAGGGGGTCACCGAACCCGGAATCCCCTGATGGTTCGCCCGGACGACGTTCAACGCCTGTTCCGGGGTCAACCACCGTTGCTCCACCGCGAGCGCATTCTCGACCAATTCGTAGTCCCCGATGCGCAGCACCTCCGGTGAACGTTCATCCACGTAGAAGCGCGGGCGGAATACATGCGGCGCCTGCAGGCGGAAGTTGTTCGTGCCCACGCCGGCACTAGCGTTCAGGTCGTGGTTCGCTGGCGCGTTGGCGTAGTCATAGATGTTGGCCGCCAACTGGAGCAACCGGTGGACCTGAGCATCATAGACGTAGTTGGTCAGCGTGCCGTTCTCCAGGCGCACGGTGCCATGGACGGGGAATCCGTAGGGCGCGAAGTTTCGGGCATTCCGCGCGACACTGCGGGCAATCTCGGGCGACCGCACGATCGGCAGGCCATTCGTGAACTCGGTCAGGAGCAGACGATCCGCCGCATTGGTGAACCAGTTGAGCGGAGTCCACCGTTGCAGGGAGGCCACCGAGGCGTTGGCCGGCCGGTCGCCATTCGGGTCATGCGCGTAGTTGAGGTTCAGTTTCGCCCGGCGGAAGTAAGTCGGCCGGGGTGTCCGTCCAAACACTTGGCCGTAGGCGGCATTGAAGCCGGACTCAAACCGCGCATCCGGCGACTCGGTGCCCAACTGCGCCAGCGCCCGGTAATAGGTGTAGGCGTTGTAGGTGCTGTTCGTGTGCTCCTGCCGGAAGAGCGCCCGGGAGTTCGCCAGTGGCTGGGTCGAGGTGCTGGCCTGTTCCTGCCCCGTAATTCGGGCCGCCAAATCCAAGCCAGCGTCAAACACTTGGTTGATGTCAGTGAATCGACGGCGCTCATCGGAACCTAACCAAGCGGTAGCTACCGTGTTGCCGTCCGAAATCGGTTGCAAGGCCGGGGCTACTACCTCGTTCAACGACTGGGCCAAGGGACCGTTGGAGTAGTAATCCACCACATCGGTGCGAAGGAGGTCGCCGTTGGACGCACCAAACGCCCCGACCTCATAGCCGAAGAATATTTCCGCACTGTCCGTCCGGGAATTGTTCCGGCGGAACCGGAGAATCCGCTCGGCATCCGAAAACGCATACCCCGAGCTGGGCGACGTCGTCGTGAAGTAATTGAAGTCGTTGAGCTGCCACACGTTGGTGTTGAGCGCCCGGAGGAACCCGGCCGCGTTCAGTTCCCACGAGCCGACGCCTTGGTTCCGCAGGTAACCGCTATTTACCGTCGCTCCGCGGTTGGGCTGACCCGCGATGAGGTCGGGCAACTTGGCACCGTTGCCGAAATGATTGATATCGAGCGAACGGCCCGTCGGCAGGATGAGATACGCAAACCGGCCGATGAACCGGTTGGTTCCCGAGTGCGGAGCATCGGGATGTTCGAGGACGCCGATCCATTCGGGATCACCCACAAACTGCTGGCCACCCCAAGCGACATTGGTCCGTCCCGCCTGGTCGGTGATCGGCAGGAAGCCGTTCGTCTCCGCCCGACCGTTGCGATTGAGGTCGAGGTAATAGCGGAATTCCCACGGATCCCGCGGGTTCGCGCTCACCTGGTAAAACACCGGCGGCCGGGGATCGTAGAACAGATTGCCCAGCAAACCGGCGTAGATCTGACGGTCGGTGCCATTCTCCAGGTTGAAATTAAACGGCGCCAGCGGACCCAAGTTCTTGGAATAGGATACATTGGTCAGGTGCCGGTAGAGGGCGGTGTTGCCGTAATAGGCCAGGCTGAAGTTCGGGTTCCGGTAGTTCGTGGAGACCGCCAGGCCGTAACCGAACCGGTTCGAGCTGTTGAACATGCGGTCAACCAAGTCCGCCTTGGCCCGGTTCAATGCCGTGTCGGCGAGGTAGCGTGCATCAATCTGCTCCCCGTAGGCGCTGATGGACAGCCGCTCGCGCCGGCTCATGGCCAGGAACGCGACGGCGGTGATCGTGACCACCGACAGCATGATCAGGGTGATGACCAGCGCGACGCCGCGCCGGCGGGCGGTGTGGGCGGGTCGGGCCGCGGGAAGGACGCAGTTCATTGCAAGGCGGTGCGCAGGGCGATGCGCTGACGGAACACGAGGATGTTGGCGAAGTTTCGCGACAGGAAGTTGGTCTTCAGCTGGTCGGGCAACGACCGGAACTGGGTGAACAACCGTTGCGGCAGGATGCCGAGTTCCACCTCCACCGCAGTGGGCAACGCCGCATTACCGAAGGTGGTGAGGTTTTCGATGCCGGGGCCGGTTTCCGCGTAAGGCACCACGTCCGCGGGCACGTTGTTGGTAAACACCGTGGAGCGGTCCAAGATCTGGCCGTTGGGGCCGTAGGCAAAGACCCGGAAGAAGACCACGCCGTCGATCAGGCGGCTCGCGTTGGTGCGAACCGCGGCGGTTGGCCCGTCGAACTGGTTCCAGAAATTGTAGAAGGTCCAGCGCGCAGTCCCGGGCCGTTGGAGCGTCTGCGGGGAAATATTGGCCACCTTGGGCGCCAGAACGGACTTGTTTGACCCCAGCAACGGGCTCGAGTTCGGCACCTCATAGCGATACAAGGTGCCCACCTGATCCTCCACCCGTTGCAAAGGGTCGTTTTCCTCCGCGACAAACAGACCGAGCCCAGGATTGACCCCGTCATCCGGTCGGCTGAGGAGGAACAGTTCATGGAACGTGGTGTCCCGCGAATAGTCGTCGCCAAACTCCCGCAATTGATTCGCCGGATAGACCCGGCGAATCACCAGGTTGTTGGTCACCGCAGGAATCTTGGTCGCCCACGCCTTCTCGACGTCCCGGACGATCAGTTCCATCGCCGCCCGGCCGGCCTCTGAAATGTCCGTCTGGCCCGCATTCTGGCGCAACGCCTTCTGCGTCTGGTCAAACATCGAGTAGAGCGCGAGCACCACGATCGACATGAGGCCGACCGCCACGAGCACCTCGAGCAGCGAAAAACCGGCCTGCGGACGGGACCTGGAATTGGGATTGGGCGAGTTCATGCGGCGGGACCCGTCATTGCAGCACCAAGGAGGAAGAGTTCAGTCGGCGGCGGAGAATGCCGCTGGTATAGATTTCGGACGACCGTTCGCCGGGCAGTATGTATTCCCGGGGCTGGGCGCTGACCTGGGTGCTGTAAGTCTTCGCATTGTTGCCCACCCGATATTCGCCGGCCGACAGATACGCGGGCCAGCGGAAGGTCAGCCGCACGTCGAACACCGACCGCCGGTTGAAATCGCGCCCCACGTGGGGTTGGTCGGGATCAGGCCCGAACGGAATCAAGCTGATTTCGGCGGTTACTTGGTAACGGAAGGCAAAATCGATCTGATCCGTCTTTGTCCCGCCGTTGAGCGCCGGCCGGATCTTCTCCTGCAAAGGACCGCTGAACGCCCGGAACTGGGCCACCACCTTGTTGGTCCCTTCCCGTTCCCGATAGATGTCCAGCTTTGGCAGCGACAGGAGGCCGACGATGTCTTCCGCGATCAGGGTCTTATTGCCTCCGCCGGCGTCGATGGGCTCCAACGGGGAATTGACGGGCCAGTTGAAATAGCGCCCCCGGAAGCTGTTGCTCCGGATGGTGGTGCCGGTGCCAATCGGTTGGTGCGAGACCACGACGTAATCGACATAGTGCGTCAGCTCATCGAACCGCACCGCACCGCTGCGGATGGTGTCCATGAGGATCTGCGCCTCCTGGTCGATGATCGTGTCCTCGCGGTTCTGCTTCTGCACCGACAGGCCGGTGGGCATCACGCCCATGATCGCCACCATGGCGATCGCCACGATGGCGATGCATAGCGCGATCTCGACCATTGTGAACGCCGCGACGCGGCGGCGCCCGGCAGCGCGAATTGGAAGCGGGACGGTTCTCATTTGGTCTGCGGCTTGAAGAGTTTGGAACGGCCGGTCAACGCCGCGATCCGGAAGATGCTGTTCGTATGGTTAAGCTTGGGGGTTTCGATGTAGTCCAGCGGCCGGGAAAGATCCGGAGCGCCTGGAACCTTCGAACCCGCGACGGCAGCAGGCAGGCGGGGCACGAGGACGCTGCCAAAGCCGAGCGCCAAGAACTGGTCCCGCGGAATGCCGTCCTCCGATTGCAGTCGGCCTGTGGGATCGAACGCGAGGTAGGGCAACGAGAACGTGGGAACCGCGTCCACCGGCTCCCCGAGCCGGGGCGCGACAGGGAACGGGAATTGCCCCGGCGGCAAGCTGACCAACTGCCCGAGGGGATACTCGGGGATACGTTGGGGCGGAATGAAGAAGGCCATGTTGGTAGGGAATACGATCCCGTCCGGAAGCTCCCTCCAGTCCGTCAGATATCGGGGACGCCGATTGCCAGGTTGTTCGCCAACCGCATGTTCGGTGTAGATGGCGTAGCTGGTGAACATCCCGGAGACGATGTTGGAGAATCCCCGGAGCGCTCGAACCTTCAGTTCGGGCAGGGCGGTCAGCGCGGGCGAATTCTGTAATTGAGTGGCGTGCGCTTGCAGTGCCTGAGACGCCGTGTCGAAGCCATTGTCACCCAAGGTCGCGGGCACGGCGAACACCAAGTAAACTACGGACCGGTTCTTGATCGCATACTGCCGGGCAAGTCCGATGTCGTCCGCCATCTGGCGCTCGGCCGCAGCCAAGGCGTTGCCCTGCCCGAAGCCCTTGAACGCCGGCATGCTGAGCGAGGCCAGCGCCCCGATAATCGCGAGGACGATCAACAACTCGATCAGCGTGAAAGCCGAACGGCGGTTGGTAGGATTTGGGCGGTGGGCCATGGCGAATTCGGTTGGAGGCCTGAAACTTCGCAGGTTCAGCGCCAACTGTAGATGTTGTCCTTGTTGACCCCGGTGTCGGGACTTGCGCTGAAGTCGATCTTGCCGTCCGGCCCGAGCGAGAGCACGAGCACCGTTTCCGAAATCGTGCGGGCGCCACCGGTCACCGACAGTTTGTCGAAGGGGTCCTTGACCTTGTTGTCGTAGTCCAAGTCGAGGATCACGATGTAAGGATAACCCCAAGGATCGCGGAAAATCATGTCGGCCTCGGAAATGCCGCCCGAGGAGATACCCTTGGCCACCTTGGTGTTCAGGTAGACTTGGTGCTGCGGATTCAATTCGGAGTTGGCATTCACCGCACGGGTCGGGTTCCCGATGTCTTGCACCCGATTGTAACCGACGCCAGCCACCCCGGCATCCCGGAACGTCCCCGCCTCCAGCGATTTGTCCGTGAGGATCGCCATTAGTTCGGCGTTGCTGACCTGCCAAGCGGACCCTGACCCGTTCTGAACGGTCGCATACGCATTACGCTTGGAACTGAGCACTTGGGTCCCATTCTGAATCGTTCCATACGTAAAATCGGGAACTTCACCCGTGACGGCGGCTCGGGTGCCCCTTGAGGCCGGCAGTCGTCCGGTCGTGGCGGTCTGATACGCCTTCACCGCACCGGCGATGTTGGCCGCATCCACCTTGCTCTGCTTCTTGCGGGCGTTTTCGCTCACCTTGGAAACGGCGGGGAGGAGCATGCCGGCCAGGATCGCAATGATCGCGATGACGACCAGCAGTTCGATCAGGGTAAAGCCGCGCGTCGCGGAGCGGCGGGACTTGGGATAGGTGTTCATGGGAGTGGTCTTCTAGCCGTGCAAAACTCAGTTCTTCCAGTTGCCGATGATCCGGCGTTCGCCCTTGACGATGATCTCCGCCCAAAGGTCGAAGCTATTGGGATTGTTGGTGGGGTTGGTCGAAACGTAACGCCACGGGTTCAACCCGGGATTGGTCGGGATTGGGTGGTTTGCCGCGGGGATGTTCAGCGGCCAGGAAACACCGGCTCCCTTCTTGCCGGAGGCGTCACCGCTATGGCCCACCGCCAGCACCTCGAAATCAACGTAGCCCGCATCCGCCTTGCGCCGGTAAATCTCGCAGCTTTGGTAGGCCTTGAATTCCCGGGAAAACAGTCGGCGCTTCAGCTGTCGGTCCGCCGGAGTCAAGGCGGCGCCAACGCCAACCCGGGGAATCGCGTTAACCACGCCTTCCCGCCCGGTGAGGCCCAAAAGGTCAACGGATTCCACCTCCACCTCGTCGTCCGCGGTAAAGAAACTCGCCCGCTGATTATCCACCAACACCCCGGTCAGCTCGTAATAGAGCGTGTTCATGATCGGGTTCACCGCGGTGACCTCGCCGACACCAGGGAAAGTCGCCTTGTAGGTGTGGTCCGGCGGATAAACCCCAAACTTCGCCTTGTAGGATTCGATCGCGGTCACCAGTCCCGCCAGTTCGCCCCGCACGCGAGCTTCCTTCATCCGGGCCGAAGCCACGGGCGCCAGTCCCACGACCATGCCCGCAAGCACCGCGATGATCGAGATCACGGTCAGCAGCTCGATCAGGGTGAACGCCAACCGGTTCCGGTCCGCGGCGGGACCGTGTGGGGCGGGTCGTTTCATGGCTGTAATCATGGCAGTGAAATGTCGGCAGAGACTCGCGGAAGAACTAACGGTCCTTCAATTCCTTTTCCATCCGTTCGCTGAGCCACTGTTTGATCATGCTCTGGTAATTCAGGTAACGCTCGCGCGCGAGCCGCTTGATCCGGGCCAGCATCCGCGAGTCGATCCGCAACGTGATGCTGACCGATTCGGACTGCTCGGAGGCCATCGTCTTGGCGGCTTCCATCAGGCGCAGCTCGATCTGGTTCTCGGCCCAGAACGCCCCTTCCGCCTGCTCGCTGTCGAACAGGGGAACCTCTTCCCACGAACTGAGCACCGGCAACGACATATCGTCACGACTCCAAGTTCTGCCGCAAGGAACGCTGGTAGAGGAACTCCTCCGCCTCGGTGAAAACCCGGGAAACGATCACCCGCACCATTTTCCCGTTGGTCCGGTAAACGCTGAAAATTCCCTGGCCGCCACCCGTCTTGCCCAAATTAAAATACCGCGCCTGCACACCGAACCGCGGCGAATCTGGCAACAGACGGACTGCAAACGGATCCTCGAACGACTCCTCAATTTCTTGGGTCGTCAGGGTCTCTCCCACCTCAAACGGCGGATTGTTCCAGTCAAAGTCCACGTTGCGGCTTGTATAGCCATAGCCCGTGCGGTGTAACTACTTTGTATTTACATCACCAGTCCGGGCCACGTCAAACGGTTCTTCTCAATTTTGGCAAAAAGAACGGCCACCGGGGGGTGGCCGTTCGAAGAGATTGACGATACAGGTCACTCGCCGCCACCGCCACCCTCGTTGCCACCGAGCTGATCAATCAGGCTGATCAACGGCAAGAAGAGCGCAATGACAATGGAACCGACGATGACGGCCAGGAACACGATCATGATCGGTTCCAGCAATGAGGTCATGGCCGCGACGGCATTGTCGACCTCGTCGTCGTAGTTGTCGGCGATCTTTAGCAACATTTCCGGCAGCGCACCGGTCTGCTCACCGACGTCGACCATCGAGATCACCATCGGCGGGAAGACCCCGGATTTTTCAAGCGGGGCGGTGATCGTTTCACCTTCCTTAACGCTTTCGTGGATCGCCTGAACCGCGGCCGCCACCACCATGTTGCCGGCGGTTTCCTTGACGATGTTCAGCGCCTGCAAGATCGGCACACCCGAACTGACCAGCGTGCCCAACGTGCGGCAGAAGCGCGCGATGGCAACCTTGGAGATCACGTCGCCCAAGACAGGCAGGTGCAGCTTGATTTTGTCCCAGACATATTGGCCCTTCTTGGTCTTCAGCGTGACCTTGAACACGATCACGAAGGCGACGATTGCCCAGATGACAGGCCCGGGGAAGGCCGGCAGGCCAAACGGCGCGGCATCACCCAGCAGAATGGTCTTGTCCTTGATGACGTTGGAGATGTTCAGGACGAAAAGGGTGAACTCCGGCATCTTGCCGTCGCCCAGCAGGTCCGAGAAGATCTGCTGGAACTTGGGCACGACGACGATCATCAGCAGCGCCAAGATGCCCAAGGCCACAACCATGACGGCCACCGGATAAAACATGGCGGCCACCACCTTGCCCTTGATCTTCTCCGCCTTCTCCATGAACTCCGCGAGACGGTTCAGGACGACTTCGAGCACGCCGCCCAGTTCGCCGGCGCGCACCATGTTGACGAACAGCTTGTTAAAGACCTTTGGGTGCTGAGCCAAGCCCTCGGAAAAGGTGCTGCCGCCTTCGATGGACAGCGACAGGTCCCCGAGGATCCGCTTCAGGGTTGGGTTGCGCTCCTGCTTCTGCAAAACCCGCAGACCGCGCAGCAGCGGCAAACCGGCGTCCACCAGCGTCGCCAACTGCCGGGTAAAGGTGCAAAGGACCTTGGCTTTCACCTTCCCACCCATGCCCGGGATGCGGATGTTGAGGTTGATGCCTTTCTTGGCCCCACCGCCGCCGCCTTGCGCGGGTGCTGAGCCGCTGCCCTTGGAATCCTTCTTCTCCTTCGGCTTTTCCGCCTCAACCACCTTGGTGGGGAAGAAACCCATTTCCTTGAGCCGGTTGATGGCGTCATTTTGCGACGCGACATCCAGCGTTCCCTTGGTCTCCTTGCCCCGGGAATCCATCGCAACGTAATTGAACTTCGGCATAGCGGTCCTTTCCTGTCAGCGGCTCAGGTGTATTTCAGAATCTCTTCCACGGTCGATTCGCCGTCGAAAATGTTGCGCAGGCCGTCATCCCGCAGGGTGACCATGCCCATCTCGATGGCCTTTTGGCGCACCACAACCGTCGGGGCGCGCTCATTGATAAGGTTTCGCACTGGATCCGTCACTACCAGCAACTCGTAAATGCCTTTCCGACCCTTGTAGCCGTTATCGTTACAAGTGGGGCAGCCCCGACCGTAGAAAAAGCTGCGATCGCCGAGGTCATGCGGCGAAAGGTTGAGTTGGGCCAACTGGCTCTCGGTCGGTTCGAAGGGTGTCCGGCAGTTTTTGCAGACCTTGCGGATTAGCCGCTGGGCCAACACGGCCAAAAGGGTCGAAGAGATCAGGAACGGCTCGACGCCCATGTCGACGAGACGGGTCACGGCGCCGGCCGCGTCGTCGTGTGCAATGTGGACAGCACCAAGTGGCCGGTGAGCGACGCTTGGATCGCGATCTGCGCGGTTTCCAAGTCACGCATTTCTCCGAGCATGATGATGTCGGGGTCCTGACGCAGGAATGCGCGGAGCGCCTTCATGAAGGTCAGGCCCCCGGCCTCATTGACCTGCACCTGCATGATCCCCTCGATGTCGAATTCGACGGGGTCCTCGACGGTCAGCAGCTTGGCGTCAATCGTGTTGATACGTCTCAGACAGGAGTAAAGCGTAGTCGTTTTGCCGGAACCGGTCGGACCGGTGACCGCAAAGATGCCGTTCGGTTGATTGATCGCTTCCCCGACGAAATCGAAGATTGTCTTGGGCAGTCCCAGCGACTCCAACTCCAAGTTGACCGCGCCGCGATCCAGAACACGCAGCACAACGGATTCGCCGAACGCCGTCGGGAGCGTCGACACGCGAAGATCGATTTGCTTGCCCGCAATGTTGACGGAAATGCGTCCGTCCTGGGGCAGTCGCCGCTCCGAGATGTTCAGGTTGGCCATGACCTTGATGCGGGAGGTCACGGGTGCGGCCAAATGCTTTGGCGGCGGGGCCATCTCGTAAAGCGCGCCGTCCACCCGGTAGCGGATCTTGAACTCGTCCTCGAAAGGCTCGAAGTGGATATCGCTGGCGCGGTCCTGAACGGCCTGCATCAGCACGAGATTGAGGAACTTGACGATCGGGGCATCGCTCGTCCCTGCGTCAATCTTGATCCCGCCAGCCTTGGCATCCTCAAAATCGACCGAATCGGCGCCCAATTCCTTGAGCATGTCGGCATAGCCCGAAGAAGTGCCCTGTGCCGGATAAAATTTCCCCAACGCCTTCTGGATCGCCGCCGGATCAGCGACCACCAGCTGGATCTGGAACTTGATGGAGAATCCGAGCTCATCGACCGCCGCGGGATTCAGCGGATCCATCATGGCGATTTGCACGGTATCGCCGTAAAGGGCCACCGGGACACATTGATACATCCGGGCACTTTCCGCGGGAACCGCGGCGATCACCTCCGGAGTCATCGCCTCCTCGTCGAGGGTGACGACCATCGTCCCGAGCTGATCGGCGACGATCTGGAGCAGTGAGTCGCCGTCGATCAGGCCGTAGTCCTGAATCACCTGCACCACGGGTTTCCCGCTGCGCAGATGCTCCTGCATGACCTCCTCCATTTGCAGGTCATCCAGCATTCCCCGCTCGCGGACGAGCGCCAATAACGGATCGGATACGGCCTCAGACATAAGCTATTTGCGTCCTCCGGCCGATTCGGCCGCAGCCTTGGCCAGCTTCACTTCTTGGAGCTTCAGCACGATGGTGGTGGGGTCCTGCGCCTTGGTAATGACCTCCTCCTCGGCGATCATGCCGGCCTCGTATTTCTCCATCAGGAACGAGTCGAGCGTGACCATGCCGAACTTGGCACCGGTCTGAATGTCGGAATTGATTCGGAACGTCTTGTTGTCACGGATCAGCGCACCAATGGACGGCGTGTTGACCATGATTTCAAACACCGCCACGCGACCGGGCTTGTCGCACCGGGGCAGCAGGAGCTGCGAAATCACCGCCTGCAACACCGTGGACAGCTGGATGCGGATCATTTCCTGCTGGTTCGTCGGAAAGGCGTTCGTGATACGGTCAATGGTCTTGGCCGCACCGGTGGTATGGAGTGTGCCGAAGACCAAGTGGCCGGTTTCCGCCGCGGTGATCGCAGCTTCCATCGTTTCCAAGTCCCGGAGTTCTCCGACCAGAATCACGTCCGGGTCCTGCCGCAGGGCCCGGCGGAGGGCTTCCGCGAAGTTGGGGACATCGACGTTGACCTCGCGCTGAGTCACCACAGCCTTCTTGTGCTTGTGGTAATACTCGATCGGGTCCTCGATCGTGATGATGTGGGCCTCATCACGCTCCTCGTTGATGATGTTGATCATCGACGCCAGCGTGGTGGTCTTCCCGGAGCCGGTAGGTCCCGTCACCAGCACCAGTCCGCGGGGCTTCCAGAGCAATTCCTTAACGCTCGGCGGAATACCGATTTGCTCCATCGTCAGCAGCTTGCTCGGGATCTGGCGGAGCACGAGGGCGAAGTTGCCCTTCTCCTTGAAGGCGCTCACCCGGAACCGCGCCAACTCACCGAAGGCGAAACCGAAGTCCGCACCACCCTTTTCCCGGATGTGCTGGATGTGATCTTCCGAGGTGATCGACCGCATCAACTCCTCCGTATCTTCGGGCTTCAGCATCGGTCCCTCGACCCGGTGAAGAATGCCGTGCAGGCGGATGACCGGGGGAATCCCCACCCGAATGTGCAGGTCGGCGGCGCCTTCGGACACCACCAACTGCAAGAGATCGGACATTTGATACGACATGGCGAAATCCTTGAAACTCGTTTTGCTAACTTAGGGACTGGGCGGATCGGGCAGCAGTTACATTGCCACAGATCAATGGTCGGTCACGGTGGCGCGGATCACTTCCTCGGCGGTGGTCAGACCGGCCAAAACCTTGCGGGTGCCGTCCTCGCGAAGTGACCGCATGCCCATTTCCCGGGCCTTGTTACGAAGCACATTCGATGGGACTTTCTCGAAAATCAGGCGACGGGCTTCATCATTGATGTTGAAGATCTCGAAGATGCCGAATCGACCGCGGTGCCCGGTCCGGTTGCATTCGGGGCAGCCGCGCCCCTTTTTCGGCGTGCCCTGGGCGAGCATTTCGGGGGTAATTCCCAAGGCATGGCACTCGGGTTCCGTCGGGCTGCTCGGCCCGATGCAGTGTTTGCAGATCTTCCGAACCAAACGTTGCGCCATGAGGCACCGGGCGGAGGAGGCGACCAAGAACGGCTTCACGCCAATATCGATAAGACGGGTTACCGCGCTGGGCGCATCGTTGGTGTGCAGCGTGGAAAACACCAAATGACCGGTCAGCGAGGCGTTGATCGCGATGGACGCGGTCTCCAAGTCACGAATTTCACCCAGCATGACCACGTTGGGCGCCTGGCGCAGCATAGACCGGAGGGCCGACGCAAAGGTAAAGCCAATGTGTTCGTGCACCTGAACCTGATTGATGCCCGCCAGCATGTATTCCACCGGATCCTCAACCGTGATGATTTTCCGGTCAGGGCGGTTGATGTAATTGAGGCACGAATACAGCGTCGTCGTTTTGCCCGAACCGGTGGGTCCGGTTACCAGCAGAATGCCGTCCGGCAGACCCACCAACCGTTCGAAGGTGGCTTGGTCGTCGGCAAAGAAGCCAAGCTCCGCCAAACCCAGCTTGAGGCCAGACTTGTCGAGGATACGCATGACGATCGATTCGCCATGCTGGGTCGGCAGGCAATTGACGCGGAGGTCGATTGTCTTGCCGCCGCCGACCGGACAGTTGATACGGCCGTCCTGCGGAATCCGCTTCTCCGCGATGGACATACCGGCCTGAATCTTGAGCCGGGCGATGACCGGCGCCTGAAGTCGCTTGGGGAGATCCTGTTGCTCAACGCAGACACCATCGATGCGGAACCGCAGGCGGAATCGCTTCGCCAACGGTTCCAAGTGAAGGTCGGACGCGCGTTTCTTGAACGCATCCGCGATCATCTGGTTGACGAGCCGCATGATCGGGGCGTCGGCATCGACCGCATCGGCGTCCCCGGAGACATCGCCCTTTAACTCGGAGACCTCGACCTCACCCTCGGTGATGTCCTGGATCATCTTGGCGATGCCGCCATCGTCCTTGCTGGACCCACCATAGTAGCGGCCGATCGAGGCTTCGATGTCCTGAGTGCTCGTGACCCGGAGTTCGATTTCCTTGTTCAACGCGTGCCGCAGTCCATCCACCGCATCAATGTCCGCAGGGTCGGCCAACGCCACGATCACCGCACCGGAATCGTTCTGCCCAACCGGGACCGCGTTGAACCGCTTGGCGACGTGCCGGGGGACTAGATTGATGACATCGTCACCCAGCCGCTGCTCGCCGAGATTCACCGCCTCGACGCCGAAGTAGGTGGCCTTGGCCATCGTGACCATGGCGGGATCGAGCGAGCCGCCCTTCACCATCGTATCGAGCACACCTTCGCCGTTGACTTCGGCTTCCACGCGCCCGGCATCCACCTGCTCATGGGTCAGAAGCCCCATGTCGAGCATGGTATCAATCAGATAGTCGTCTTTTGCTGCCACAATTTCGATCCAATCCACCCGTCGTCCGCAGCCAGAAGTGAGGCTCCGGGGAACGAGTGCGCGAGAGTTAATGAACGTGCCGGGCGAAAGTCAAACGTTGAGCCCGAAAACAGGCTGCCGACAGACACTTCCGGGGTTCGAGATCAAATTGACACACGTAAACTCACTTGGCAAGGAGACGCCAAAAGGTTGGGGCCCGGGCTGCGAGTTCGCCGTGCGTTCCGCGGTTCCTGAGCTACGGTTCGCGCATGAAACGCCTCCGCGCCAGTTTGGCCCTCTGCTTGGTGGGAATCGCCGCGGGCGTCGCCGGCTGCCAGATGAACCAACGCCCAATCCTCGGGGTCCAAGGCGGACGCCTGATTCCCTGCCCTGCCTCCCCAAACTGCGTGTGCAGCCAAGCTGCGGATGGCGATCACCAAATACCGCCATTGGCCTTCACCGGGACCGGGACCGAAGCATTGGAATCTCTGCGCGGTGCGATTCAGGCCCAACCTCGGGCCACGGTCGTGGAATCCAAGCAGGACTACCTCAGGGCCGAGTTTCGCTCTGCAATCTTCCGGTTTGTCGATGACGTCGAATTCTTGGTCGATCCGACGGCCAAGGTCATCCACGTCCGATCCGCCTCGCGGGTGGGCTATTCCGACCTCGGTGTAAACCGAAAGCGCGTGGAGCGGTTGCGCGCCGCCTTCGAACGGGCCCGCTGAAGCTGCACCTATTACTCAATTCCCAGGAGACGGCGGCCTTCGGCCGTAATCATGCTTTGATGCCAAGGCGGATCCCAAACGATTTCCACGCTGGCGTCTTCGACGCTAGGGAGCATCAGTATCTTCTGCTGGGCATCGCCCGCAATGGTAGCCCCCATGCCGCAGCCGGGTGCGGTGAGCGTCATCTTGACGAAGACCTTCTTGTTTCCGCTGGGCAGATCCTCGATTCCCATGTCGTAGACCAATCCCAGATCGACGATATTGACCGGGATTTCCGGGTCATAACAGGACTTCAGGGTTTCCCAGACCATCTGTTCGCTTACCGTGTCTCCAGTTGCGGCGGCCGCTGCCGGGGTAGCCTCCGGCTGGAGTCCCAACGCGTCGGCATCCTTGCCCGAGATGCGAAAAAGCCCGCCCGACGCATGCACCGTGTAAGTTCCGCCCAAAGTTTGCGTCACATCGACTTCCGAACCGGCGGGCAGGGTGACGGTATGGCCGGCCGGAATCTGCACGGCGTTGCAGTCGCGGGTCAGGGTAACGGTCGAAAGTGACGTCATTGCGGGCGACAGTAGCGTCTCCCCGGCGGCTGCAAAGCGAATGGTTGTTCGCCGTCCCTGCGCAGCCACGCGGCTATTGCCCGGCCGCGTGTCCCCTTCTAGGTTCGCCGCCACTTTTGCGGAAACACAGACCATGAGCGACGCGCAGAATGATCCGACCACCGTCCAGCCCGGCGAGACCGCGCCGGGCTCCGACGCCACCCCTGCCCCACCCGACACTTTGACGCCCGAACAGATCACCGAACTCCAGAAACTGGCCGCCCAAGGAGCCGAACACTACGACCGGCTGCTGCGGCTGACCGCGGACTTCGACAATTTCAAGAAGCGGGCCGCCCGGGAACGCGACGAGACCCGCCGAGCCGCCACCGAGGCGATGCTCGGCAAGTTGCTGCCGGTCCTCGACAACTTCGACATGGCCCTTGCCGCCACCAACCAGGCCAATGTCTCCGTCGAGACCCTCAAGGTCGGCGTGTCCATGATTCACACCCAGCTCCGTCAGGTGTTCTCCGACAGCGGCGTGGAAGCAGTTGACGCCGTTGGGTTGCCATTTGATCCGGCCATCCATGAAGCCGTGTCCCAGCAGGAAACTGCCGATGTGCCGGAAGGCCAGGTCGTGCAACAGCTCCGGAAGGGTTACCGGTTCAAGGATCGGCTGCTCCGCCCCGCCACCGTCGTCGTCGCCAAGAAACCCGCCGCCTGAACATGGCTTCCACCAAACGCGACTACTACGAGGTGCTGGAAGTCGAACGCTCCATCACGCCCGATGAACTCAAGAAGGCCTACCGAAAGCTGGCCATCAAGTATCACCCCGACAAGAACCCGGGGGACAAGGCCGCCGAGGAGAAGTTCAAGGAACTCGGCGAAGCCTACGAGGCGCTGAGCGATCCTCAGAAACGCGCCGCCTACGATCAATACGGCCACGCGGCCTTCGATCCCCGGGCCCGCGCCGGTGGCGGTGGTCGCGGCGGCGGCTTCCATGACCCAAACGACATCTTCCGCCAGGCCTTCGGCGGCGGCGACTTGGGTTCCATCTTCGAGCAGTTTTTCGGTATGGGCGGCGAGGATCGCGACCCGACGGGCCCAGCCCGCGGTTCCGACCTCCGCTACGACATGCAAATCACGCTCGAGGAAGCGGTTGCCGGGGTGGAAAAGGAAATCACCGTCAACAAGCCGGCCACCTGCGACCACTGCGGCGGTTCCGGCGCAGAAAAGGGCACGAAACGCATCCGCTGCATCCAGTGCGCGGGCCGCGGCCGCGTTGTCATGTCCCGCGGCATCTTCAGCATCCAGCAGGCTTGTCCCCGTTGCGAGGGCGCCGGCGAGGTCCTGGAGAAGCCCTGCAAGACCTGCCAGGGCGACGGGCGCGTCAGCAAACCTTCGAGCATCAAGCTGCGCATTCCGGGCGGTGTGGACACGGGCACCCGCCTCCGTTCGACCGGCAATGGCGAAGCCGGCCAACGCGGCGGTCCGGCCGGCGACCTTTACGTCATCCTACATGTCGCCGAGCACGACATCTTCAAGCGCGAGGGTGATCATCTCTTCTGCGAAGTCCCCATTTCCTTTACCCAGGCCGCCTTGGGCGCGGAACTCGATGTGCCCACCCTCACCGGCAAGGCCCGCATCGTCGTCCCGGCGGGCACCCAGGCCGGCGCCAATTTCCGCCTCAAGGGCCGGGGCGTGAAAAGTCTGCAGGGCCACGGTGTCGGCGACCTGCTCGTCAAGGTCGCCGTGGAAGTCCCCACCAAACTAAACGGGGCCCAACGCGCCAAGCTGGAGGAATTCGCGAAGCTCTGCGATGAAAACGTCAACCCGCAGTCCAAGAGCTTCTTCGACCGCGTGAAGGATTTCCTCGGCTAGGCCGGCGTCCCGCCCCGCGCCGGTCGGCCACCCACCAGAACCACCATGCAGCGGTTTCTGATTCCTGCGGCCGGCCGGGTGCCCGAAGTCCTCACCCTCACCGGCGACGAGGCGCACCACGCAGCCCGCGTGGTCCGGGTGCAACCGGGCGAACCTGTTGTTCTGCTCGACGGCGCAGGCCTCGAAGTGGCCGGCACCGTCGCGGCGGTCGGTAAACGCGAAGTCCAGATTCAAGTCACGTCCCAGCGCCGGCATCCCGCTCCGGCAACTGAGATCGTGCTGCTCCAGGCCATCGCCAAAGGCGCGGCCATGGAGGGCCTCATCCATCGGGCCGTCGAACTCGGCTGCCGCCGCCTCGTGCCCTTGCTCTCGGAACGCAGCGTCAGCCGGCCCGACGATGCCGAGGCGAAACGATCCAAATGGCAGGCCATCGCCGACGAGGCATTGAAGCAATCCGGCAATCCCTGGCGCCTGACGGTCGAAGGTTCAGTGACCCCGGCCGCATGGATCTCCCGGGGTGAACCGCTGGAACTGCTGCTCATCGGCTCACTGCTAGACACGCCGCAGCATCCCCGCGTGCATTTCGAACGCTTCTACGCGGAACACGGACGCTTCCCCAAGTCACTCGGCCTCGTGGTGGGTCCGGAAGGCGATTTTTCCGCGACGGAATACGCCACCTTCCAGCAAGCCGGCGCCCGCTCCCTGACTCTGGGCCCGCTCATTCTCCGCGTGGAAACTGCGGCCACCGCGTTGCTCGCCATCGCCCAACACGAGTTGTCGGCCCGGTCCCGGTAAGTGTCCGACGAGCCGGAACCGCTAAACATCGAGCGGGTGATTCCTTTGCCGGAGCGGAAACTCTTCCCGCCGCCCGCCCAAAGCCGCCGCGTAAACTGCCGCGACCATTTCCACCGCCCACGCGCCATTCCGGCCACTGCACTCGGGCTCGCGCTTCGCGGCGATGGCGTCGAGCCAATCAGCCACCGGCGCCAAATTATGCTCCGGGGCGCCCTGGACCAATTCCGGCTCAAACGGCTTCCATTCCTCGCGCCGGCCAGTGACCGACCAATCCGTGACCTGGCGAACGAACACGCTGGGCGAGAGGTCGCAGTTGATCCGGGCAACGCCCCGGCTGCCGTGCAATTCCACGCCCCAGCGGGCGGTCGTTTCGCGGAGCCGCGCATCGCTGGTGAACGTGCCCAGCACGCCCCGCGCAAAGGCGAACTGCGCGTTGACCTGGTCACCGGCCACCCAGCCGACGTTGTCTTTAACTTCCCGGCGATCAGCCCGGGTCACGTCACGCCCCTGCTGGAGCACGCGGGCCGAACACCAGATCGGGTCGCCGGCGAAACACCGCATGAAGTCAAACAGATGAGTGCCGAGCACCACCAGGTCTTCCCCGCCAGCGCGGTGATCCTGTTTGCCCCAGGTGCGCACCTCGCACAGTTCACCGATCAGCCCGTCGGCAACCGCCCGGCGCAGTTGCTGGACGATCGGCATCATCCGCATCGTGTGCGCGACCGCGACCTTGAGGCCACGGCCCTGCGCCTCGGCCAGCACCGAGTCCGCCTCCGCCGGGGTGCGCGTGAACGGCTTCTCCACATACAGGTGCGCCCCGGCCCGGAGACAGGCGAGCGCCACCTCGGCGTGCTGGTCGGCGTGGCGCATCGCGAGGGAGACCAACTGCGGGCGTTCCCGCTCCAGCAGCTGCCGCCAGTCGGCGTAGGCCCGCGCCCCGCCGAGGGTTTTCGCCACGCGGTTCCGGCCGGCTTCCACCGGATCCGCGACGCCAACAACCTCAATTCCCGCCCGCCCGGCAAAGATGGATTCCAACCCATGGCCGTAATCGCCCCGGCCCGTGTGCCCGATGACCGCCGCGCGTAATGGCGCTCCACCAGCCCCGAGCAATGGAACCGTCCCCAAGCCGCCGGCCACCGCCAGCAGGAAGTCACGACGCGTGGAAGTCATGCCGTTAGCTCGGCGCCGCGGCGCGGCAAAATCGAGCGGAAAGTCGGGCCAGTGCAACCGCAGCCCGAGTTTCCTCCAGCCCTGGCAAGCCTCGCGGAACTCGCCCACTACCGACACGTCCGCAGCGGCGCCGCGCCAAATTCCCGCTCACCGGCCCGGGGATTCCGCCTCGGCGATTTCATCGAGGGTGGGCGCGGCCCACAGCCGCAGGGTGCCGTCCGAACTGGACGCGCCCAGCCACCGGCCATCCGGCGAAAATCGCACGGTGGACATCGGCCGGTTCTCCTGGGTGTCCAAGGTAAGCAGCTCCATCTGGTTCACGGGGTCGAATATCTTCACGCCCTCGCGCCCGTGGCTGCCCACGGCCAGGCGTTCGCCGTCTGCCGAAAAACCGACGCTATGGGTGCCCAGCAGGAAGCCGCCAAATTCCGCCACCCGGCGCGGCGGATCCAACTGCCACAAGGCCGCCCGGCCGGCGGCGCTCGCCACCGCGAGCAGGCGTCCCGCCGGGTCCACCGCCGCGCCGGTGATCTGGCGCAACCCGAGCTCAAACCGGCTCATTCCGCCGGCCGACAGCGACCGCAGGTTCGCCTGCCCATCGGACGAAATCGCCGCAAACCAGCCTGGCGAATCCGGCGTCGGTTGCTGGGCAGTGGAAACATTGAAACCGCGGAAACCCCGATTCGCCGGCCACGTTTCCAACGCCTTGCCTGCCGGCAAGCTCCACCGGGTGTAGGTGTGGTCGTTGAGCTGGTGCGTGATGAGGTTGGTCGTCGCCGGCAGCAGCGCGATGGGAACCCGGAAGTCGGAGCCGGAACCCAGCTCGGCAATCCGCTCACCGGTCCGGAGATTCCAGACGGCGAGGCCGCCGTTCCGGATGCCCGCGGCAAACCAGCGGCCGTCGGCGGACAGCGTGCCGCCGAAGCGGGTTGGCCCCACTTGAAACAGTTCGGTTCCCGCGGGGTTGCGGGCATCGTCCCAGCGGCGGACCCGCCCCTGTTCGTCCACGGCCACCAACCCGCCGTCGTCCGCCGAGAATCCCCAGCTGCGGACCTTTTCGGGAATCGCCACCACGCCGCGGGCCGGAGCCGGCCGCCGCAGGTCCCAGGCATTCAGCTCACCGTCCTTCCCGCCGCTAAACAACCGTTGGCCGTCCGCCGAAATCGCGAGGCTCCAGACCTCGAGCCGGTGCCCGCGCAACGTGCGCAGCAGACGACCGTCCGCGGCGTCCCATACGCGCAGCGTCTGGTCAGCCCCGGCCGACACGAGGCGTGAGCCATCGGGCAGGAACGCCACGTCGGCCACCCAGGCCGAGTGGCCGGCCAATGGCGCCAGTTCATGCCCGTCGGCCGTCGCCCAGCGCCGCAGCGCGCCTCCTCCGCTGACGCCTGTAGCCGCCACGAGCGTGGTGGCATCGGGGGAAAGCACGAGCATCCGCAGGCCCCGGACGGTTTCGGCCGACTTCCACAGCACCGCGCCGGTCCGGGCATCGAGCCACAGCAATCGTTCTTCGGCGCCCACGTAAGCGACCCGGCTGAGGTCGGCGTTGGCCGCGAAGGCCGGCTCCCAGCCGCGGATTCCCGGCGCCACGGTCCGCCCGGCCTTGCGTCCGGCGCCCAGGTCCCAACGCTCCAGTTCTCCGTCCGTAGTGGCCGTCAGCAAATGCTGGCCATCGCCGGAGAATGCCAGTCCCGCCGCCGCGCCGGCGAGGTTCAGCCGACCCGTCGGCCGGCCCAGTTCCGCATCCCAGAGCAGCACCTCGCCCGCGGCGCCCCGACCTTCGCGGCGAGCGAAGTAGGCCAGCACGGGGGCCGCCGGCGAGAAGCGGACCATCGCCTGGCGGCCGGCGGCCGGCAGGACCGTCCGCCGGCGGGACTCCACCTCCCACACCGACACCGCGTCCGAGCCATCCGCCGAGGCGAGCCACCGACCGTCCGCCGAAAGGCTGAGGCTGCGCACGTCGTTGGTGAGCCGACCGAGCGTGAACTCGGCCTCGGTGCGGGTCTGCGCCCACAGGTAGCGCCATTCCCAGCCGCGCAGGTCCGGTTGCAAGGGGACCGGCCGCTGGGCATCCAGCAATGCGACGGCCCGGCCCAGGTTGTTCGCCGCCAAGGCCTGCTGCGCCAGGTTGAGATCGGCCGCATACGCCGGGCGCCGGGATACCTGGCTCAGCCGTGCCGCCTGCTGGCGCAGGCGCGCCTCGTCCTCCCGCACCCGCTCGAAACGTTCCCGCTGCAAGTGCTCCTCCCGCGAGGCAAAGGTCGCCCGTTGGCGGGCCTCGGCCGTTTCAAGGAGCTGCCACCACAGCAAGCCCGCGCCCAGCAGCAGCGGCAGCACGAACGCCGTGACCGTCGCGAACACCAGCGGCCGCCGGCGGAGCAGTTTACGGAAGCGGTAGATTCGTCCCGGCGGTCGGGCTTGGACCGGTTCGTGGGCCAGCAGGCGCTGCACGTCGGCCGCGAACTCCGCCGCGCTCGGGTAACGTCGTTCGGGATCCTTCTCCAGCGCCCGCAGCACAATCCAATCGGCATCCCGGCCGAGTTCCCGCCCCAGGCGACCGGGTGTCGTTCCCCGGTGCTCCGCCGCCGCCTCTCGGACCGCGACCGGCAGGCGTGCGAGCGCCACCGAGGGCGGCACGGGCTCCTGTTCCCGAATCGTCCGCCGCAGCGCGTCGATCCCACCCGCCGCCAGCTGTTGCGGATCAAACGGCGGCACGCCCACCAGCAGCTCATACAGGAGCGCCCCGAGACTGTAGACATCCGAACGCCGGTCCACCGCGCCGGGACGGAAGTCGGCCTGCTCGGGGCTCATGTAGGCGGGCGTGCCCACCATCAGCCCCGGCACCGTGAAGGTGTTCATTTCGTCAAACTGCGGTCCCACGGCCTTGGCCACGCCGAAATCAATGATCCGTGGCCAGGGTTCGCCATCCTGCCGGGTCACGAGGATGTTCGACGGCTTAAGGTCCCGGTGGATGATGTGCCGCTCGTGGGCGTGTTCCATCGCCGCCGCCACCCGCAGGAACAAACGAAACCGTTTTTCCAGGGTCAGCCGTTGTTCGTCGCAGAAGCGGGTGATGCTCACGCCCTCGACAAACTCCATGGCGAAGAAGGGCTGCCCCAGCGGCGTGGTGCCCGCGTCCAGCACCCGGGCGATGTGGGGATGTTCCATGAGCGCCAAGGCCTGGCGCTCCACCTCAAACCGGGCGATCACCGCCCGCGAATCCATGCCCGGCTTGATGATCTTGACCGCCACCCGCCGGCGCACCGGGAAATTCTGCCGCGCCGCGAACACCATGCCGCAGCCGCCGGAGCCGATCTCCCGCTCCAGGCGATACCGGCCAATCCACGAACCCAGCTGAGGTCCCGCCGGCGCGACAACTTCCGGCCGCCTCACCTCCACTGCGGGACATTCCAGGAATCCGTCGTCCTGATGGTAGCCTAGGAGGTCATCCACCGCGCGGAACAGGACGCTGTCCCCGGCGCTCGCCGACTTAAGGAAGCGCTGGCGCAACTCCCCGGGCGGCTGTTCCAGGCAGGCCAGGAACAGCTCGCGGGTGCGGGCACCGGAATTGGGCAATGGAGGCTCCGCGTTCACGGCCGGGGAAAATCGTCAGGCCTGCGCGGTTTGGATCCGGCGACGCAGCCACGCCCGCGCGAAGGTCCACAGCCGTTCGGTGGCCCGGAGCGAAAGTCCCAGGGCCGCGGCGGCCTCGTCCATGGTCATGCCGACGAAATAGCGCAGCTTCACCAACTCCGCGGCGGCCGTATCTTCCTGCGCAAGGGCGTTCAGGGCTTCGTCCACGGCGAGCATCTCGTCCGCCGGCGCGATCACGGGCAGGTCGAGTTCCTCCAGTTCGAGGTGCTCCGCCCCGCCGCCGCGCTTCAACGCCTGCCGGCGGCGGGCCGATTCCACGAGGATGCGTCGCATCGCCTCGGCCGCGGCGGCGAAGAATTGCCCCCGGTCGCCGAACTGCACGCCGTTGCCGCCGACCAGCCGCAGCCACGCCTCATGCACGAGCGCCGTCGGCTGCAACGTGTGCCCCGGCGCCTCCATCGCCATGCGGTAGCCGGCCATGCGCCGCAACTCGTCGTAGACGAGCGGCAGGAGCTCCTCCGCGGCGATCGCGTGGGGCTCGGCCGAATCCGGCATGGGGGTTCCGTTCACCGGCGTCATCATTTCACTTCGGGCTCATCATTTTGTCGCGACGGTCAGGGGCAAGGGTCCGAGCGGAGGCTCGCGGCTGTAGAGCGCCGGGGCCGCAAACGGTTACAGCGCTTCGTGCCACGCGAACAGGGTAGGCGTCACAACCATGAACAAACCCGACGGGCGTCATCGGACGCCGAATCCGCCCGCGCGCCCGCAAATAAATTTGCAAAAAGTTTGGCGGGACGGGGGGCCGGATTGCGCAACTGCGACCAGATGCCCCGTCCCCTCAGGCTGGCTCAAGCCATGCCCATGTGCGCCCTTCTGTCGATTGGCGCGCCTGGATGTTTGGTTTGGGCCGGCGGGCGATCGGTCGCAGGCTGCGACCTTCGCTCACGGCGGGACCCACGGCATTCACACAACAATACATGCAGTTCATGTCGCTCCTATGCCATCCATGAATCCAAACAGTTCCATCCCGGCAGTTTCCACTGCCGGGCGGAAGAAAAATACCGGCGCCCAGCGCCTGCGCGCCGGCCTCGCCACGCTGACCAGCGCGGTGGGCCTGTCCACGGCCATCGGCGGGGAAGTCACCTACGACTTCACGTCCGATCCGTCCTCGGTGCTCACCATCAGCGGCAACAACGATGCACCTTGGGTGTCCTCCGGGGGCAATCCCGGCGGCTTCCTGGCGATGACCTACTCGGTCAACAGCATGGTCGCCGGCATAGTGTTCCCCAATTTGGACCCGGGCAAAGTGGTCACGGGCTTCCAATTCACCGCTGACCTCCGCGTCGGCAATGCCCAGGGCAACGACGGCCGCCCGGCCGACGGTTTCAGCGTCAGCTTCGCCCGTGATGGGGATCCTGTCCTGACCGACGCCAGCTCCGGCTTCGCCGGCGGCATCCCCGAAGGCGGCTCCACCACCGGTATCGCCGTGTCCTTCGATACTTGGTCCGGCAACACCCTGCCCGACGGCCCCGACATCGAAGGGATCATCGTCCGCGTGGACAACGTCACCGTGAACCGCACGGGCCTGACGACCCGCAACGGCGCCTGCGACGACAACACCTCGCTCCAGACCGGGCCTTACAACGCGGCTTACTGGACCGGCGCTGGCGATCCGAAGGATCCGGGCGCTTGGGCCGGCCTCTGCTGGCAGCCGTTCGGCATCACCATGGCCACGGATGGCAAACTCACCGTGTCCTGGAAGGGTCGCAAGATCCTGGACGCGTTCCAAACCACCTACTTCCCGTCCGCGGGCCAGTTGGTGTTCGCCGGCCGCACCGGTGGCGCGAACGAGAACACGCACTTCGACAACATCAAGTTGAAGACCACTGCGGAAACCGTGACCGGCATTCCGGGCGCCCCGGGCAGCCTGGCTGCGGCCGAACTCGGCTCCCGCCGCGTGAAGCTCTCGTGGGCCGCCTCAACGGTGCCCGGCAACCCCAATGCGCAGGTCGCCTATGAGGTGGAACGTAACGGCGTGGTCATCGCCCCGCTTGTCACGGTTCTCACCTATGACGACCGCGGCGTGCTGCCCGGCCAGTCCGTCACCTACAAAGTGCGCGGCAAGAACATCGCCGGTGTGGTTGGTGCCGACGCAACCCTGACGGTCACCACCGCGCAGGACGTGGACGGCATCGGCTTCCCCGCCGCCGCCCAATGGACCGGCCTGAATGGCAACACGGTCGACGACATGAACACCGCGATCGCCGACGCCGTCACCCGGCCGGC
>JBEISV010000138.1:0-10181 GCA_040375265.1 Verrucomicrobiales bacterium
CGCCGTGAACGTGCTCCGTCGACATGACGAATGCGCGCCCGGTTCCGTTTCCCGGAACCGGGCGGCGGCCGCGTGCCCGGGTTTTGCGCTGCTGGCGGTGCTGGTGTTCGTGCTGCTGCTGTCGATGGTCACGATGAGCCTGCTGTTCCGATCGCGCTCGGACGAGACGGCCGCCAGTGCGAGCGCCGGTGGCGAGCAGGCGTTTTCCGTGGCGATGAGCGGGGTCGAGGAGGTGTTGCGGGTGGCGGCGTCCGCGCGGGACGTGGGCGACTGGCTGGAGAATCCCGCGGCCTTCCGGGAACGGCTGGTTTACGAGGACGGCTCGGACCTTTGGCGTTTCACGGTGTTTTCCCCCGGGGATAGTGAGGCGCTGACCGAGGTCCGCTACGGGTTGTCCGACGAATCCGGGCGCGTGAACCTGAATCATCCCGGAGGCGTGGACCTCGCCAAGATTCCCCGGATGACGGCGGCGATGCTGCGGTCGTTGCAGCAGGCGGTTGGTTTTTCGACCAACGCGACCAGCGCCCCTGACGGCGGGACGCCCGAACCGAAGGACGCCACGTTGCCCGGCGACGAAACGGAAGCGCTGCTCACGGAATTGGAAGCGCTCGCAGAACCGGCGGCTTCGGCGCCGGACGATGGGACCCCGTTCCTCACCGCCGATTCGCGTCCGCGCGGGCCGCTGGCTTCGCTGGATGAATTGCTCCGCGTGCCGGGCTTCACCTGGCCGCTTCTGTTCGGTGAGGACGCGAATCGCAATGGTCGGCTGGACCCGAACGAGGACGACGGCGACGAGGTCTTCCCGCCCGACAACCGCGACGGCCGGCTGGATCACGGCATGGCGCAGTATTTCACGGTGGCCGCCTACGACCCGGAACGCACGGCGGCCGGGAAGCTGAAGGTGGACCTCAACAACCCGGTGGAGGTGCTGCCCGCCGGGGTTAGCGAACTGCCGCCGGCCTTCACGAACTACGTCGCCGCGATCCGCGCCTCGAAGCTCAAGCTGAACCATCCGGCGGATGTCCTCGAAGCCACGGCCAAGGTGAAGAACGAGCAGGGGCAGGAGGTGGAAGTGGCGTCGGGCATTACCAAGGAGGAGTTGCCGAAGGTGCTCGATCTGTTCGCGACTGACTGGACCGGTCACCGCGAGGGGCTCATCAACGTCAACACCGCGAGCGCCATCGTCCTGGCCACGTTGCCGGGCATCGAGCTGGCGCTGGCGGAAACAATCGTGTCGGCCCGCGCCGGGTTGCGGCCAGAACAGCGGGCGACGCCCGCGTGGCTGCTGACCGACGGCGGCGTGGACGTGGCGACCTTCAAGCGCATTGCCCCCTTCCTCACGGCCCAGAGTTACCAGTTCAGCTTTCACGTGATTGGCTACGGATTGCCTTCGGGCCGTTACCGGGTGCTGGAAGTGAGCATCGACGTCGCGGATACAGAACCGCGCATCACCAGCCTCAGGGACATCACCCGGCTGGGGTTACCCTTTAAACTCACGACCGAGACGCTGGAAAAGTCTTCCGAGAAGACGGCATGTTCCCGGCCGACCGATTCTCCGTTCCGAAAGCAGACGCATGGCTGACCGCACACAGGCACTGGATCCGATCCTGCAACGGCTGGGACTCCGCAAGGAGCACCGGCCGAAGACGCCCTCGCAGATCAACGCCCTCGACGTCGAGGGAACGACGCTGCGGGTGGTGCAATCGAACGGCCGCGGGGTGATCAGCCGTGTCCTGGCCGCCCCGCTGGACCTGGCAGCCGACGCCGACCGGAATGATCCCGGGGTCCTCGGACCGGCCATCAGCCGGGCGTTGAACAAGCTCGGCGTGCGCCCCTCGGCGGCGGTGATGGGCATCCCGCGCGCCAAGGTCGTGCTGCGGACGCTCACCGTGCCAGTGATCGAGAAGCAGTCCGAGTTGGCGTCGATCGTCCACTTCCAGGTCGGCAAGGACCTGCCGTTCCGCATGGAGGAGGCGGTCATCGATTTCAAGGTGCGCCGCCAGATCCTGCCGCCCCCGGAGCGGGTGGAACCGCGCGACGGCCCCGATGGCTCCGTGCCCGCTCCCACTGCCCCCGCCGCGCCGAAGCTGGAGGTGCTGGTCGCGGCGGTGAAGCGCGAGGTCGTCGAGTTTTACCAGAAGCTCGCCGAGGCGGCGGGCTTCAAGCTGCTGGCGCTGGGCCTGCTGCCCTACGCCAATGCCCGCTGTGTGGAGGCCTCAAAGGTGGCGGACGGCGACGGGGCTTTCGCGCTCATCTCGCTGCGGCCTGACGAGGTGGCCATCGACATTATTGCGCAGCAGTCGCTGCTGTTCAGCCGCGGGGCCGCGCTGCGGGTCGCGGCCGATGTCCCGGCGGAGCAGGGTTTCGTGCCGGCGGCGGTGATCGAGGTGGTGCGCAGCCTGCACAGCTACAGCGGCCTGGAGGCGAATCCGACCGTCGGCAACGTGGTGGTGACCGGCGCGACCGGGCACGAGGCCGAGGTGGCGAACGCCTTGGCCCCGCGACTGGCGACGCCGTGCACGGTGCTCGACCCGGCGACCGCGTTGGCCTTGCCGGCCGAGGCGCGGGAAGCCGCGGCCGGCGCCATGGGGGCACTCGGCCTTGCGTTGGGCATGGGCGATAGCCTGGGGCTGCCGTTCGACTTCCTCAATCCCAAGCAACCCGCCGTGCAGCGGGACATGCGCCGGATCTGGATCCTTTCCAGCGTCGCAGCGGTGGCGGTGCTTGGCACGGCGGTCTTGGGCCTGCGGACCTGGCTCGTCACGCGTCGCACCGAGGTGCTGAACGCGGCCAGCGCGGAACTGGCGGAAGCCGACAAGAAACGGCCCGTCTATCGCAAGCTCCTGCAGCAGACCGCGGTGGTGGAGGACTGGATCAAGGGCGAGCGGGACTGGCTCGAACACTACGCTTACCTGACCTCGGTGCTGCCCGCGAGCGAGGAGCTTTACCTCACTTCGCTCGCCGTGAGCGGCCAGAACATCATCCGGATGTCGGTTCAGGCGCGTAGCGGCGAGACATTGGCCCGCCTGGAAAAACAGTTGGTCGCGGCCGGCTACGAGGTGAAGCCCATCGCCATCACGCCGGGCGCGGACCGGTTTGGCTACGAATTCCGCTCGACCGTCGAGCTCAGCGTGCCCGCCAAACTCAAGATCGACCTGCACAAGGTGAAGCCGCCCCAGCGGCCCATCGACGATGTCTCGATGGACACGGCCGCGTGGCGGAAAGGAGTCCAATGAACCGTCGGGAGAAAATTCTCGTGGCGGCCGTCGGTGGGCTCGTCGGCCTGATTGCTCTGATCTTCGGTGTCCGGGGAGTTTTCCTCGCGCCGCTGCGGGAACTCGACAAGCGCATCGCCCTGGTGAAGGAGAAGATGGACAAGGTGCAGGTCGAGCGCCGGAATTACTTCGCCGCCGAGGATCGCCTGAAGCAGATCACGAAGACCGCGTTTGCGGACACCGTGGACAAGGCCAGCGCTCGTTCTGGCGAGATCCTGACCCAGAAGATCCTCGCGGCCGGCTTGGAGGAGAACGACTTCACCCGGTTGCCCGTCGGTCCGCGAAAGCTGCGCGGCGCGAGCGAAATGGGCTGGAACGTCCAGGGCGATGGCCCGCTGACGAACGTCATCAACCTGCTGTTCCTGCTCAACCATTCACCGTGGCTGCACCGCACGGAAAACCTCACGGTGTCAGTCGGCGAGGCACCCGGCAAAGTGCGGGTTCGCTTCCGGTATTTGACGTTGGTGATGGATCCCGCGCCGGAGGTCGAGCGGACCAACTTGGTCTCCAGCCTGACCTTGGAATCCCCCGAGCGGCACCTGCTCAACTCCATCGTCACCCGGGACCTGCTGCGGCCCTACATCAAACGTGCCGCCGCGCCGGCCCAGCCTGGGCAGCCAGCGCCGCTGCCGTCCAAGCCGGGCGTGGCGCCGGGCCTGGAGGTGTTCCGCGTGGTGTCATTGTCCGAATGGAACGGCGAACCGGAAATCCACATCCGCGACCTCGCGGCGCAGAAGACGGTCCGTTACCGCGTCGGCGACGAGCTTGCCGGCGGCAAGATCGTGAAGGTGGATTACCGGCCAATGCCCGCCCCGGGCAATTCCTTCCTCCAGTCGCACAGCCGGCTGATCTTGAAAATGGGCGACGAATACTGGGCCGTGGAACGCGGCCGGACGCTCGCCGAGAAACGCAAATTGACTGAAACCGAACTCCCGACCGAGCTGGCCCACAAGCCGTGATCCCGTGACGCCCATGTTCACTCCCTTTTCTGCCATGAAATCGCTCCGCCTCCTGCTCCTCGGTGCGGCCGTCCTCGCCGGTTTCGCCGCGCGGGCCCAAGACGCCGGGACTCCGGCGACCAAGCCTGACGTCGTCGTTACCCCCGGCGCCGCCGCCCCGGCATCCGCCCGCAACATCCGCTTCCAGTTCGATGGCATCCCGTATTCCGACGTGGTGGAGCGGTTCTCCCAGATGGCGGGCAAGCCCTTGCTGTCCGACACCAACGTCGTGGGCACGCTCACCTATGACGACCCGAACGCCTACAATTACAACGAGGCGCTCGACACGTTGAACCTCATGCTCGCCATGAAGGGCGTGATGCTGGTCGAGGATGGCAACAACCTGCGCTTGGTGCCGTTCAAGCAACTGCCCGCGATGCCCATCCGCATCATGCGCGGCATGGAGAACGTGGGCGACGTGCGCCCCAACGAGGTCGTCACCGTCGTGATGGACGTGAAGAACCTCGACGCGAAGGAGGTCGCCGATTCCGTGTTGCCGATGCTCTCCAACGCGGGTTCCGTCGCCACGCTGGGACGGGGCAGGGGACTCGTCGTCACGGACCGCCTCGCGAACATCCAGCGGGTCCGCACGCTAATCGAAACCATCGGCACCGAACAGGCGGCCGACCGGCAGATGAAGACCTTCACGCTGCTGAACGCCTCGGGCGCCATCGTGTCGGATTTGCTCAACCGCACCTTTGGCATCGCCACCGCTCCCAAGCGGACCACCTACAATCCGAACTCGAAGGCGATGGAGGTGCTGCCGGCCGATCCGAACGACTACATCACGTCGGTTTATGACGAGGCGTCCCGCACCTTGGTGCTCTTCGGTCCGAACGACCGGATGGAGCTCGCGGAGGAGCTGATCAACAAGTTCGAGCAGAAGGGCGGTTCCGGCGACGTCCGGATTTTCCAGCTCCAGTCAGTCAAGGCGGAGGAGATGGCCACCATGGTCCGGCAGGCCATTCCGGGCGTGGCGGCCCCGAACGAATCCGGCAGTGCGGCCGCCACCAAGGCGCGGGTCATTGCGGACGCTGCGCAGAACCGCCTGATCGTCGCCGCGCCGTTGCCCGGCCAGCTTGACCAGATCGAACAGTTGGTCACACGGGTGGACAAGGGCGCCGTGGGTGCGGTGGGAATTGGTGGGGAAAACCCGCTGGTGCCGAACCGCGGCCAAGCGATCCAGCTCACGAAGATTTTCCGGCCGCGCGCCACCGAGGCGACGAACGTCACGACGATCCTTAAGCAAGCCCTCACCCGGAAGGACAAGGGCGGCCAGGCCACGACGACCGCCAGCGTATCCTACGATCCCGGCAGCCAGAGCGTGGTGGTAACCGGTTCGCCGGGCGACTTGCAGACCGCGACCGACATCGTCGCGCAGTTGGAGACCGGTTCGTCGCAGCCCACGCCGCTGCAGACCCGGTTCATCGAAGTAGGTTCCCCTGAGGAAGCCCGCCGCATCCAGCCGCTGGTCGAACAGCTTTACCGGAATCAGACCGCCGACGGCTCCGCCTCGACCGTGGCCCACGCGAAGATCATGGCCGATACCGAATCCGGCCGTCTGATTGTCACGGCCAGTCAGGACCATCTTCAGCGCATCGAGCAGTTGGTCACTCAACTGCGCGCCGACAAGCCGCAGACGCAGACGCGGCGCCTCAAGGTGATCCCACTGAAGAACACCCGGACCGACTCGGCGCTGACCCAGATCCAGAGCCTGGTGACCGAACGCATGCTTGATCGCCGTTTCGCGACGGTGCCCAAGCCGTCCCTCGTGCCGGACGCGGGCAACAATCGCCTGCTGGTCACCGGCACCGACGAACAGATGAAGGAGATCGAGGCGGTCGTCGGCATCGTGGACATCGCACCGGTCCAGGCAGAACGCGAACTGGGCGTCATCCAGCTCCAGGCGAAGGCAGCCACCGAAGTCATTCCGCTGGTCACGCAACTGATTGGCCAGATGGCCACGCAGGGACTACCCGCGCCAACCCTGATGGCCGATCCCACCGGCAAGCAGATCATCGTGCTCGCCGTGGCGAAGGACCAGGAACGCATCCGCACGCTGGTGAAGCAGTTCGACGTCACGCCGGCCTCGGCGGCGCCCCGCCAGTTCCGCGGCATCGAATTGTTCAGCCGGACCGCGGCCGAGTTCACGCCGCTGGTGCAGCAGCTTTACCAGGAACAGATCCGCGGGCAGCCCGAGCCCGCCGGCGGACCGGCCACGCTGATCGCCGAGACGAAGAACAACCGCATCATGGTCAGCGGCGGCGACAAGGAAATCACCCGGGTCGAGGGCATCATCCGGCAACTCGATCCGTCCGAGAAGAAGGCGGCCAAGGAAGAAACCCGGGTCATCCGCCTGAAGACCGCCTCCGCGAGCGAGATCGTCGGGCTCGTGGAGAAGAGTCTCAACGCCCAGACCCAGACCGTGAAGGTGCTGCTCGACACCCGCAGCAACAGCCTCGTCGTCACCGGGGACCACGCCGCGGTCGAGGCCGCCTACCAGATGATCCAGCAACTCGACACCCGGCCCGATTCCGGTCCGCGCGAGCTGCGCGTCATCGAACTGAAGTCGGCCGACGCGAACACGCTCGCGCCGACGGTGAACAACCTCTTCACCGAACTGCTTCGCGACCAGCGCGGCGCCGACTACGTGACTTCGACCAAGATCGTTCCCGACCCGGTCGCCAACCGCTTGATCATCACCGGCGGCGCGGCCGAGATCGAGCAGGTTGCCAGCATTGTCAACCGCCTCGACAACAGCCCTCAGCAGGCGCCCGGCGCCCGCGTCTTCAAGCTCAACCAGGCGGAGGCGAGCATGATGGCGCCCATCGTTTCGAGCGCGATGATGCGCTACGATGCCCGGGGACTCCCGATCAAGCGGGTCACGGTCACGGCCGACGAGAAGTCCAATTCGCTGATCGTCTCCGGCACCCGCACCGACCTGCAGGATGCCGAATCCGTCATCGAGAAGCTCGACGGTGGCGGCGAAGCAGTTTCCCGCGAGAAGCAGCTTCGCATCTTCGACGTGAAGGGGGATCCCGACGCGATCGCGACGTTGATCCAGAAGGTGTTCGCCGCGCAGAACCCGGGCCGGAACCTGAACGGCGTCCTGAGCATCACGCCCGAGCCGGCGAGCAAGCGACTGCTGGTGCTCGCCTCGCCGACGGTTTTGGCGCAGATCGAGACGATGGTCACCGCGCTGGATGCCAAGCCGGAGCAGGGCGTGCGCGAACTGCACGCCGTCGAGCTGAAGAACGCCACGGCCGCGGACCTGATGGCCAAGGTCACGCAGATTTATGCCGAACAATCGCAGGGCAAGACCATCAAGCCGGCGACGATCTACCCCGACGCCTCGGGCACGCGGTTGCTGGTGCAGGGCACCGACGAGCAGGCCGCCAGCATCCAGCAGATCGTCAGCACGCTGGAAAGCCAGGCTCGGCCGACGCGGGAAACGAAAACCTTCGACCTCGGCAAGCTCTCCGAGGCGCAGCGCCTCATGCCGTTGGTCCAGCAGCTCTACCGCGACCAGTTGGCCAGCAGCCCGCAGCTCGGTGCGCCCGACGCACAGATCATCAGCGACGGCAAGACGGGCCGCATCTTCGTCAGCGCCCGGGCTGACCAACTGAAGACGGTGGAGGACATCATTTCCCGCCTGCAACTGAACTCAGGCAACGGCCAGCCTTCCCGCGAGACAAAGACTTTCGAGGTGGGCACGGCGGCGGACGTCCAGCGCCTGCAACCGCTCGTCCAGCAGCTCTACCAGGATCAATGGCGGGACAAGCAGGACACCGATCCGGCCGATGCCCAGATCATGGCCGACGCCCGGACCGGCCGCCTGATCGTCACCGGCAAGCCGGAACACCTGAAGCAGATCGAGGCCATCCTCCAGCAGCTCGGCACCGGCAAGGCGCGCACCGAGAATCGCCAGACCAAGATTATCGACCTGACCACGGCCAGCGCGGTGGAGTTGGCGGGCACTGTTCGCACGCTTTACACCGAGGAAGCCAAGGGCCGCCTCGGCAACCAGGCGCCGGACACGCTCATCACTCCCGACACTGGCGGCAATCGCCTGATTCTCGTCGGCGACACCAATGAGTTGGCCGCGGTGGAGGAAATTGTCCGCAAGCTCGACAAGGCCAGTGCCCAGAGCGCTTCGGCCCGCGTCTTCAAGATCAAGTCGGCCGACCCGGCCAAAGTCGCGGAGATCCTGACCACGTCGCTGGTCCGTTACGACGCCTATGGCCGGCCGCAGAAGCGCGCGACGGTGTCGGTCGATGCCAAGACTCGCACGCTGATCGTGACCGGCGATCCCAAGGAGCTTCAGGGCGTTTCGCTGATCATCGAGCAGTTGGATCAGTCGTTGGGCGAGGTGCCGGAGCGGAAGACCAAGGTCATCACTTTGAAGCAGGGCCGGGCGGCCATCATTTCCCCCAAGGTGCGCCAACTCTATGACGACCGCATCAAGAGCCAGCCCGAACTGTCCACGTCGGACATCCTCATTTTGGAAGAAGGCGAGAGCAACCAGCTCATCATCGCGGGCAACGACGCCCAGTTGAAGCTGGTGAGCGAGATCGTGGACGGACTCCAGTCGGCCCAGGTCTCCCGGGCGGCCCGCGAAACGCGGTTGCTCCCGGTCGGCAGCGCCGACGAACTCAGCCGGCTCCAGCCGCTGGTGCAGCAACTTTACACGGATCGCTTCAAGGGTCGGGACGCGAGCGACCCCGCGGACGCCCAGATCATTTCCGACGCGAAGAACGCCCGGTTCATCGTCACGGCGCGGACCAACCACATTTCCGAGATCGAGGAAATCCTCGCCCAATTGCGGAGCAACGACACCGCCTTTCAGGCCCGCGACACGCGGGTGTTCGACTTGACGACCGCGAACGCCGTCGAACTCTCCTCGACCGTCCGCACGCTTTACACCGAGCAGGCCAAGAACCGGCCCGGCGCGCCCGCGGCGGACACCCTGATCACGCCCGACGTGAGCGGGAACCGAATCATCGTCACCGGCGGCACCAACGAACTGGCCGTGGTCGAGGACCTTATCCGCAAGCTGGACAAGGTCGGCAGCCAGAGCGCGAGCGCCCGGGTGTTCAAGATCAAGTCGGCCGAACCTGAGAAGGTGGCGGAAATCCTTTCGACCTCCCTCGTCCGTTACGATGCCTACGGCCGGCCGCAGAAGCGCGTCACCGTTTCCGTCGATGCCAAGACCCGCACCCTGATCGTGACCGGCGATCCAAAGGAGCTGGCCGGGGTTTCGTTGATCATCGAGCAGTTGGACCAGTCCCTCGGCGAGGTCCCGGAACGCAAGACCAAGGTCATCAACCTCAAGCAGGGCAAGGCGGTCGTGCTGTCCCCGAAGGTGCGGCAGCTCTACGCAGACCGCATCAAGAGCCAACCCGAGCTGACCACCTCGGACATCCTCATCCTCGAGGAAGCCGAGAGCAACCAGCTCATCATCGCCGGCAACGATGCCCAGTTGAAGATCGTCGGGCAGATCGTGGACGAGTTGCAGTCCGCCCAACTGACCCGCGCGGCACGTGAAACCCGCCTCTTGGAAGTGGGAAGCGCCGATGAACTCAGCCGCCTTCAGCCGCTGGTGCAGCAGCTCTATACGGACCGCTTCAAGGGGCGCGACGCGAGCGATCCCGCGGATGCCCAGATCATTTCCGACACGAAGAACGCCCGCTTCATCGTCACGGCGCGGACCAATCACATCGCGGAGATTGAGGAAATCCTCGCCCAGTTGCGCAGCCGCGATACGGCGTTCCAGCCGCGGGACACGCAGGTCTTCGACCTGACCTCGGCCAATGCCGTGGAACTCGCGACGACTGTCCGCACGCTTTACACGGAGCAGGCCAAGAACCGGCCCGGCGCGCCGGCCGCGGACACGCTCATTACGCCCGAC
>JBEISV010000335.1:0-5330 GCA_040375265.1 Verrucomicrobiales bacterium
AGCGCGCCCAGCGTGGCGGCGCTCAGGCCCTTCACGAAACCGCGGCGAGTGAAGTCGGGAGAGTTCATGGGCGAAGCTTGGCCAAGGAGATCCGGATTGGGAAAGGCGAACTTGGCTTCACGGGCGAATTGCCGATCGGCCGCTTCTTCCCCGGCAACGCCCCCGATGGCTGGCCTCGGCTGCGAGTGCCCTGCGGGTTTTACCCCATGGCGACATGCCCCTGCTCCGCCCAACTTTGAGTCGGCCAAGCCACCCTGCGGAAAGCGGCTTCGGGACCACATCGGAACCATTGAACGAACCAACCATGAAAACAGGCAAGATTACACTGCTGGCGGCAACCTCGGTTTTGGCGTTGTCCTTTCTGACGACGGGCTGCGACCGCACCGTTTCCCATACGGAAACGGAAAAGGTGAAACGCGACGGCACGGTCGAAAAGAAGGAGAAGACGGTCACGGAGTCGTCCGACGGGACCATCAAGAAGGAGGAGAAGAAGAGCGTCGAGAAGCCCTGAGGACGGGCCGCTCTTAACGCTAATGAATCGATAGGGACGGATTCCCGGGACTGCTCCGAACAGCCGTGGGCAACTGTTGGACCGGTGCGCGTGATACCGGTTTGGATTCGCGGACTCAACGGCGTCAGCGGAACTGATCAAAGAACGTGTGATCGACCTCAAAGACCTCTTTGCGCCGAAGGCCGAGTTGCTTCGCTTCGAACAGCTCCACCAATCGTTCGCCATCAACCAATTCGATTGGAATGACACCCTCACGGTTAGCTTCTTTCTCGGCGTCCGACGTGAACCACCCGGTAGTCAGCAGAATGCCTTTGTCGGCTCGTCCCATGACCGCGTTTCGAAAATCTCCTACTTGCGCGCGACTGACTCCTTTTCGGACACGTTTGCACTGAAACAGCACCCGCATTGTCACAAACGTGTTTAGCCGCAGGAGTCCGATTCCATCGATGCCGCCGTCGTGGCTCTTCCCAGTTACCACCACTTTTTCGAGGCCGTATTCGTGAAGGAGGCGTTTGCATAAGCGCTCGAATCCCCCTGGCGCCAACGACTGCAACACCTCCAACAACTCGCCCTCCTCCGCCAGTTCTGGCGGCTCCTGTTCCTCGGCAGCTTCGTGCTCCTTCGTGTCCGGCTCAATTTTGGAATCAGCGGCGAGGGATCCATCCACCGCAGTTTGGCGACGCTTGGAGTGAATTTTGACCCATTTCCTGACGAGATCGGCGGCCTGCTCCTCGGATAGGTGGGTCTTCGATCCAACAGGAGTCAGAGTCCAAATGCCTCGGCGAGAGCTATCGATCAACCCCTCCCAAGCAAGATACTGTCTTGCCCAATGGACCTGGTTTTCAAAGCGATTGATACCACCCTTGTTTCGGCGCTGCCGCTCCACTTCAGGGAGCTTTACTGTTGAGGCAATCCAATCGATCGCTTCACGGGCCTCGGTAGACCCGCCAAGCGAACGCAGCGCATCAAGAAGCAGAGGAACCCATTTCAGAAATTCCGCTTTTCGATCGCTCTTGGCCATAGAATCTCAGTTTCCCGCCCCAGCCAGCACTTCCTCGAAATCCACGATCTCCTTGATCTGCACGAGGAACCAGCGGTCGATCTTCGTGAGGCTGAAGATCTCCTCGATGGTGAACCCGGCGCGCAGGGCGTGGCGGATGAAGAAGATGCGTTCGGCGTTGGGCACGCTCAGCTTGCGGCTGATAACCTCGCGCGGGAGCACGTCGCGGTCGCCATAGACCTCGGTGCCGATCCGCCAGGCCTTGCCGTCGCCGCCCAGGCCGCTGCGGCCGATCTCCAGCGAACGGAGGCATTTCTGGAGCGATTCCTTGAAGGTGCGGCCGATGGCCATGGCTTCGCCGACGCTCTTCATCTGGGTGGTAAGCGTGGGGTCGGCCTGCGGGAACTTCTCGAAGGCAAACCGGGGGATCTTGGTGACGACGTAGTCGATGCTCGGCTCGAAGCTGGCCGGGGTTTCGCGGGTGATGTCGTTCCGAAGTTCGTCGAGCAGGTAACCGACGGCCAGCTTGGCGGCGATCTTGGCGATAGGGAAGCCGGTCGCCTTGGACGCGAGCGCAGAGCTACGGCTGACGCGCGGGTTCATCTCGATGATGACCATGCGGCCGGTGTCGGGATTGACGCCGAACTGGATGTTGGAGCCGCCGGTCTCGACGCCCACGGCGCGGATCACGGCGAAGCTCTGGTCGCGCATGATCTGGAATTCCTTGTCGGTGAGCGTCTGGATCGGGGCGACGGTGATGGAGTCGCCGGTGTGGACGCCCATCGGGTCGAAGTTCTCGATGGAGCAGATGATGACGCAGTTGTCCGCGCGGTCGCGCATGACCTCCATCTCGTATTCCTTCCAGCCGAGGAGGGATTCCTCGATGAGGACCTCGTTGACCGGGGAGAGGTCGATGCCGCGCTTGGCGATTTCCTCGAACTCCTCGCGGTTGTAGCCGATGCCGCCGCCGGTGCCGCCGAGGGTGTAGGCCGGCCGGATGATGACGGGGAAGCGGCCGATCTTCTCGGCGACGGCGCGGGCCTCATCCATGTTGTGGGCGGTGCCGCTGACGGGGACGTCGAGCCCGATGGAGAGCATGAGGTCCTTGAACACCTGGCGGTCCTCGCCCTTCTGGATGGCGTCGGCCTTGGCGCCAATCATCTCCACCCCGTGGCGCTCGAGGGCACCGTTGTGGTGGAGCTTCATGGCGGTGTTCAGCGCGGTCTGGCCACCGAGCGTGGGCAGGAGCACCAGCTTGCCGGTGACACCGAGCCGGGCCATCTCCTCCTTCTCGCGGAGAATGATCTTCTCCACGGCCTCGGGAGTGATGGGCTCGATGTAGGTGCGGTCGGCGAACTCCGGATCGGTCATGATCGTGGCCGGGTTGGAGTTCACGAGGACGACGCGGTAGCCCTCTTCGCGGAGCGCCTTGCAGGCCTGGGTGCCGGAGTAGTCGAACTCGCACGCCTGGCCGATGATGATCGGGCCGGCGCCAATGATGAGGACGGAATGAATGTCAGTGCGCTTTGGCATGGTCGAAAAGCGGCGCGATGGAACACGGCGGAACCGGGACAGGCGAAGGAAAATTTGCGAAACCGCGGGCTACCGAGCCGCCCCACCTGCCGGCTGGCAATTCCTCCCGGGCGCGGCGAGGCTAGCGCCCCATGAAATCCACCCGCCTGCGCCTTGTTGGTTTGGCCGTGCTGCTGGGCCTCGCCGGCTGCTCGGTGCCCCGCGCGCTACGACCGCAGCCGGACCCGATGGAAATTCCACCGCCGGTCGCCTCGGCCGACGACCTGCGCGCCCGCTTGGGCGCCGCCAACCAAATTTCCTCGGTGAACCTCCGCGACCAGACGTTGGCGGCACTCGCCTTGGAGGCGGCCAATTCGTCGTTGCCTGAGCTTATCCGGCAGGCCTTGCTGGGGATCAACGCCATGAATCTGCGGGACAACGTGGCGGCCGATTGTGCCCTCCGACTAGGCCGGCAGGGCCGTTCGGACCTCGGGCTGGAGCTGGCCGGCTTGATCACCTCCACCAATCTCCGCGACCAAATTCTCAGCCAACTGGCGACGGGCAAATGACTGGGGTTGCCCCCGGTGCGTGGGGCTGGGACCAGGGCGCTCGCGAAAACCGCGAGTCGAGTGCGGTCAGACGCCCGGAGCGGGTAGCACCACTTGGCGCCGATTCATCTCGGCCAACCGTTCGCGGCGGGCCGTGAAAAGGGTCTCCGTGGCGGCCCAGCGGTCCAGTTCCCAAAGGTCGGCGAACACCCGGCCGCGGCCGAGTTCCAGCCCAAATTCGAGTGCGGCCTCAAGTTCCGCCAAGGCCGGGGGCACGAATTGTCCCGCTGCGGCTAGGGCTTCCAAGGCACCGTTTCCCAAGCGGGTCGGAATCAGCGATACCACCGAGGCGCCAGCGGCAAAGGCGAATTCGATGGACCGGAAAACCCAATCCAAGCCCGCCGCGGGCTCCAGGAACGGCGGCCGCACCAGGACAAACGCCCGGACGTCCACGCCGCCGTCGCGCAGGGTGGCGGCGGCGCGGGCAAAATCGTCGGTCGTGATGCCTTTGTTGAGTTTCGCCAATGTTTCCGGGTGGGCGGTTTCTAGGCCGAGCGCCACTTCCAACTGTGCGGGCCGGATCTGGTCGCGGAACGCAAACACGGCTGGCCGGACCAAGGTGGGATGGCATTCCACGATCACCCGCGCAAAGGGGCGGCAAAGCTCGGCAAGGCCGGGCAATTCCGTGGGTGGAATCGCGCCGGCATCGAAGAACGACCCGGCGTTGTAGAGCTTCGCCCAGTCCCGGCCCTGAGCTTCGGTGGCGACCAGGGCCCGGCGGATTTGGTCGGAGATGGGTTCCGAGGCCTGGCCGCGGGGCGTCGTGTGCTGCCACAGGTCACAGAACACACAACGCCACGGGCATTCGGGGTTCCGCAGCAGGACGGTAAGGCAGTCGCGGGAGCGGCCTTCGGCGTCGGTTTCGGGCTCGGAAAACCAGCTTGGTCCATGGCCGGCAGCGGTTACCCGACTCGCCAACAGCGCCGCGGGCCGTTGCGTCAGCACCCACCGATCACGCGCAGCTTTGGTCTCGGGATACATCCAGGGGCGGGCGCAGTTGGACTAGGACTTGGCCGAAAAGACCGGGTTGCTAGGCCGCCGCCGCGGAGAGCTTCACGGCCTTCACCGCGGTTTCCCGCTCCAGCAGCGTGGGATGCGAGTAATGCCAGGCGCTGAACAGGGGGTGCGGCGTGAGGTTCGAGAGGTTCTTTTCGGTCAGCTTCCGCAGCGCGCCAACCAGCGAGACCGGCTCACCCATGGCCTTGGCGGCGTAGGCATCGGCCTCGAACTCATGCCGCCGAGAAAGGAGGTTCGTCAGCGGCGAAAGCCAGAACGTCACGGCGCCGCTGAGCAGCGCGAACAGCAGCAGGGTGGGCGCAATGCCACTATCCGGCGCGAACCCGAACCCCTCCGTGAACCACGGCGACCGGGCGAGCACCGCCACCACCCAGAAGCCCGCCAACGAGCTGAGCGCCCCCCAGAGCAGCATCTTCGGAATGTGCCCGCGCTTGTAATGCCCGACTTCGTGGGCCAGCACCGCTTCGAGTTCGGGTTCGCTGAGCTGCGCGATGAGGGTGTCGAACAGCACGATCTTCCGGAAACGGCCAAAACCGGTGAAGAAGGCGTTGGAATGGCGGGACCGTTTCGAGCCGTCCATCACGAGGATCGTCTTGGCCGAAAAGCCGGTGCGTTCACCCAACTTCAGCAGGCGGTCCCGCAAGGAACCTTCCGCCAGTGGCGTCAGCTTGTTGAACAGCGG
>JBEISV010000562.1:0-2958 GCA_040375265.1 Verrucomicrobiales bacterium
GCGAGCTTCGCGATGTCCGAACCGCGTTGGGCGCACAGGGCGGCGGCGGCGCGGGCGGCGGCCTTCACGGACTCAGGTTCCTTGAGCCAGGCGGGCAGCGACGCGTTGGTGAGCAGGCGGGCGCTGAACGGGCCGGCGTTCAGCACGCCCACGCCCTTGGCCTTGAGGTAGAGAACCGTCTCGTCAGCGAAGCGCGTGTTCTGAAGCGTGTATTGGTTGTAGCTGAGCGCGCAGTCCACGGCGGTCTGGTCGCCGATGAAGCGGAAGATCTTCTGCGGATAACCGCTGAAGCCGATGAACCGGACCTTGCCGGACTGAACGAGCTGCCGCAGCGCGGGGATTGTTTCGTCGACGATTTGCTGCATCTCCACGAATTCGATGTCGTGGCACAGGACAATGTCCAGGTGGTCGGTGCCGAGGCGGTGCAGCGAGACGTCCACGGACTCGGCGACGCGTTTGGCGGAGAAATCGAAGTGCTGGAGGTCGTAGCGGCCGAGTTTGGTGCAGAGCGTGTAGCTGTCGCGCGGCACACCCTTTAGTGCGATGCCGAGCAGCACCTCGCTCATCCCGCGGCCATAGAACGGCGACGTGTCGATGAAGTTGAGCCCGCAATCCAGCGCCACGCGCACGCTGCGCAGCGCCTCGTCGAGCGTGACGCTGCGGAATTCCTGGCCCAGCGAGCTGGCGCCGAAGCCAAGGATGGGAAGCTGAAGTCCGGTCTTGCCGAGGGGGCGTGTCTGCATGCCGCGAGGATGAAGCCGGCCGACGGTCAGGAGCAAGCGGGCGAAAACGGGAGGAGGAAAAGCAAACAGGCCGCGGAAGAGGTTTCCGCGGCCTGTTGTGGAACCAACTGCTACCTGGCTGAGGCGCCTACTCGTAGGCGCTGTCCTTCGGGCGGGCCATTTTGCCCCACTTCTCCCAGCCGGGAATCGGGTGCTGCTTCATGATCTCCTCGACCATGTAGAAGTCGGCGCGGTCCTTGGTCTGCTCACGGACCTGGGCGACCTGCGCCGGAGTGATGAGCGGCAGGTTGTTGCCGAAGGACTGCCGGACATAGCTGAGCACGCCGGCGACTTCCTCGTCGTTGAGCAGGCCGCCGAAGCCCATCATGGGCGGCACGCCGTTGGCGGGATTCAGGCGCTGGCCGCCGAGCTCGAGCGGGCCCCACAGGCCCTTGAGCACGACCTTGATCAGGCGTTCTTCGTCGGCGAGCCACGGGTTGCCGGGCACGTTGAACGGCGGGTAGATGCCCGGGGTGCCGGTGCCGGCGGCCTGGTGGCAGGTCACGCAGTGGGCGTCGCGGTTGAACACTTCCTTCCCGAGCGCGTAGAGCTTGGCCTCGCCGCCGTTGAGCGGGCGGGTGGGGCCGTATTCGCGTTTGGAGGCGGCGGGCGGAGCGGATCCCAGCTTGAAGGTGCCGGCGAGGTAGTCGCGCGCATTGGGATTTTCAGTGAGCAACTGCGGCTCGGCCTTGGCCAACGCGGCGACATCGTCCTTGAGCGTGGTCTCCAGGATCTGCTTGGTCACCGGGCTCATCCACTTGTCGAAGGGATGCCGCAGCGCATCCAACACGATCCGGGCGCCGTCCTGGTTGTCCAACCAGGAGGCGGCGACGATGGCGGTGAGACGCACGCGGCCGTGGGGATCGTTGGCAGCCTGGCGCAACAGGGCGGTGGCGTTGGGAATCTGGTGGGCCGTATAGCGCAGCACGTGGGCGGCCGCGGCGCGGGCCTGGTGCGAGCGGGCATTGAGGCAGGCTAGCAACAGGCCGGTGTCGGGCTTGTTCTGGGCCCACGTGGCCCACAGCGCCTCGCAGAGGTGGTGTTCATAACGCGGGTCCGCCTTGTCGAGCTTGGCCGCCCAGGCCTTCACGGCCGGGATGACCGCGGACGCCGGATGTCCCCGCAGTTCGCGGCGAGTGCGGTAACGGCTGCGATATTCGGGCAGCTTCAGGTTCTCCAGCAGTTCGGGGATGCTCGCGCCGGCGACCTTCGCGGGGGCGACCAGCGGCCGAGCGGGATAGGTCACGCGGTAGATTCGGCCGCGTTCATGGTCGCGGTTCGGATCGCGGGCGTTGTGCTGCATGTGGCCGATCAGCGCATTGTGCCAGTCCACGAAGTAGAGCGAACCATCCGGGGCGAACTCGAGGTCCACCGGCCGGAAGTTCGGGTCGCTGGAGCTGATCAGGTCGCCCGCGAGGCCGCCGCTGAAGCTGGCGCCATCCTCGCGCGGATCGGCGAAGCTGAGGCCGAGGAACCCGATGCTGTTGCAGGTCATGAACTGCCCCTGCCGGTCGTCCGGGAAGTGGCGTGACGACACGAACTCCGAACCCGAGGTCGGCCGCGACCGCTTCTTCACGTATTCGCCCGCCTGCTCGATCTCGACGCCGTAGGGCATCTTGGCCGACACGGGCAGCGCGTGGTAATTCTCGCCGCTGGAGGCATCCGACAGGACGCCCTGTTCCCAGTCGTCGAAGGCAATGCCCCAGGGATTGTTCACGTCGGTCTGGATGTAGCGCTCCAGCTTGAAGCGCTTGGGATCAAACCGCCAGGCGCCGCCGTCGTTCACGCGCTGCGGGCCGTAGGGCGTCTCCACCTGACTGTGCAGGAACCGGCCTTCCAGCAGGTAGAACGCGCCGCTCGCATCCGCGCTGTAGGCGGAGATGGCATGGTGCGTGTCGTGCGTGTCGAAGCCGTGCATGAGGATATCCATGCGGTCGGCCTTGTCGTCGTGATTGTCGTCCACGAGCAGGCAGAGGTTCGGCTCCTGCGACAGGTAAACGCCCTCGGGCGCCAGCTCGAAACCGATGGGCAGGTGCAGCTTGTCGGCGAAAACGGTCTGCTTGTCGGCACGGCCGTCGCCGTTCGTGTCCTCGAAGATCAGGATCTTGTCGTTGGGCCGCGATTCGCCGGGCGTGTAGTGCGGGTAGGTCGGCGTGGTGGCGACCCACAGGCGCCC
>JBEISV010000625.1:0-2442 GCA_040375265.1 Verrucomicrobiales bacterium
CAGCTCAATGAGGGTAAACCCCCGCCGCCCCGTTCGACGCAAATGGATGTTCGTGTGCATAGGATACAGCTTTGCTAACCAGTAAAGTGGTGTGTGGGTTTACCCTAACAGCGAACATTTCGCGTGCAAGCGTTAGTTCCCACGACCACGACAGCATAGGCGCCGCAATTCTTCGAGGTGCGGAACCGGGCTTGCCAAGGCATCCGGCAGCGGCCCGCAACGTCGGGCAGGCCTCCTGCCGATCCAACGCGCCGTTAGTATCTATTGGGGCTCGCCGCGGATCTTTCGCACCGCGATCTCGGCCTGAAAGCTGACCGACGGATCGGCGTTGGTGGTGAGCGGGAGAATCTGTGGCAGGAGGTGAGCCGCCGTGGGGCCGTATTCGCCGAAGGCAGCGACCGCTCCGACATGGCCGTTGGTCGCGGCTTGCAGGAGAAATGGCAAAGCGGCGTCGCCGCGAATGTCGATCAGGGCATGCAGCACCAGATTGTAACAACTGGACGAGTAAAGCGGGTGCACCCCTGGAGGGACGGGGCGACTTTTCAGGGCCTGGTCCGCTTCTTTGGACTTGGTGCGAGACGCCAGCGCCAACAGCACTGGAACGGCCGGCTCGGCATTGGTGCCGGCTTGATGCAAAGCGCCGATCAGGGTGACGGCCCGATCCGTGTCGGTAGTCCGAGCCAAGGCATTGGCGACGACGCCGACTCCAGTTGGCCCGCTGTTGGCCAGAGCGGTGGCAGTCGCCCGGAACCGGATGTCCAAGGTGTCGCGCGCAGTCTGATTGGAAACGCGGACGGAGGGCGCCCGATTTCCGAGGATAACGATGGCTTTTTCCGCGTCCGCGAAATGATCCGTCAGCTGGGGGATGCACGTGGAGGGCGCCCGCATTCCGGATAGGATGCTGGCCGGCCAGAAGACCCGTTCTTGCGGCCATTGCGAAAAGCCGGGCCGAGTTCCGGACAACCAGTTGCGTTGGTAAAGATAATCGAAAGCCGCAAAGAGCCTCCAGTTCCAGCCATTGTCACGAGCCGCGATTTCATGCAGGAGCAATTCGACTCCGGAACGTCCTGCTTCCTCAAAGGCCAACACCGAGTTGGTTTGGTAACCTCGGAGTCCCTCGTAACTTTGGCGCTCCATCAACGTCGGCTGAAGCCACTGGGTCAGCGTCCGTCCCCGATATGTTCTCGCGTCGGGAACTGCGAAGGCAATTAGGGACACGGCCGCCACCGCGGCCAACACCAGTCCGCTCCATTTCCGTCGTTGGCTCATTTGGTCACAGCTCCACCCACTGCCCGATCTCGGCTGACTTCACCGCGGCGTCCATCACCCGCTGGGCCTTGGCACCGTCGTGGAAGGTGATCGCGCAGGGGCGTTGCTCGCGAATGGCGTTGATGAACTCCACCGCTTGGTCGTAGCGGAAGCTCACCAGCGGGTCGCCCACGCCGGGATCGCGCGGGCTGCCGGGCAAGACCCAGAACTCGGGCGGCACGGTGAGCGGTTTCAGGCCGGGGCCGCCGAGCTTGCCGTGCTGGAGTTCGTTCCACTTGCCCGTGGTGAACTGGAAGGTGCCGGCGCTGCCGTTGATCTCCACGTAGTCGAGGCTGCGCCAGGATTCGTTGTGGCCGCTGGCGAGCTTGGAGCTTTCGAGCACGCCGGTGGTGCCGTTCTGGAACTCAGCGAGGATGCCCACCCAGTCGTCGGTGTCGTTGGGGGCGCCGTCGCGGACGGGCGTGTGGTTCTTCAGGTTCGCCACGAGCCGTTTCATGGGGCCGACGAGGTGGTGGGCGAAGTTGATCCGGTGGCTGAGCATGTCGCCGATTTCGCCGGTGCCGGCGAGCTGCTTCACCTGCCGCCAGCCGAGGTTGCGCGTGCCCCAGTCCTGCAGCCGCAGGCAGCGGTAGTGATACGGGTGGCCGAGTTCGCCCTGGTCGATGAGGTGCCGCAGGTAACGCATCGCGGGAACGAACTGGTAGGTGAACGCCGTCATGTGGCGCACGCCGGCCTTGTCCGCCTCGTCGGCCATGCGCTGGGCGTCATCAGCGTTCAGGGCGAGGGGCTTCTCGCAGAGGATGTGTTTGCCATGCCGGGCGGCGGTGATGGCGATGTCGGGGTGCAGGAAGTTGGGCGTGGCGATGATGACGGCGTGGACGTCGTCGCGGGTGACGATGTCCTGCCAGTTCGTCGAGGCAACGGGCGCACCGGTCTGTTGGCGGGCGCCTTCGAGCGTGGCCGGATTGGAATCGCACAGGGCGTGGATGCGGACGCCGGCGCACAGGGCCAAGCCGGGCAGGTGGTTCTGCAGGGAAATGCCGCCCGTCCCGATGATCGCGATATTGAGGGAGTTCATAAAAAGTGGCGGGAGCCTAGGCAACCGGGAAACCGGGAACAACGTTTCGTCGGCGCGACGAGGCGGATCGGCCGGGAAGATTGATGCTGTCGGCC
>JBEISV010000663.1:0-2018 GCA_040375265.1 Verrucomicrobiales bacterium
CCACCAACACCCTGGCCCCGCGCCGTTTCACTCCACCAGCCAGTTCACGATTGCCTTCTGGGTGTGCAGCCGGTTCTCGGCCTCGGTGAAGATCGTGTCGGCGTGGGCTTCAACCGTTGCGTCGTCGATCTCCTTGCCGCGATAGGCGGGCAGGCAGTGCATCACGAGCGCGTTCGGCTTCGCGAGCTTCACCAGCTCGGCGTTGATCTGGTAACCGGACAGGTCCTTGAGCCGCTGGGCGGACTCGGCTTCCTTGCCCATCGAAACCCAGACGTCGGTGTAAAGCAGGTCTGCATGGCGGGCCGCGAGCTTCAGGTCGGTGAGCAACTCCAGCATGCCGGCGCCGATGGGCAGGCGTTCGACCACCTGCTCGGCGGAGTAACCGGTCCACGGCATCGGGCCGCCGGCCGCCGCGCGCCGCACGATGGCTTCGTCGGGCCAGTAGGCCTTGGGCGCCGCGAGCCGGAGCGTGAAGCCGAGCTTCGCCGCCGCCCACAGCCAGGACACGGGGACATTGCACGCCGCGTCGCCGACGAACGTGACGGTCTTGCCCTCGATCCGTTCGCCCCGCCGCTCCTCGAACGTGAAGATGTCCGTAAGGATCTGGCAGGGGTGCTCGTCGTCGGTCAGCGCGTTGACCGTCGGGATCTGCGCGTATTGGGCGAAGTCCACGACGTCGCCCTGGGCAAAGGTCCGGATGACGGCACCGTGGATCATGCGGCCGAGGACGCGGGCGGTGTCCTTGATCGGTTCGCCACGCCCGAGCTGGATGTCGCCGGCGTTGAGGAAAAGCACCTGGGCGCCGAGTTCGCGAAGGCCGACCTCGAAGCTCACGCGGGTGCGGGTCGAGGACTTGCTGAAGATGAGCGCCCACGTCTGGCCTTGGAGCGGCCGGGCGTGCGTGGTGCGGTTCCGTTTGAAGTCTGCCGTGCGGTCCAGGATGGCCCGCATCTCGGCTCCGGAAAGCGCCTCAAGACTCAGCAAATGTTTCATCGGTCGGTTTGTCGGCGGCGAAAAGCCGTGGATAAAAGCGAAACGACGGGGTTTGTGAACTCAAAATATCCGGAAACCGGGAAAAGAAATCGGCGGCCGCCTCGGGGAGGTCGACCGCCGATCCGAAGAAGTTTTGCCGCTCACACCATGGCCGCCCGCACCCAGGACACCAATCCTTCCCAGGCGAGCAGGAATTGCAGCCCGGCGTAGGCGAGCCAGCCGAGCCCCGCGAGGCCGGCGGCCATGAGCGTCCAAGTCAGCGCCCGCTCGGCCACACCATCGCGCGCCTCGGCCATGGTCACGCGCCACAGGCTCTCGGCCGGTGCCGGCGCGGCGATCCGCGAAGAGGTCCGGCGGAGGCGGACCTTGGGTTCCGGCGTCCGGGAATCCGGCCGGAGGGCGGTGGGACTGGTGCGGGGGGCGACCGCCGTATCCATCACCTGATCCAGCACGTTCAGTTTTGCATTCATCGTCGTCGTCATCACGGGAGGTGTTACGCGGCAAGGCGGGGAAAAGTTTCAGAATTCTTTTCGCCCGTCCGGAAGCGCGTTCGCCGCGCGTTGCGTGCGCCGACGCCCCGCCTACCTTGGCCGGGTGGCGAATGCCTCCATTGCGATCCAAAGTTCCTGGGCGGCGGTCCAGGATCACACGCGAGTTTTCCAGGACCTCGTTTACGTCTATCCGGTCATCTCCCGCCGGTCGCGCGGGCTCTCGATCGGCGTGAACCTGAACCCGGACAAACGCTGCAACTTCGATTGCGTCTATTGCGAGGTGGACCGCCGCACGCCCGGCCGCGCGGACACCGTGAATCTCGCCCAACTCTCCGAGGAACTGACCTGGCTGATCCGCTACGCGCAGGACGGCGGCCTGGCGACTCAGCCCAAGTTTGACCAAGTGCCGGAGCTTACCCGCACGGTGCGGGACATCGCCTTCAGCGGGGACGGCGAACCGACGATGGTCCCCAATTTCGACGAATGCGTCCGCACGGTGGTCGGCGTGAAGGAAGCGCTCAAACTGCCCGACGC
>JBEISV010000674.1:0-1811 GCA_040375265.1 Verrucomicrobiales bacterium
CCGAAGGGCAGCGCGCGGGCTTCTTCCTGGAGCGCGAGGCGTGTGGTGTTGTCGCAGGCAAGTTCGGCGGCGCGGATGGCGGGCGGCTCGAGCAGCGCGAGGAGGAGGGCGCGGAGCAGGTTGCGCGCGCCGATGACCCACGCGGCAAGGCGGTTGATGCTCGCGTCGAAGTAGTCCAGCCCGAGGTGGACACGGCTGAAATCGTGGGTCGTAGCTGCGCCGCGCGACTTCCGTGAACCGCCGGCGGGACGCCGGCAGCACATTACGACTTCGCGGGCGATTGCCTGGAGGTCGTCGGTGAAGGTGACGACGTGGTCACTGTCCCAGCGCACACCTCGGCTGACGTGCAGCAGGATCGCCGGCACGTAGAGCAGCACGCTGGAGATCTTGTCGGCGATGCTTTCGGTCGGATGGAAATGGCCCGAGTCGAGGCAGAGCAGCTTGCGGCGCGTGATGGCATAGCCGAGGTAAAACTCGTGAGAGCCGACGGTGCAGCTTTCCGCGCCGATTCCGAAGAGCTTCGGCTCCACGGCATCCAAGTTGTGTTTGGCCGGGAGCGATTTCTCGAAGACCTCATCAAGCGCGAAGGCGAGGCGTTCGCGCGGGGCCTGCCGATCGGCGGGGGTGTCCTTGAAGCCGTCCGGGATCCACACGTTGGTGACGCACGGCGTGCCGAGCGCCTTGCCCATGGCCGCACCGATTTCGCGCGAACGGCGGCAGTGCTCGATCCAGAACCGGCGGATGCCCGGGTCGCGATGCGAGAGCGTGAAACCGTCGGCCGCCCGGGAATGGGCGAAGCAGGTGGGATTGAAGTCGAGGCCCAGTTGGTTGGACTTCGCCCAGGCGATCCAGTTGCGGAAGTGGTCTGGCTCAATCTCGTCGCGGTCTACCCGCCGGCCGCCGAATTCGCCATACATGGCGTGCAGGTTCACCCGGTGACGGCCCGGGATGAGCGCCAGGGCTTGTTCCAGGTCCGCCCGGAGTTCGTCGGGTGTGCGGGCCTTACCGGGATAGTTGCCGGTGACGGCGAGGCCGCCGCCCAGCGTGGTGCCGGACTGCTCGAAGCCGCCCACGTCGTCGCCCTGCCAGCACTGGAGCGAGACGGGCAGTGTCGCGAGCGCGGCAAGTGCGGCGTCCACATCCACGCCAAGCGTGGCGTAACGTTCGCGGGCAAGGCGAAAGGCGGCGACAACGGGACGAAATTTAGCCATGGACAGTCGGAGTGGTGCTCGGGGCGGAGCGTGCCAAAACTGCCGGCGGGAACTCCACAGCAACCTTCCCGAAAAGCATTCGTCGAGGCCCCGGTCCAGCTTCTGCCAAGATCGGTGTGTCGCGCACCGCCGCCGGGGACGTCCCTGTCACTGGCCAACCAGCGGAAATCCTGTTGAACCCGTTGTGCCACGAAAGGAAGTCCCATGAAACGATTCACCCCTCCCCCACTTTTCGCCCTCGCCCTCGCCCTGTTGCCGGTCGCCCTCGCGGCGGCGGACACCACAATGGTTCCGGGCCCGAACCTTTCGGGTGGCCGGATGAGCCACAGCGCATTGATAACCCCGCAGGGCAAGGTGGTGCTTCTCGGGGGCCACGGACCCGGCTTTGCCTCGCTGGCCACGGCGGATAGTTGGCAGGCCGGCGCCGAGACGTGGACCGCCTCGATCATGCAGTTCCCGCACGACGCGCCGGCCTTCGCCCGGCTGGCGGACGGCACCTACTTCATCGCCGGCGGTTCGTCTTCGCTGGGCATCCCGGCGTATGACACGATCGAGACGTTCGACCCGACGACCGGCAACTTCTACACGGGTGGCAAGACG
>JBEISV010000081.1:0-13627 GCA_040375265.1 Verrucomicrobiales bacterium
CGGCCGATACTGGCGCTGTCCGCGCTCTTTCCCAGATTCGGGGAATGGTTCAACCGCACCATCGGCGTGACCGATTTTTTCCGCCGGGCCGCGGAACTGAACCGTCGTCCGTGACCCCGGTTGACGCCCCGTCACCACTCCTTTCACTCCACAACCACACATGAAGATCCCCCCCCCTCCTCATCAGCTCCGCCGGCGATTTGCCGCCGCCACCACCGCCCTGGCCTGCACCCTGCCCGCCTTGGGCACGGGCTTCCGGATGCCCGACCAGGACGCCTTCGCCACGGCCCGGGGCGAGGCGTTCGCCGCCACGGCCGACAATCCTTCCGCCATCTTCTACAATCCGGCGGGCATTACCCAACTGGAAGGACAGCAGTTCCGCGGCGGCGTCTACGGCATCAAGACGGACAGCAACTTCACCTCGCCTGGCGGCCTCGAATACGACAACCGCCACGACCTGCACGCGATCCCGCAGCTCTTCTACACCTACAAGTCCAAATCCCTGCCGCTGGCTTACGGCCTGGGCCTGTATTCACCATTCGGACTAAGCAACGAATGGCCGGACGACACCGGTTTCCGCTCCGTCGGCATCCGCGGTCGCCTGAGCTATTTCACCCTCAATCCGGTCGTCGCTTGGGAGATCACGCCCGGCCTTTCGATTGCCGCGGGTCCGATGGTGAACTTCGTGGATACCGACTTGCGCCAGGGCTTCGCCACGCCGGTGGCCGGATTGGGCGACCAACTGAGCTTCGAGGGCAACGGTTGGGCGGCGGGCTTCAACGCCGGGCTGCTGTGGAGGATCAACTCTCAGTTCCAATTCGGGCTCAACTACCGCAGTGCCACCACCGTGGATCTCAAGGGCGACACCACCTGGAACCTGCTCGGATTGAATCCGACGGCCAGTTCCGAGTGGAAGTTCCCCCAGAACATCGTCGCGGGCCTTTCGTTCCGGCCCACACCTGCCTGGAACTTGGAGTTCAACGTGGATTGGACCGATTGGAACCGGCTCAACACCTTCGTCATCCAGCAGCAGGCGGTGCCCGGGCTGCCGGCCAACCCACTGCCGCTGCCGTTCCATTGGGAATCCAGCTTCTATTACGAATTCGGCGCGACCCGCTACCTGGACAACGGCTGGACGGTGAGCGGCGGCTACATCTACAACGAAAACTCGGCGCCGGACGTGACTTATAACCCGCTCGTGGCCGACTTGGACCGGCATTTCTGGAGCATGGGTGTCGGTCACCGCGGCGAGCGCCTCGACTTCGACGTGGCCTACCAGTTCGGCTATGGGCCGACCCGGACGGTGGCCGGCAGCCTTGTCTCCCCGCTCGGCCAGTCCGCCGACGGCCGATACGAGTTCATCAGCCACGCGATCTTCATCACGGTGGGCGCCCGATTTTAGGCCCCCTGTCGGTCGCGCGCAGTGCAGGCGCATCCCTCCGGACTTCCCGCTTGGGATTGTCCGGTCGGCCCCTTAGGTTCGCGCGCGTTCCGGACGCCAGGAGTTCGCCATTGCTCCCGCCGGCCAGGCCCGGTCGGGATCCGCACCAGCACCGTGATCGAACGCGATACCATCATCAGTTGCCGCAACAGCCAGGGGGCTGAGATTCAGGCGACCCCGGTTCGCCTCAATCGCTTTGCCGCGGTCTTCGAGGTCTACAATCCCTACAGCATCCTTCAGCTCTCCGAGGTGTTGCTGGACTTCCGGATCAGCATCGGCGAGCGGCTCGTCTATTCCGGCCGCGCCGTCGTCAGCAACCTGGTCAACGCCGGCATCATGCTGGTGTGCGAAGCGGCGCTGGAGGAGTCGTGGCTGGACGTGGACCTGTTCTCGCCGCTCACGGAACCGGACCAGTTACGGGGCGAACTCACCGGCTTCATGCGGGAGGCGGCCAAAATCCACGCCGTCAGCCCCGAGTTCAAGATCGTGGTCGCCGACATGCACAGCATGTTCACCGACCTCCGCCGCTGGCTGGAACAGGTCGAACTCGGCCTGCGTTCCCTGCCGACGAACGACCTCCTGCGCCGGGAACAGGAGATCATCGCGGAAATCGGCCCACCGGTCGGACCGGCCTTCAACGACCTGTTCGTGCGGTTCGAGGCCATCGCCGGCGCCGTGGACATCTCGGCCCACGCGATGCACCGCACCTACATGCGGCGGTTGCTGCATCCGCTGGTGCTCTGCGCGCCGTTTGCCTACCGCACCTTCCAGAAGCCGCTGGGCTACGCCGGCGACTACCTGATGGTGAACATGATCCTGTCGCGGGCGCTGGAAGGCGGGTCACTCTTCGCCAAGGCCGTCCACGCCTGGTTCCTGACCCAGGCCCCGGCCGAGGCGCACCGGAACCGCATCACCTACCTCCGCCGGCAACTCGTGGCCGAAACCACGCGGGCCGTCGCGGAGGGCCGTCGCCTGCGGATCTTCAACCTTGGCTGCGGCCCGGCCGGCGAGGTGCAGCAATGCCTGGCCGAGGAACCTGTGTGCGACGCCGCGGACTTCACGCTGGTGGATTTCAACGACGAGACGCTGGAGTTCAGCCACGAGAAGCTGACCAGCCTGAAGCAGCAGCACCAACGGGCCACCGGACTCACTTTCCAGCGCAAGTCGGTCCACCAGATTCTCAAGGAGTCGGCCCGCATCGACCCATCGGCCCCGCAATACGACCTCGTCTACTGCGCCGGCCTGTTTGACTACCTGTCCGACCGAATCTGCCAGCGGCTGGTCAACATCTTCTACGACATGCTGGCGCCGGGCGGCCTGATGATCGTCACCAACGTGGATTCGTGTAACCCGGCCCGGAACGGCATGGAATTCCTGCTCGAATGGCATCTGATCCACCGGGACCGGGAACAGTTGAAGCGCCTGCACCCGCTCGCGGCGCCGCCCGGGGCGGTCACCACCCAAGCCGACGTCACCGGCGTCAACATCTACCTTGAAGTCCGCAAGCCAGGAATCGCCTGACGACCTGCTGGCCCGTGACCCGGCGCTGTGCGAGGCGTTCGCCGCGGACGAACAGGTCCAGCGGGTCCGCATGGGCAAGGTCGGCGCCCTGCTCATCGCGGTGCTCATGCCGGCCGGCGTGTCATTGGACTACCTGGTTTACGGCAAGGACGGCAAAGTGGGGGAATTCCTCGCCCTGCGGCTGATCAGCTCGGTGCTCGCATTCGGCCTGTGGGGGGTGCTCCGGGTGCCGCGCGGCGAACGCTACGCCCGGATCATCGGCCCGACTTTGGCGCTAATCCCGTCCGCGTTCATCGCGATCATGATCGCCCGGACCGACGGCTGGGATTCGCCCTACTACGCCGGGCTCAACCTCGTGCTCCTGGCCGTCAACGTGGTGGTTCACTGGAACTTGGTGGAGTCCCTCGTGGTCAGCGGCCTGATCATAGCGTTCTATGTTATTGCCTGCGTGGCGCATGGCGGCTCATTCCGGACGGGCGACGGCTTCAACAATCTCTATTTCCTAATCCTGACCGGCATCATCGTGGTCACCGGCAACGTGTTCTTCAACCGCCTGCGCCGACGGGAATTCATCGCGCGGGAGGAGTTGAAGTTGAGCGAACAACGCCTCGCCGAAACCAACCGCAGCCTCCAGTCCAGCCAGCACAAGCTCGAAAGCTCGAACCTCGAGCTGAAGCTCCGCGAGCAGGACCTCGAACAGACCAACAACCGGCTCCGGGAACTCGACGAGTCCAAGGGCCGCTTCTTCGCCAACATCAGCCACGAGCTCCGGACGCCGCTCACCTTGCTGATCGCCCCGCTGGAAACCTTCCGCGGCAGCCACGCCTCGCTGGCCGAACCGGCCGTCCGCGAGCACCTCGAGACGATGCACAGCAACGGAATGCGCCTGCTGAAGCTGATCAACGACCTGCTCGAACTGGTCCGCCTGGATTCCGGCACCCTTACGCTGCAGCCCGCACCGGTGCCCTCCGCCGATTTCCTCAAGGGCCTGCTCCGGGCCCTGCGGGGCGTCGCCGACGAGAAGGGGCTGCGCCTTCAGTGTCAGGTAGCCGACGACGTGGCGCACCTGCTGGGCGACGCCGACAAACTGGAGAAGGTGTTCCTGAACCTGCTCTTCAACGCGGTGAAGTTCACCCCGGCCGGCGGCGAGGTCGCCATCCACGCCCACCGTGAGGGCGCCCTCGCCGTCATTGCCGTGCGGGACACCGGCATGGGCATCAATCCGCAGCAGTTGCCGTTCATCTTCGACCGCTTTTGGCAGGCCGATTCCTCCACCCAGCGCAAGTTCCAGGGCGCAGGCATCGGCCTGTCCTTGGTGAAGGAGTTGGTCGAAGCCCACGGCGGATCGGTCGGCGCGGAAAGCACCCTGGGCCGGGGCACCACCATGATCGTGCGCCTGCCCCTGGCCACTTCGGCCGACGTCGCCGCGGTGGCGGACGCGAAGGCCGTGGCCGCCACCGACGAAGCCGCCACGCCCCAGCCCTCGGAGCCCAAGGATGCCTGGCTGGAAGGCCTCTACCGGCGCGCCGAAATGTTCTCCGGCATCGCCCCGCTGAAGGATTCGCTGCGCCCCTGGACACCCGCCGCCGGCAACCGCCGGCGTCCGAAGCTGCTGCTCGCCGACGACGAACCCGACATGCTGCGCTTCCTCAAGAGCCAACTCGCCGAGGACTACGAGGTCATCGAGGCGGTGGACGGCAACCAGGCGCTCAGCCTCGCCACCCAGATGCTGCCGGAAATCATGGTCTGCGACATGATGATGCCGGGACGCGACGGCCTCAGCGTCTGCCGCGAGCTGCGGAAGCAGGCCGCCACCCGGTCCCAGCCGTTCCTGATGCTGACGGCGCGGGCGGACGAGGAGACCAAGCTCCAGGCCCTCGCAGCCGGCGCCAGCGACTTCCTGCCCAAGCCCTTTTCGTCGCAGGAACTCCGGCTGCGGCTGAAGAACCTGGTGGATTCCCACCAGCTCCAGAAGGAACTGAGCTGGCAGAACCGCCGCCTCGAAACCGCCCTCGAACAGCTCAAGGAAACCGAGACGCAGCTCGTCCAGACGGAGAAGCTGGCCTCCCTTGGGCGGCTGTGCGCCGGCATCATCCACGAGATCAACAACCCGCTAAACTACGCCCTCGGCGCGATGGTGCTGATCCGCCGGGCCACCCCGCAGCTCCCTGCCGACGAACAGGCGGACTTCAAGGAATCCGTCGCGGATGCCGAGGACGGTTTGAAGCGGGTCTCCAACATCGTAGCCGATCTCCGGTCGTTCACCCACAGCCACGGCGGCCCGGTCGAGGCCATTTCCGCCCGGGAAACGCTCAATCGGCTGCCCCGGCTTTTCGCGGCGGAGCTCAACGAGCAGGTCAAGTTGTCGCTGGAAGTGCCCGATGGCCTCTGCGTGCGGGCCAATGCCAACCAGTTGCTCCAGGTGCTCATCAACCTGATCCAAAACTCGCTCGACGCCCTCAAGGCGCGACCGGCCGAGGCGCCGCCGGGCGAAATCCAAGTGCGGGCCGGCCTCGCGGGCGCGGTGCCCTTCATTTCGGTCCGCGACAACGGCCCCGGCATCCCGGCCGACATCCTGTCCCGGATCTTCGACCCGTTCTTCACGACCAAGGCGGTCGGGTCCGGCATGGGCCTCGGGCTAAGCATCTGCTACCGGATCATGGAGGAGTCCGGCGGGCGGATCCGCGTGAACAGCCGGCCGGGCGAATTCTGCGAGTTTGTTTTGGAGTTTGCCGCGGATTCCCAAGTGTAGAACCTTCGAAACCAGTCCAAATGGAACCCACCTACGACTACAAACGCTTCGCCGTCCTCTACGTGGACGACGAGGAGAAGTCGCTGCGGAACGTGACCAAGATCCTGGCCCCGAACCTCCGGCTGCTCACCGCGCCGAGCGGCGAGGAGGGCCTCCGCATGCTCCGGGAGCACCAGGACGAGCTGGGGGTGATCATCTCCGACCAACGCATGCCCGGCATGCAGGGAGTCCAACTGCTGGAGCAGGCCCGCAAGCTCCAGCCCCGCATCATCCGCATGCTGGCCACGGCCTACACAGACATGGAGGCCGCGGTCGCCGCCATCAACAGCGGTGCCATCTACAAATACGTTTCCAAGCCGTTCGACTTCGACTCGCTGGAGATCACGATCAAACGGGCGCTCGAATTCTTCCTGCTCCAGCGCGAACGCGACGCGCTGCTCCGCGAGAAACTTTCGGTCCTGCACAAGATGGTCATTACCGACCGGGTGCTCGGCCTCGGCGTGATGGCATCGGGCCTCAGCCACAACCTGCGCAATTCGATGGCCGCCGTGCGCACGTTCCTCGAACTGACGCCGGAGATGCTGCATCGCGAACGCCTCGACCTCGACCGTTTGCAGCACCCCAGCTTCTGGCACGATTTCCACAGCAAGGTGCAGGGCCGACTCAAGGCAGTCATCGAGGTGCTCGACGGCGTCACACAGTTCACCGAGCCGCCGGCCCCGCTGCCCCGCCATGAGGTCGATGCCGCGGCGTTGCTGGGCACGACCCTTGATGGCCTCCGGGATGCGTTCCGGGCCAAGGGAATCACCGTCATCAACCGGGTGCCCGCGGGGCTGCCCAAGCTGAAGGTCGACGGCGAGCGGTTCCCCCGGCTGTTCGAACTGCTGCTGCGCGAGGAACTGAACAACCTCCAGGCGGGACACATCCTCGAATTGGATGCGCGCTCCGTGGACGCCTCGGCCACCGCCCCGGCCGAACTGGAACTGTCCCTGAGCGACAATGGCCCCGGCTTGCCCGAGGAGGCGCTGCGGTCGGTGTTCGACCCGTTCTTCACCCGCACCGACCAACCCAACGACTTCGGCATCGGCCTGATGGCGTCGTTTTTCATCGTCCACCACCACGGCGGCCGGATCGAAGTCCAGGCTCGCCCTGAGGGTGGCCTCCGCTACAGCATCCGGCTACCGCTCGACCGCCTGGAAGGATCCGTCACAGAAAAGGGTGGCGACTTCCTCGCCCGCCTGATGACCAACGAGCGGCTGTGGGAAAAATTGCTGTCCACGTCATGAATCCTCCAACGCAGACCGCGACCACGGCCGGGCTGGACCTCCGTCCGGCAGCCGGCTCCGCGGTCGCCTCTGCCCGCCGGCCGGGATTGCTGCTCGTCGAGGCCGACCCGCTGGTGCGGCAGGCCATGGAGCAGATCTTCCGGAACGACTTCGCGGTCAGCGCCTGCGATTCCGGCGCGGCGGCGTTGGAACTCCTCGGCCAGTCTCGCCACGACGTCGTCATCGTGGACGGACACCTGCCTGGCATGTCCGGCTGGGAACTGGCCCAACGCGTGCATCATCTGCAACCGGAGGCCCAGACCATCTTGCTCGGCACGGATCCGTCGCTTGACCTGACCACCCGGACGGCGCACGACGAAATCTTCGCCGCGCTGCGCAAGCCGTTTGAAGTGTCGGTCCTCCGGGAGCTGGTCCTGCAGGCCAGTGCCCGGTCCGAAGTCCGGCGCGACGAACGGGAGCACCAAGCCCTGCTGGAGCGGCAGGCCCACCAGTCCGAGTCCTTCCGAATGGAACGGGACATCTACGCGGGTGCCCTACACGACCTGAACGGCTCACTCACGGTGATCAGCTCGCTGGCGGAGACGCTTTCCCTCGAACTTTCACAGACGTTGACCGGCGTCCGGATGGCCAACCAGCAGTTCCAGGAATTGCTGCTGGACCTGAGGCACCAGAGCCTGATGGCCATCGAGATTTCCCGGCGCAGCATGCGGCTGCTCCGGCGGAACCAGGATCAGGATCGGTGCGATGCCAAGGCCGTGCTGGAGGACCTGGGCCACCTGCTGCGCTCACACCGTTCCGCCAAGGGCCACCAACTCCGGGTCCAGCCGCCGATCGCCCCGGTCCTGCTCCAGGCCAGCGCCGCCGACGTATTCCGGATGATCAGCAACCTCGGCCTCAATGCCCTCCAGGCATCCGGCCGTCCTCACCGCGTGGACATCGAATGCTGGACCGTCCGGGACGCGCTGCCGGCCGTCACGCCGACCACCGGCGGCGGGCTCTCCTTCTGGCTGCGGGACAATTTCCTCAACCAACCGCCGTTCGTCGCCATTGCGGTCCGCGACGACGGTCCGGGCGTTCCCGCCGACCTCGTGCCCCGGCTGTTCCGCGAAAGCCTGACGACCAAACCCAGCGGCGAGGGCACCGGCTTGGGCCTGCCCGTCGTCTATCGCGCCGTGCTCGAAACCCGCGCCGCGCTGCACTTCACCACCGTGCCCGGCCGCGGGACCTGCGTGACGTTGTATCTGCCGGCCTGACCGCAAGCGATTGGTCGAAACGGCAAGGCCCGAAACCCACCAGGGTTCCGGGCCTCAAAGTCGGGCACGCTTCCGCGTCAGCTTTCCGGGAACTCGAACTCCACCTTGCCCTTGTCGGCGAGCCGGAGGTGGGCGGTAAACGGCTTGCCCGCCTTGCTGATGAACTTGGTCAGCGGGTCGGTCTTGCCCTTCGCCAGCAACTTGCTGACCTGTTCGCGCTCGACCGGTTGCTGGAGGATCACCTTGCCGGTCTTGAACAGGCATCGCTTGGCGTCGCGCTGGCTGTTTTCGCAAAGGTAGTCGGTCGGCCCTTCGAACACCTGCCCGCCGCACTTGGGGCATTTGCCGAGCGACGTCTGGCCGGTGAAATCCACCTTGGCCGCGGGCTCGCGGGTCTTGGCACCCGCCTTCTTTTCGCGCGGCGGAAACTCGAACTTCACCTCGCCGCCCTTGAGCGTGAGGAACGCGTCGAACTTCCGGTTGGTCCGCTTGGAGACAAAACCCTTCAGCACGTCGGTCTTCCCGTCCGCGAGCAGCTTGCCAACCTGAATCTTGTCGATGGGCTGCTGGAGGATCAGCACGCCGGTCTTGAAATCGCACGTCTTGCCGGGCCCGACCGCCTTCTCGCAGACGTAGTTCATGCCGTTCTCGAACACCCGCGCGGCGCACTTCGGGCATTTGCCGACCGGTTCCTTGCCGCTGAAGTCCGGTGCCTGGGCACCTTCGCCGTTCTCGCCGTCCTTGGAGTCGTTGCCGAAGTCGAACTCGCCGCGGAACTCCGCGTTCAGCTTGATCACCGCGGCGAACGGGAAGCCCTTCTGGCTGCGGAACCCTTGCAGCGGCCCGATCTGCTTGTCGCGGATCAACGTCTCGACCTCCGCCGGCTCAAACATGCGGCCGGAGAGAATCTTCCGCATCGCGAAGTCGCAGGCCTGGCACTTGAACTCCCGGTATTTCTCCTGCACCTCGCCGCCGCACTTTGGGCAGGGCACGGCGAGCACGCCGAAGTCGCCGGGGATCGTGTCTTTGTCGAACTGCTTGGCCTTGGCCACGATCTCGGCGGTGAAATGCCGGATCTCGCCCATGAACTGCTCCCGGCCGAGCTGGCCGCGCTCCATCTTCTTGAGCTGGAATTCCCAGTCGCCGGTCATCTCGGGTTTGGTCAGCTCCATCACGCCCAAGCCGTTGAGCAACTGGACGAGCATGAAGGCTTTCGCCGTGGCCACGAGCTCGCGGGCGTGCCGGTGGATGTATTCCTCGTTGATCAACCCTTCGATGATCGCCGCGCGCGTCGCCGGCGTGCCGAGGCCGCGTTCGCTCATCGCCTCGCGCAGTTCCTCGTCGTCCACCAGCTTGCCAGCGCCTTCCATCGCGCTGAGCAGCGTGGCTTCGGTGTAGCGCGGCGGCGGCTTGGTGGTGCTGTGCTTGACCTCGATGTTCGTCGTCGCCACGCGTTCGCCCTGCGCCACCGGGGCGAGGCTCGGCGTATCGTCGTCGGTCTGGGCTTCCTTGCCGTAAACTTCCAGCCAACCCGGCTTCACCAGCACCTTGCCCACGCTCTTGAACGGTTCGTTCTCAACCCGCGTAATGCGGACGGTTTCGAGGAACTCCGCCGCCGGATAGAACACCGACAGGAATCGCCGGGTCACGAGGTCGAACAGCTTCTGCTCGGCCTCGGAAAGCCCCTTCGGCACCACGCCGGTCGGGATGATCGCAAAGTGATCGCTGACCTTCGTGTTGTTGAAGATCCGCTTGTTCGGCCGCACCCAGCCTTCGCCCAGGATCTTCTGGGCAAACGGCGCGTAAACCGTGTCACCCAGCGACTCCAGTGTCTTCCGCACCGTCGCCGGATAATCTTCCGGCAGGTGCCGCGAATCGGTTCGGGGATAGGTCAGCACCTTGTGCTTTTCGTAGAGCGCCTGGGCGATCGCCAAGGTGTTCTTCGCGCTGAAGCCGAACCGGCCGTTAGCCTCGCGCTGCAACGTCGTCAGGTCATACAGCAGGGGCGAAAGTTGCGTCGCTGGTTTCGTCTCCTCGGTCACGATCCCGGGTTTGCCTTGGCAGCGCGCCCCGATCGTCTCGGCCCGCGCCTTGTCCCACAGGCGTTCCGCCTTCTGTTCGGCGTCGGCCTCCTTGCCGTCCGGTTTCCGGAACCCCTCGTCAAACCAGCGGCCCGTGTAGGTGCCGCGTTCGCCCTGGAACGTGCCGAGCACCTCCCAGTATTCGCGCGGCACGAACTTCTTAATCTTCGCCTCGCGCTCCACCACGATCGCCAGCGTTGGTGTCTGCACCCGGCCCACCGTCGTCAGGTAGAACCCGCCGGACTTGTTGTTGAAGGCGGTCATCGCCCGGGTGCCGTTGATGCCCACGAGCCAGTCCGCCTCGCTGCGGCACTTCGAGGCGTCCGCGAGCGGCTGCAACTCGGTGCCGGACCGCAGTTTCGCAAAGCCATCCCGGATCGCGGTCGGGGTCATGGACTGGAGCCAAAGCCGCTGGATGGGCTGCTTGGCGCCGGTGTGGGCCACGATGTTGCGGAAGATCAGTTCACCCTCGCGCCCGGCGTCGCAGGCGTTGATCAGTTGGTCCACGTCCTTCCGCTTGATCAGCTTCGCCAGCGTTTTCAGCCGGCCCTCGCTCTTCTCGATCGGCTTGAGGCCAAACCGCGGCGGCAGGTGCGGCAATTGGCCGAAGGTCCATTTGCCGCGGGCCACGTCGAATTCCTCCGGCACGGTCAGCTCCAGCAGGTGGCCGACGGCCGACGAAATCAGGTGCGTGGGGCTCTCGAAGAAGTCGCCCGACGCGTCCTTGGTGAAGCCGCCCAGGGCCTTGGCGATGTCCGCGGCGACCGACGGTTTTTCCGCGATGATGAGGGCTTTACCCATGACAGAGTGGGCGGACGTGTAGCTGCCGTGTTTGCCGCGCCGCAAGGATTTGTTTTGGAAAGCCGCATCCGACGCGAACGAAAACGCCCGCCTCCCGGGGCGGGAAGCGGGCGAAATTGAGGGGCAAAGGCCGGTTCAGCGGCGCTTCGGGCGGATGAGGATCACCTTCTTGTCGCTGCCGTCGACTTCCACGGAGTGTGTCTCAACGTCCTGGTCTTCCTTGAGGGCCTGATGGATGACGTAGCGGTCGTAGGCGTTGAGCGGTTCCATCTCCACGATCTCCCCGCGGCGGCGGACCTTTTCCGCGGCTTCCTTGGCCCGGCTGGTCAGGAGGTCACGCGCCTGCTGGCGGTAGCCGCCGACGTCGAGGACGATCCGGGGAATCCGGCTGTCGCTCTTGAAGACGATGCGGTTGAGGACGAACTGGAGGTCCGAGAGGGTCTGGCCCGCCCGGCCGATCAGCCGGCCCGGGTCATCGGTCTGGATGTCGAGCAGGACCTGCTCCTCCAGCGAGGTTTCGGTGATGGTGACCGCAAATCCAAGCTGCGAGAGCATTTCCTGGAGCGCGACCTTCGGTTCGATGTTGGGCGATTCGGGTTTCACGGGGAAAGGGGGGAAAGAGGGTTCAGCGGCGTTTCGCCACCGGGGCAGCCGGCTTGGATTCCTTGGCCTCGTTCATCTTGGTGAGCTTTGTCTGGAGCACACTCAACAGGTTTTGGACGGTCCAGTAAAGCGTCAGTCCGGAGCTGTAGTCGTAGAGGAAGACCACGAAGAACACGGGCATGAACTTCATCATCTTCTGCTGCGCCGGGTCCATCTGCGGCGAAACCGGCGTGAGGCTGGACATCCACAGGGACGTGGCACACATGAGCAGCGGGAGCAGATTGATCGGCAAACCGACGCCGGCGACCCCGAAGAACGGGATGAAGCCGAGGCCGGGGATCGTGAAGATGGTGTCGGGCTGGGAAAGGTCGTTCACCCACAGGAACGTCTCGCCCCGCAGCTCGATGGCGGTGCGGAGCATAAAGAAGAAGCCGATGAACACCGGGAACTGCACCAGCATGGGCAGGCAGCCGGAGGCGGGGTTCACGCCGTGCTTCTTGAAGAGTTCGAGCTGCTTCTGGGCGAATTGCTGCTGGTTATCCTTGTAGCGTTCCTTGAGCGCCTGCAGTTCCGGTTGCAGCGCCTGCATCTTCTTCATCGAACGGGTGCTGATGCCTGTGAGGGGCCAGAAGATGAGCTTGATGAAGACCGTCAGCGCCACGATCGCCCAGCCGTAGGAAGGGATCAGCATGTGGACCAAGTTCAGCGCCAGCAGCAGGGCCTGCGCGAAGAAACCGGTGATGCCGGTGAAGTCCATGACCAGCTCGATCCGGGACGGCAGCTTGGACAGGCCGAAATATTCCTTAGGACCGGCATAGACGCTGAAGCGGCGCTCAATGGCGGCGGCGGGCGCCAGGACTGCCTCGGAATACAGCAGCGCGGTCTGATAGGCCTCCGGCTTGGGGTTCAGCTTGCCGTCCGCAGCCAGTTGCGAGGGCGTCGGCGTTGGCAGGCTGTAATGGCGTGCGACCACCTTGTCGGCGGGTTTCTCCGGCAAGGCAACCATCGCGAAAAACCGGTTGTGCACAGCCGCCCAAACCACGTTGGTCAGGCCGTCCGCATACTCGGTCCGCGCCGTGCCGGGGATGCAGCCCATCGTCTTGTTGGCGAACCACATCGTGTCCACGTGGGTGGTCTTTTCCCCGTTGAACCAATAGACGCCCACCGCATCGGCCTTCTCATGCGGATCCATCGGCGCCGCGGTGCCTACCACCAGCTCCTGCGCCGGCACGGTCACGGGCCGGCCGGAGGCGTTTTCAATGCGCTCGGTGACGTGGACGATGTAATTGCTGGCGATCGAGAACTGCCGGACCAGCTTCAAGCCATTAGTCAGCGATTTTTCCGCAACTACGCCGTTGGTGGCGACGCGGAGATTGAAATGGCCGTCCTCGGTCAGCACCGGGGCATTGGCGTAGGTGAAGGCCGGCAGGAACGACGACTTGTTGAGGCTGGCGAGTTCGTTCGGACGGCCCTTTTCCTTCCGGTTCAGCGGAATGCGCGCGGGATAATCCTTCAGTTCGACGAACTGGATGCCGCCCCCGCGGGAAGTGACCTGCACGCGGATGCGGTCGTTTTCGAGCGTGCGCGTTTCCTCGGCCGCGGTCAGCAGCGTGGGTGGCGGCTGGGGGATCGGCCCGAGGTTCGGGATGGTCGCCGGCGCGGGATTGGTCGCTCCGCCCACCAACCGACTCGTGGCCGCCGCCACCGCGTTGGTCGCGGTGACCGGAATCGGCGGGTAGATCTTGTTGGCCACCCATTGGAGGCCAAGCAAACCCGCAAACGCCACCACCAGTGCAATTATGCCTTTTCGGTCCATGTCGGAGAAATCGGTTCGGTCACTATCAGTTCGGGCACCGGGTCAAAGCCCGAATCACCCCACGGATGACACC
>JBEISV010000461.1:0-3920 GCA_040375265.1 Verrucomicrobiales bacterium
CCGCGGTAGCCTGCCCGAATTGCTCGCGCCTGCCGGCGACTGGGAGTGCGCCCGGGCGGCCGTCGAGAACGGCGCCAACGCGATCTATTTTGGCCTGGAGCGCTTCAACGCGCGGATGCGGGCCCACAACTTCACGGCGGCGGATTTGCCGGCGCTCATGGAGTTCCTGCACCGGCGTGGCGTGAAGGGTTACGTGACGTTCAACACGCTGGTCTTCACCGATGAACTTGCCGACGCCGAGGAATACCTCCGTGCGATCATCGCTGCGGGCGTGGATGCCGCCATCGTGCAGGACATCGGCATCTGTCGGCTCATCCGGCGGCTTTCGGCCGACTTCCCGATCCACGGTTCGACCCAGATGACCGTGACCAGCCCGGCCGGCGTTGAATTCGCGAAGCAACTGGGCTGCAACCTCGTGGTGCTTGCCCGGGAGAATTCGCTGAAGGAGATCGCGGCGATTCGGCAAGCGGGACAAATGGCAAGTGGGCCAGTAATCGGTGATCAGTCGTCAGTGGGTAAGGCCGCGGCCGGCTTACTGGATACTGACCTCCTGAATACTGATCACTCCGGTCTTCCGCTCGAGGTCTTCGTCCATGGCGCGCTGTGCGTCGCCTATTCCGGCCAATGCCTCACGAGCGAATCCCTCGGTGGGCGCAGCGCAAACCGCGGCGAGTGTGCCCAGGCCTGCCGGATGCCTTACGAACTGGTTTCCGACGGCCAGAAGGTCGAGTTGGGCGACCGCCGTTACCTCCTGTCGCCGCAGGACCTCGCCGGCCTGGAAGTCCTCCCGGAACTCGTGGCGGCCGGCGTGGCGTCGCTCAAGATCGAGGGCCGCCTGAAGTCGCCGGAATACGTGGCGAGCATCACGCGGGTTTATCGCAAGGCGCTAGATGCGCTAGGCGGCGGGAAAGCTGACACGGCCGCCGCTGGCAATTCGCGCTATGAGCTGGAGATGGCCTTCTCCCGTGGGCTTTACCCGGGTTGGTTCCGGGGCGTCCAAAACCAGGAACTGGCCCACGCTCGTTTCGGCAAGAAGCGCGGCGTTTTGGTCGGCGAAGTGGTGCGGGTCGAGCGTGAGCGCGTGCTGGTGCGGCAAGCTGGTTCCGTAAAGCTGGGCGATGGGGTCGGGTTCGACGCGGGCCGCCCGGATGAGGCGGAGGAAGGAGGTCGGGTTTACGAAGTCCGGCCGCGACTGCCGGGCAGCGATGAGCTGTGGCTCGCGTTCGGCCACGGGGCGGTGAACTTCAGCCGGATCAAGGCTGGCGACTTCGTTTGGAAGACCGATGATCCCGAGCTCAATCGTGAGCTGCGCAAGACGTTCGAGGGCGACGCCATTCGCTTTCAGCGCCCGGTCCGCGCCGAAGTTCATGGCCATGCCGGGAGCCCGTTGACCCTGATCTTGGCCGACGCCGAAGGGCACGCCGCGAAGGTCCAATCCGCCGTGCCCTTGGCCGTAGCGGAAAAGCGGCCGCTGGCCGCGGAGTTCCTCCGTGACCAGTTGGGCCGGCTGGGTGGAACGCCCTTCCGCCTCGGCGATTTGGCGAATCACCTCGAAGGCGAGGTCATCCTGCCGATGAGCGAACTCAACCGCCTCCGGCGCGACGCGGCCGCCCAATTGGAGGCACTCCGGGCACAACCGGTGCGGTGGCGCCTCGCAGACTCAGGAGCGGGACTACCGGACCAACCGGACGACCGGCCCCCGTTCGCCGTCGCTACCGGCCCAATTCCGCAATCGGACGCCCCGGTGCTGATCGTCTTGGTGCGCAACCTGGCGCAACTGACCGCCGCGCTCGAATGCGGCAGCGAGACGATTTACTGCGACTTTGAGGACCCGAAGAAATACCGGGAGGCGGTGACTCTCTTCCACACGGCGCGGGGATGCTCGGTGGCCGGCAAGGTGGAGGCCGGCATTTTTGTCGCCCCGCCGCGGATCACGAAGCCGGGCGAGGAATGGATCCTGAAACAGGTTGCTTCCGCCAACGCCGACGGGGTGCTTTGCCGGAACTATGATCACCTGAAATTCTTTGCCGGCACCCGGCGCCGCGGGGATTTTTCGCTCAACGTGGCCAATCCGCTGACGGCGGAATACTTCATCCGTGAGCACCGGTTGGAACGTGTGACCATCAGCTACGACCTCAACGCGGCGCAGGTGGAGGCGTTGCTCCGCAAGGCGCCGCCGGCCTGGTTCGAGCTGACCCTGCATCAGCACATGCCCATGTTTCACATGGAGCACTGCGTCTTCTGTGCCTTCCTCTCGACGGGCAAAGACTACCGGGACTGCGGCCGGCCATGCGACCGCCACGAAGTGAAGCTGCGCGACCGCGTGGGCCAGGAACATCCGCTGAAGGCCGACTCCGGTTGCCGCAACACCGTCTTCAACGCCCGGGCCCAGACCGGCGCGGAATTCCTCGACCGGTTTCGCGCGTTGGGTGCCCGGGTGTTCCGGGTCGAGTTTGTGGATGAAACCGCGGAGGAAGTCCGACGCACCCTCGCCGCCTATCGCGCGTTGCTGCGGGGCGAGCTGACCGGGCAGCAGTTGTGGCAACAGCTCAAGCTGCACAGCCAGCTCGGAGTCACCCGCGGCCAATTGGAAGGCATCGAATTGCGCAAGGTGTTCCCGAAGGCCTAACCGGGGACTCAGAGCAGGCCACGCTCTTCCAATTCGTCCTCCTCCAGGCCGAGGTAATGGCCGAACTCATGGATGTAGGTTACCCAGACCTCCTCGCGATAGATCTCCTCGTCCTCGTCGGCAAACGCCCACAGGTTTTCGAGGAACAGGATGATCTGGCGGGCGGTCGGGCTCGCGTCCTGGAACCCCACCTCCAGCGGATCACCGACGAACAACCCCAGCAATCCGTCGTCCTCTTCCTGGAGAATGAGTTCCTTCGACGGCCACGCCTGGTAGGTCACCGGAAGCGATTCCGCGTGCGGACGCAAGTCTTCCGGCAGCCGGGCAATGGCAGCGGCGACTTCCTCGCGGGCGATCCGGAGCAGGTTGGGCCAAAGTTCGGACATGGGCGTTTCAGTCGCACGGAATTGGACCGCGGGGCGAGCGAGAAGTCGGGCCGTGAAATGGCGGGGGCGGTGAAAAACCTAACCAACTTCGCGTGCGACTTCATGGACGCGGCCGGGTGGCCGTGGTTCCTTCTCGGCTCGCTCCCGGCTTTGCATGCACTCCAACGCCTTATCGCGGCCGGCCGGAACCGACCAAAACATGAAGACCTTTCCGAATTTGCGCCGCTCCGGGTTCACCCTGATTGAGCTGCTGGTGGTGATCGCCATCATCGCCATCCTCGCCGGCATGCTGCTGCCCGCCCTCAGCAAGGCCAAATCCAAGGCCATCCAGGTGAAGTGCAACAGCAACCTCCGCCAACTGGGCATCGCGATCCGCATGTATGCGGATGACAACAAGGACAAGTTTCCCGACTGCACCGGCGCGGCTTGGCCTTGGGATTTGCCGGCCCGCGCCGCCAATGCCTTCGTGAAGAATGGCGGAACGCGGGCGATCCTCTACTGCCCGGCCTTCTCGAAGCAGAACAACAACGAGCTGTGGTCGTTCACGACGGGTGTGACCAATGAGGTTATCGGCAATGAGAGTAACACCGGTTATCGCGTGATCGGCTATGCCGTCGCCTTCCAAGGTTCCGGCCGGATCCGGGCCACCAACGTCACCGAAAGCTACAATCCCAAGCCGTGGCGTATCGGGGGCGTGGACGTCCAGGTTGGACCCTCCGACCGGACGGTCGTGGCGGATGGCACGATTTCGATCGGGGCCAACGAAACCGACCGTTCCAAGAATCGCTACACGAAGGTGGATGGCGGTTGGAAGGGACACCAAGCCCCGCATCTGGACGGGAAACTTCCCGCGGGCGGCAATCGGCTGATGCTCGACGGACATTCGGAATGGACCAAGTTCCAGA
>JBEISV010000639.1:0-2293 GCA_040375265.1 Verrucomicrobiales bacterium
GAATCCGCGAAGGCGCGGGCGCACTATTTACGGGTGCTCGAACTGGAGCCGAACCATCCGCAGGCCGCCGCCATCCGCGTGTGGCTGGCGGGGAATCCCTGAGCGGCTTCCAGCAGACTACGCCGGAGGCAGCGCCGCCAACGCGGTTCGCAGCCGTTCCCGCTGCCAGGCCAGCCGACGCGGGTTGCGCGGATCGTCCAGTTCCCCTTCGCGGACGTCGGTCGCCGGCTGAGCCAACTCCGCTTCCACCGCCCGGAGCAAAGCTTCCAGTTCAGGCCGGCTGGATGGCAATTCGGCGCCCTGTTCCGCCGCCAGCTGCCCGGCCCGGCGCGCGAGTTCGAGCACCAAGGCGCACGGTTCCAGGCAGGGCACGCAGGACTTGGCTCCGGCCACCTCGGGCGCCAACCCGTCCACCGTCCAGAGCCGCTGGCGCCGGCAAAACTCCGGCGCGCAACCCGCGCGGATCACCTCGGCCGCGGCGCCGTCGGTCAGCTCCCGGGCGGCGCGGTAAAGACCGCTTTGCCGGCCCACGAATTCGCGGAAGTGGGTGACTCCGGGCGCCGCCCGCCGCGCTTCGAGCCAGTCCGCCAAGCTGCCCGGATAAAGCCCGCGCAGGGCCGTCTCCAATTCGGCGGCGTCCGCCACGTGAGTCACCCAGCCTTGGCGCAGCGACGGCGCGGCTTTGTTGGGCCGGAAGGCACCGGTCGCGGTGACCTGAGCCCATTCCCGCAACGCCTCCAAGGGCAGAGACCGCAACGCCCCGTCCGGCGTCGCACGGTCCCGCTCATGCCGCAGGGAAAACCCCGCCGGCTCGCGACGGATGAGTGCCTCCACCCACACCAGTTCCGCCTCGAACGAAGCCACCAAGGTTGTGATCGCGTGCGCCCAGCCGACGTGCATCGCCCGAGACTACGCCCGGGCTCGACAGTTGGGAACCGCAGGCTTGCCGGCAGGGGCCACCCTGCGGCCGGATGTAACCGCCGGACTTCCGGGAAGTCATTTCCACCACGCCTATGAATCGACTTCCCGCCCTGCTGATCGCCTTCACCCTCGCCCACGGATCGGCCGCTTGGGCCGCCGACTGGCCGCATTGGCTGGGCCCCAACGGGGACAACATCGCGCCGATTCAAGGGGCCTTCGCCGGCAATGTGTCCGACTGGAAGGTGGCGTGGAAAGCCGCCGTGGGCCGGGGCTATTCCGCAGTCGCCGTGGCGGGCGGGCAGGCTTTCACGCTCGGCCATGACGAAAAGGGCCAGGAAACCGTCCTGTGCCTCGACGTCAGCACCGGGGCGGTGGTGTGGAAACACGCTTACGACGCCCAATTGCTGCCCAAGATGCACGGGGGCGGTCCGAACGCGACGCCGACCGTCCACGGGGACCGGGTGCTGACGGTGAGTAAGGACGGCCAGGTGTTCTGCCTTGGGAAAGCCAAGGGCGACGTCATCTGGCGCGCCCAACTGACGGAGCTCGGGCTGGCCCTGCCACCATGGGGTTTCGCCAGTTCGCCGGTCGTGGACGGTGACCGGGTCCTGTTGGCCGCAGGCAAGGTCGTCGCGCTGGATCTCGCCACGGGAAAACGGCGGTGGTCGTCTCAAGTCGAACAACATGCCGGCTACACGACGGTGGTCGTCTTCCCGCGGGGAGACCGCCGGTTCATCGCGGCGCTGGACGGCAAGGGCCTGAGCATCCTGGCCGGTGACAACGGTTCGGAAATCACGCGCCGGCCCTTCAAGGCAATGTTCGACGTGACCGCCTCCACCCCCTACGTCCTCGACGGAGGCAATCGTCTCTTCATCTCCGGCAACTCCGGCGCGGAACTGCTGGCGTTCGACGGCACGCAGCTCAATCCCGTTTGGACCGGCACGGAACTGAAGACGGCGCTCAATAACGCCGTGGTGCGGGACGGCGCGATCTACGGCATCGACGGCCGCCAAGGCACGCCCAACGTCCGGCTGGTCTCGGTGGCATTGGCCGACGGCAAGGTCAACTGGGCCCAGCCGAACTTCGGCTATGGGACGTTGATCGGCGTCGGCCCGGCGTTGCTAGCGCTGACGGAAGGCGGCGAACTCGTCGCCGCCAAGGCCAACCGGGAGAGCTACCAGGAACTTGGCCGGCAGCAGGTTCTCGCCAAGACCTGCTGGACGACGCCCGTGTTTGCCCAGGAGCGGATCTTCGTCCGCAACGACCGCGGCGAACTGGTCTGCCTGAAGGGTTCGTGACCGGCCGGACTAACGGGGCAACGGCACTTCCAATTCCGCCAGCGCGTAAACCATCGTCGCCAGCGTGGCGGTGC
>JBEISV010000170.1:0-8799 GCA_040375265.1 Verrucomicrobiales bacterium
CCGCATGAACGGGAGGCGCCATCCGGGAATCGTCGCGGCAAACAGTTGTTTCCGGGCAACATCGGGCGTGACGCCCTGTTGCTCGGCGAAACGCTCCAACAGGGTCAGCTCTGGCATATCAACACCCGAATTCAATGGGTTGAATGGACCCTTCACAAGGCAAATGACCCGTCGCCAGCCAGCAACGGGTCACAGGACGGTTAAATCTCGCCGACTCGCCTTTCAGCGCCGGTTCCGGGTTCGCTTCCGCCAAGTCATCAACCCGGCCGCGGCCAGGACCATGCCGGCCGCATACGTCGAGGCCTCCGGGACATCCGGATGGGGCTCCTCGTAGCCTTCCAACTGAAGGCTCCAATCGTCGATCTGGTAGACCGCCTCGCTGGAAAGGTCGGCCAGGAACAGGGTCCAGACCCCGGCCGAGTTCAGGCCGTTGAACTGGGCCAACGTCGCCGTGCGCAGGTCCGACGCCACAGTGACCGCCGGATCAACCGCCCGCCCATCCGGCTGCCACAGGCCGGTCAGGGCGGAGGTCAGCCCGGTGTTTTCATCGCCATTCAAGGCGGTGCGGTAGGTGTGGAGGTCGCCGTTCGCGGCGCCATCGGCAAAGGTCACGTTGATTGCCTGGCCGTCGTCGTAGCCCGCAATGTTGCCCGTGTCCCGGCCGGGCCGATTCAGCAGCACCGAAAAGCCGCTGTCGTGCTGGACGTAGGCGTAGAGGTCGCCGAACCAGCCGAACGAGCCGGCGGGAACACTGAGATTCAGGCTCAGGCTCACGGAGGTGAGGATGAGCGACTCGGGCACGGTCAGGGTGTAGGCGATGCCGGTGTTGCTCTGGTCGGGGATCGGGGCGTTGAGCGGCCCGGAGCTGATCGAGACCGGGGCGGCGCCAGCGTTGATGGCCAGCAGGACCAGCCCAGGCAGGGGGAGGAAACGGAGAGATTTCATCGGAGATAAGAAGGGAAGGTGAAGACGACGGTTCAATTGGCTTCCACCACCCGGTAGAAGCCCGCGGTGCCGGGGGCGGAATCGACAAACTCCAACTGGCCGTTGGCCGGGGCGGTCTGGACCGGCCCGACGTTGTTCCAAGTCACCGGCGCGTCCAACGAGGCCGCTCCCTGGAGCTGATAACCGCGCCCCGGAATGCCGGCGACGCCGAGATGCAATTCCTCACCGCCGGCTCCGGTGGCAAAGGTCATGGCCGTGAGGTTCAGCGTTTCGGCGTCGGGTTCGAGATCCACGAGGACCGTGACCAGACCGGATGCCGTCTCGGTGCCGTCGCTCACCGTGTAATGGAACGAGTCCGAGGACAGAGATTTGGCGGGCGCATCCAGGATGATCCAGGCGCCAGTCCGCTGAATTGGACTGCCGTTCGCCGACGTGGCGTCTACCACGGTGAGCGTGAGGGCCAGGTCAACCGGGCTGGAGTCGTTTACCAGGAGCGAGGCGACCGGAATTTTCAGCGCCCGGTTGAACTGCCGGTGAACCGTGTCCCCGCCGGCCACCGGGGCGGTGCTAACGAAGGTATCGAGGGCGAAGTTCGCGACCAGGGCGACGCTGTCTTTGAGTTTGTCGGCCGGGATGACGTAAGTCGGATCGGTGCCCAGCTCGGAGCCAGGGTCGGCCGCATCGGACCAGCCGACAAATTGGTAGCCCGGCATCGGCTGGGCCGAAAGCACGGCGTCCTGGCCAAACGGATGCACCCCGGCCCCGTCCGTGGTCCCCGCGTGCGGCGGGATGCTGCTCAGGTCAACTCGGATGCCCTCGGCAAAGTGGCCCACAAGTTCCCGGTTGCCGGTCATGTTGAACTGGAAGTTCGGGTCCGTGCTGACCTCAACGCCGTTCTGGGTCCAACTGACGAAGGAGAAGCCGCCCTGCGGTTTGGCCTTCAGTTTGACGAGTTCGCCCACTTCGTAGAGCGGATCGCCCTCGACGTCCCCGCCGTCCGGCGGTTCCGCAGTAAGAATGAGCGCGAAGACCGGCTTGAACTTGGCGACCAAAGTCCGGTGATCGGTAACGGTGAAGCCGTAGCTGGCCGAAGTGCTTACCACCGCGCCATTCTCCAGCCACTTGGAGAATTTGTAGCCGGGCGCGGGCGTGGCGGTGAGCGTGGCCGGCGAACCCGGAGCGTAGGCACCGTCCCCGCCGGTCGTTCCACCCGCGGCCGGCAACGAACTGGTGGCAATCGTCTTGGCCGCCCCGGCCGAGACGAAGTTGGCCTGCAAGGTCCGGTCCGCCGTCGCGAGGAACGTGTAGCTCGGTGAGGTGCTCACCGGTGCGCCGCCCTCCGTCCAGTTGACGAACACGTAACCCGGCACCGGCACCGCGCCCACCGATAAGCTGGAGCCGTTCACAAAGGTTCCGGCACCGCTGGTTGAGCCGCCTGCGGTCGGCACGGCGGTGGCTTCGATGACGTAGGTGGTCACCGAACCGGCACCGAGCGCGAGGGGAGTCAGGTTGGGCGTGCTGACCGCGATGGTGTTGGCCACCGGGTCCACCGTGCCCGGGAGTTTGACCCAGGCCGTGCCGTCGAACTGGTAGAGGCAGAGCACCTCCTCGTCGAAGCCCGGCGGCAGGATGCTGGGATCATAGCCCACGGTCAGCTGGGCACTGCCGCTGAACACGCCACTGAAGGTCACATCCCAAATCTGGGCGGGTTTGCCCGGAGTGGGAAAATCCAGCGGCTCAAACTCATGATTGGCCACCCGCACGGACAACTCATCGTCGTCTGCCTGGGAATACTCGCCGAAGCATGCGCCCGGCACATCCACGGAGGGGAATTCGTAGTCGATGCCGCCCGGCACACTGGAACCGCCATTGCAGCCGCCGGTGCCGGGGTCGCCCGGCGTCGCGGGCGTGACCAGCGTGCCGGTGCGGACACTGAGCAGCACGTCCAGGCTCGCGGACTGGCCGTGGGCGAGCGTCCCGAGGTTCCACCGTTGCGCCCCCGACACCCAAGGATTGGCCGGGTTGAAGTTGTCCGTGCCCTGGCGCGTGCTGTAGGGGGCCGACTGCCAGTTGTTCTCCACGGAGAAATGCACACCGTCGGAAGGTTTGCCGCTCCAGTGATCATCGACGCCGTTCCCCGACGTGCCGTAGGTGCCAATCTCGAAGGCGCTCGGCGCTACCGAGGCGTGGAAGCTCAGAAAATCCTCCAACCCGGCACTGGAACTGCCCGCGCCCACCGCCCACGCGTCAATGCCAGCCAACGTCACGTCGTGCTGGAACTCGCTGAAGACACCGGGATAGGCCCGGTTATCAAAGACACCCCGCAGCGAATGCAACCCATGGAGGAACTGGAATAGCTGCAGGTTGGAGATTGCCTGGCCGGAGGTATTCCGGAGCGTGCAGGTCTGCTTGAGCACATAACGGCTGCTGGCTATGGCTTCGGCCGGGTTGGCCGAGGTCTTGGGCGTGATGCCCATGGGGACACCCACAACCGTGTCCACCATCTCGAAGCGCAGGGTGATTTCGAGATCGCCGTTGGAGATCACCGACGACGCGATGGGCAGGCCGGCGGCATTGAGGCCATTCTGGGTCAGCGGCGTCACCACGTGGAACGGCGAGCCCGTGAGCCAGTCCGGATAGGCAAACTGCGGTTCCAACCATTTCGGCGACACAGTCGTCGTGCCCTTCTGGTAGCCGATCGCGGCGCCCCATTCGCCCGAGAGATACTCGCGGCCTTCGAACCCGGGAGTGTTATCGAGGAGGAAGTCCGAGTAGCCGTAGTCGGTCAGCGAAATGTTCCAGTGCGGGTTGCCCAGCCAAAGGCCTTGGGCGGTGGCCCAGGTGGACGAGGCTACCAGCAGGCAGAGCAGCGCCAGCCAACGGGCGAACCGGCCCGGCCGGGCGGCAAGATTGTCTTCAGACTGTTTCATGAGGAATTGATCGGAGCGCCCGGTGGGAACTCGGTTGGAGGGCGAGCCGCCCGGGAGGTTTTTCGGGGTTTGCAAAGGGTGTGCCAGCCCGTGGTTTTGCCCACGCGGCTGGCGTTTTGGCCGGTTAAGGCCCAACCGAAGGTCCGCTCTCGCACCGTTTGGTGTCGGTCCGGACCATGCTCCGACTAGACCGATCCCAGCCGGAGCCGCGGACGTTCCAACACCCACCTTGGAGGACGCCAACGGCAAATCAGCGATCGGAATTTGGCGCGGACAAAGAGCGGATGGGGACACGGCACATTTCATGACAACACGGGTCGGGCGGAATAATCGGAGGACGGGTGAACTGCCTCCCGATCGGGAGCAGCTGGGCAAGGTAAACGCACCGCACCAAGCCTGGGGTCAGGTCGGTCGCGATGCGGGCGTGGAAATCAGATCAGCAGGACGGTCGCGCGAAGCTGCGTGAGCTGGGCCGGCGGTCCCGGCGGCGGGCGCGGCAGCACGGTGGGCATCCGGTCAAATCCGGGGCCAGGCACGATGAAGGCAACCGCCGGCACCGGCGCGACCATGCACGGTTGAGGGCCGGTCGAGACGGCGCAGGCCGAGCCCAGTTGGACGGCCGATTCCCCGACCTGAAGCACATGGTCCGTCTCCGGGGAAGGGTCGTAGGCCAAGAGCAGCAGCAAGTTCGCCGCAAATCCATGTCGATGCGGCGAAGACACCGAACCCGCAGCCCAAGCCATTCGCACGGCGCAGTCGCGGTGTCGCAGGACCAACGAGAAGCCTGTGTCCTGGGCGACAACGAGGGGAGAATGGGACCCGTCGGCCACGGCCACGACCAAGAGGACAACCATCCGGACCCACGAAAGCGAAGCCAGCGCGGCGGCCAGGCAGCTCGCCGCTGCCCAGCGGTCTCGCCGCCCTCGCCCCTCATGGGTATCGCTTCTCACGCAATCAGTTCGGCGAATCGCGTCGTTCGACTCAAGCCCATTCGCTCCGCCGCCCTGGCCCTGCCCACCGGGTCGCCGCCGGGGAAAAGAGAGCCGTCATGCGCAGTGCCAAACCGGGGCCGCCGCCTCACGGGTGGACGGGTCAAGGTCGTGGGGTGCCACGGAACCGGATGCCAAGCAAAGGGGCACGTTCCGGCCTGTTTTCGGGGCATTTTCGAACTTCGACTGCCTCCCGTCGGTCCGATCATCGTCGCCGGCAAACCACGAGGGAAATCAACCGCGCCTTCCGGTCTTTTCCCGTGAATCCCGGCCGCCACGCATCCCGGGAGATTAGAGAATTCTAATCCGCAACGGGGCCGTTTCTAAGAAGGGCGTGCCACGTTGCGGTCGTGAACCGGACGCCGTTTCTCCAAGGGACCGCCGACTCGACCGAGCGGAAGTCCTCCCAACTTCGGCGGCGTTCCAGTTCCCGCCCATCACCCCTCGCCCCTCGCGGCGGCAATCCCCTGCCACCGCTGGGCTAACCGAAACCCTCCACAATGTTCACCCTGCCCAGTCCTCTGCATCCCGCCATCGTGCACTTCCCCATCGTGTTGCTGTTGCTCGGCGCCGCGATCGCCGTCGCCGCCGTCGCTATCCGGCGCGTCTCCCTCCAGACGCTGGCCGCTTCCATGCTGTTGCTCGGGACCGTCGGCAGTTACGTCGCCGCAGAGACCGGCGAGGATGACGAAAACAAGGCCAAGCGGGCCGGACCGACGGCGAAGGCCGTGTTTGAGTCCCATGAAGAATGGGCCGAACGAACGGAAACCGCGGCGACCGTCGCAGCCGGACTAGGCCTGGCTTCCCTTGGCCTCGGAATCTGGGTCAGCCGGCGGACCCCGACGGCCCCGGCCGGTTGGCTGTCATCCAACGCCCTTGGACTCACCCTGCGTTCAGCCACAGCCGCGGCGGCGTTGGTCGCCAGCTACTGTGTCTTCGAGGCGGGTCACGCCGGCGGGAAGCTGGTCTATGAACACGGCGTGGGCGTGAAGACGTCCGCCGCCGCCGTTTCGTCGACGACCGTGCGCGGGGACAACGATTAATCGGGGATCGCCCCACTTCGCCGGCTCGCGTTTTGCGGACCGCCGGCTTAATTCATGGGCATGCGCGTGCTCCTCGCCGATGACGAGAAGAAGGTCCTGAGCCACGTCCGCCAGGGTCTGACGGAAGCGGGTTACGCCGTGGACGTGGCGGCCGACGGCGATGAGGCGCTTTGGCTGGCGGAGACCAAGCCGTTCGACGCGCTCGTCCTCGACGTGATGATGCCCGGCAAGGATGGCTTCACGGTGGTTCGCCTGCTGCGCCGCAAGGGCGTGACCACGCCGGTAATCTTCGTGACCGCCCGCGGCGAGGTGGAGGATCGGGTGCGTGGCCTCGATGCCGGGGGCGACGACTACCTCACCAAACCGTTTTCATTGGCCGAACTGCTCGCCCGGCTGCGCGCGCTGCTGCGCCGGCAACGGCCCGAGACCAACAATCTGCTCCGGTATGCCGACCTGGAGCTGGACCTCGCGAGCCGGGCTGTCCGCCGCGGCAACCAGCCGATCACGCTGACGAACCGGGAGTTCTCGCTGCTCGAGTTTCTCCTGCTGTCCGCGCCCAAGCCGGTCAGCAAGACCGCCATCGTGGAACACGTCTGGGATCAGCGTTTCGATTCCCAGACCAACGTCGTCAACGTCTACGTGAACTATCTCCGCAACAAGGTGGACCTGCCGGGCCTCGTGCCCCTGATCCATACGGTGCGCGGGGTCGGGTTCGCCGTTCGGGAGGCCACCCAGTGAGTTCGCTCCGCCTCCGGCTGTCGCTTTGGTTCGGCCTCAGCTTCCTCGCCGTCACCACGCTGTTTGTCGCCGTCGCCTACCGGCATCTGGACCACGAGCTGCGCACGGAACAATGGCAGCGGGTGCATCCTGATCACCCCGACTGGGTGCTGCACGGCAGCTTTTCGGACGCCGAGGTGCGGGAGATCGTGGGCGAACTCATGCTGAGCACGCTGGCCGTCTCCGGCTTCGTGGTAGTGATTGCCCTGGGGGGTTGGCTACCAGCTCGCCCGGCATTCGACCCGCCCCGTGTCCCTGCTGAACACCGCGCTGCGGCAAATCGGTCCCAACAATCTCGGGCAACGCCTCACCGTCGCCGAGGTTGATCCCGAGGTCCGGGCCATCGCCGAGCAAATCAATGCGCTGCTCGCCCGGTTGGAGCATTCTTTCCGGGACCTGACCGAATTCTCCGCCAAGGTGGCCCACGAGCTGCGCACGCCGCTCGCCCTGATGCGGCTCCAGGTCGAACAGGCCGCGGGCAAGATCGAGCCCGGCCTTTCCGAGGCGCTCCAGGATGAACTCGCCCGGCTGTCCGACTACGTGGATCAGTCCCTGCTCATCGCCCAGGCCGAGCTGGGGCGGCTGGTGCTCCATGTCGAGCGGCTGGACCTCGGCGCGTTGGTCACGGAAATGAGCGACGTCTACCAGATGCTCGCGGCCAGCGAGGAGCGGCGGATCGAACTGCGATGCGCTCCCGGATGCTGGGTCCGGGCTGATCCCAAGTTCCTGCGCCAGATGCTGCACAACCTCCTCACCAACGCGCTGAAACACGGCCAGGGAACCATCGTGGTCCGCGTCGGCGTCGGTCCGTCGGAAGTCCGTTGCTCGATCGTCAATCCGATGCGGGCCACCCAGTCCGGGAATCCGCCGGGAATCGGCCTGGGTCTCCGCATCGTGACCGCGTTGGCCACCCAGCATCCGGGAATCCGTTTTGAGCGCGGCACCGGCCCGGGCGAATTCGTCGGCACCCTCACGTTCCCGCGGGCCGATCTACCGGGGCGCCAAGACTGAATTCGGTGAGGCCGGTCAGACGCTCGACACGCCGGGGCGATGTGACTGTTGGCTGCCGCGGAGATATAGCCAGGAGTGACCGATGATGCCCACCGTTAGCGGACGGTGCGCTTTAGACATCGACCACCACGCATCGCTAAACGCCAATCCTCGCTCTCACACCAGCCCACTTTTGAAGCCTTCACCCCGAACCTCAGGGCTTGCGATGGTCCCGCCTCGGGGCAACAAATCGTCCGCATGACCGAAGCTCTTCCCCTGAAGCGCCGCCCCCGGGTGAAGATCTGCTGCATCGCTTCGCTGGCGGAGGCGCAGGCGGCCATCGACGCCGGAGCCTCGGCCTTGGGCCTGGTATCCGCGATGCCCAGCGGTCCCGGCGTGATTGCGGAGGAGGCGATCACCGAGATTGCCCGTCGCATTTCGCCACCGATCGGCACGTTCCTGCTCACCAGCGAGACTTCGGCCAGCGCCATCGTTGCCCAACAGCGGCGGTGCGGCACGAACACCCTGCAACTGTGCGACTACGTGGACGTCGCGGTGTATCGGGAGCTGCGGCGGGAATTGCCCGGAATCGCGCTGGTGCAGGTCATCCACGTAACCGGCGCGGAGGCGTTGGAGCTGGCCCGCGAGGCCGCCGAACACGTCCAGGCGCTGTTGCTGGACTCGGGCAATCCCGCGCTCCCGGTCAAGGAGCTGGGCGGGACCGGCCGCACGCACGATTGGACGACGAGCCGGCGCATTCGCGAGGCGGCGGGTATCCCGGTGTTTTTGGCCGGCGGGCTGACGGCGGGGAACATCGCCCACGCGGTCGCGGTAGTGGAACCGTTTGGCGTGGACCTTTGCAGCGGCGTCCGGACAGAAGGGCAGCTGGACGGCAACAAGCTCCGCGCGTTCTTCGACGCGCTGGATTGAGTTGGTCCGGGCGCGATCGTTCCTTCAGAAAACCGGCCGAGGGAGCGGAGAAGGAAAAATGGTGGAGCCAAGGAGATTCGAACTCCTGACCCTCTGCGTGCAAAGCAGATGCTCTACCAACTGAGCTATGGCCCCACCGAAGCGGCGGGTTAGATGCCAGACGTTCGGACCCGTAGCAAACACTGTTTTGGACCG
>JBEISV010000146.1:0-9636 GCA_040375265.1 Verrucomicrobiales bacterium
AGGGACCCTCGACGCGGGCGCTGGTGCCGTCCCCAGTTTACACCGCGATGAAGACGGGCGCGCTCGTCCGCTTCGAGGAACTCACCCGCTGCCAGCCGGAGATCCAGGACACGCTTGTCAGCCTGCTATCCGACAAGGCGATGCAGGTGCCCGAGCTGTCCGGTGGCGACGGCGTGGTGTTCGCCGCGAAGGGCTTCAACGTCATCGGCACCGCCAACCTGCGCGACCGCGGCGTCCACGAGATGTCGAGCGCACTGAAGCGGCGGTTCAACTTCGAGACGGTCGCGCCCCTAGCGGACCGGGCGCTCGAACTGCGGCTGATCCAGGACCAGACCGAGGCGCTGCTCCGCGAGTCGTCGGTGCAGGTCGAGTGCCCGCCCGACGTGCTGGAGCTGCTGGTCACCACGTTCAACGACCTGCGCCACGGCCGCACCGCCGAGGGCACGGTGGTGGAGAAGCCCAGCACCGTCCTCTCCACGGCCGAGGCCGTCGCGGTGAGCCATTCCGCCGCGCTGGACGCCGCCTATTTCGGCGACGCCCGATTGGCCCCCGGCCACCTCGCGCGGCAATTGCTTGGCACCGTGCTCAAGGACAATCCCGACGACCTCAAAAAGCTGAAGCACTACTTCGACGTGGTGGTGAAGGCGCGGGCGAAGGGCAGCCGGACTTGGCAGGAATTTTACGAGGCGAAGAAATGGCTGCGCGGGTGAAACCGGCGAAACGGGAACGTCCGGCCGCCCAGGCTGGAGCCGATGCCAGAGGGCTCGCTTCCAAGGGGGAAGTCCGAGACTCGTCACCTCGTCGCCTACGGGGCGCCGACGAGCCCACGCTCACGGCCCTGCTCGACTCGCTCATCACCGACCGCATCGTCTATTTCCCCATCCGGCATCACAGCCCTGCCTGCGCGTTGCACCTCGAACGACTCCTGCGGGCGCGCCGGCCGGGCGTCATCCTCGTGGAAGGCCCCGCGAGCTTCACGCCGCTGATCCCGTTGCTCGTGCATCCGGAGGCGCAGACGCCCTTCGCACTTTACGCCAGTTTTGCCGCCGCGGTCGGCGAAACGGATCCTGTGACCCAGGCGCTGCCGGCGATCCGCCGGGCGGCTTACTACCCCTTCTGCGATTACTCGCCCGAACTGGTCGCGCTCCGCGTCGGCACAGAGCTGGGCGCGAAGCTGCGGTTCGTGGACCTTGATTTCGCCGAACAATGCCGGACGGAAGCCGCCGCCGCGGTTGGCCTGGTTTCGCCCCGGGTCGAATCGCTGCTCGCGGAACGGCATCTGGCCCACAGTCGTTTCCTGCGGGCGCTCGCCCAACGGGCCGGCTGCCGGGACCACAACGAGCTCTGGGATCACCTGTTCGAGGCTCGCCTACCCGAGGCCGTCGGGGCGTCCGGGGAGGCGACGAACCGTTTCGTGCGCGACGTGGCCGCGTGGTGTCATTTCGCCCGGGTGGACGCCTCTGAGGAGGCGCTCCGCGCCGATGGCACGCTCGCCCGTGAGGCGACCATGGCCTCCGCCATCCGGCGGGAATTGGCGCGCGGGGCGAAGTCCGTGGTGGTCGTGACCGGCGGTTTCCACACGGTCGCGTTGCCCGCGCTCGTCCAAGCGGCGAAGGCCCCTTCGGTTCCCAAGCCCGGGCCTGCGCCGGCCGATGCCATCGCGTGCGTGGTGCGTTACAGCTTCGAGCAACTGGACGCGCTCAATGGCTACGCGGCCGGCATGCCTGCGCCGAGTTATTACGACGAACTGTGGCGTGCGGTGAAAGGCACGCCCAACTTGGCGGGACCGGCATCCCCGCCGACCCCACCTGCCAACCCCTTCGCTGACCTTGCCGCCCGTTTCCTTATGGACCTGGGGCGGCTCACCCGCACCAAGAAGTTCGCTGCGGCGCTTTCCCTCGCTGACGAGATCGCCGCGCTCGAACAGGCGCAGCGAATCGCGCAGCTCCGCGGACATCCCGGTCCGTTGCGCGAGGATCTGCTCGATGGCATCCGCAGCTGTTTCGTCAAGGGAGCCATCGACGCCGAAGGGGAACTGATCCTGGGACTGGCCCGGCACCTTCTGGGCGGCACCCGCATGGGCGATGTGCCCGCCGCCGCCGGGGCGCCGCCGCTGGTGCGGGACTTCCGCTCCCGGGCGGAACGACTGCGCCTGAACGTCGGCGACACCGTCCGTCGCAAGCCTGCACTGGACCTCTACCGCCGGGCGGCGCACCGCGAGACCAGCCGGTTCTTCCACGGCCTCGCGTTGCTGGAGGTGCCCTTCGCCGCGCTCACCGCCGGGCCGGACTTTGTGCGGGGCACTGGCCTCGAACGGCTGCATGAACACTGGGAATATCAGTGGACACCGGCCACCGAAAGCCGGCTGGTCGAGGCCGGCGTCTTCGGCGCGACCGTCGTGGAGGCGGCTGCCAACCGGTTGCTCCACGCCGCCGGCGAGTTGGCGCGAGTGGGGAAGGGGCGAAGCGCCGGGGAAGCGGTCGCCTTGCTGGTGCAAGCCTGCCGGGCGGGCTTGCATCGGCACGCCGGCCGCTTGGTCAGCCTCGTCGCGGACGAGGTCGCGGAAGATCCGAGCCTGACCTCGCTTACTCACGCCCTCTGCCAACTCGGGTTGCTCTGGGAGTCCCGAGAACCGTTGGAGGCCCATCGGTTGCCCGAAATTCCCGTGCTCGCGCGGGCCGCACTGGAGCGGGCGTGTTTCCAGCTGCGCGAGTTGGGCGGGACTCCGCCCGAAGCGGCGGACGACGTCCTCGGCAGCGTGGGGCGGCTGCGGGAAATCCTGGGCACCGGGCTGTTCCCCGGCGATGCCTTCGACCCCGACCTGTTCTGGGAACCGCTCGCCGGCATGGCCGAAGCCGGAAGCGGCCCGGCGCTGCTGCGCGGAGGCGTCCACGGCCTGCTGCACGCGCACGGCCGGATCGACACGCAGGTCCTGCTTCGGCGGTTGGACGGCGCGTTGAACGCCACCGGCGATTCGGCCACCGCGGCGGTCCAGTTCCTGACCGGACTGCTGCGCACTCACCGTGAGCTGGCCTGGCGTGAGCCCGCCTTGGTCGGGGCGGTGGACCGGTTGCTGGCCGGCTGGAGTGACGACGATTTCATTGCCCGGCTCCCGCACCTCCGGCTCGCGTTCGCGGACCTCGCCCCGCGGGAAACCGACTTGGTGGCGGACCGGGTGGCGCAGCTCAACGGCGGCCAGGGCCGGGAAAGCCTCGTGGCGACCAGTCGGCACTCCGAGGCGGAAATGCTCGCCGCACTCCACCTCGACGCGGTGGTGAGGAAAACCCTCCGCGACGACGGACTGGGTGACTGGCTGGAGGTGCCCGCATGAGCACCCTTTCCCGCTGGCGCCTTGTGCTCGGGCGCTTTGCCGAGCCCCGCTTGCCGCTGTCGTGCTCGGCCCGCGAGGCCCGGATGGAGGCCGCCCTGGATGCGCTTTACTCCCGGGAATACGCCGGCCGGGGCGTGCGCGACCGGCCGGCCGGCGGCACGTTGGACCCCACGCAACTCAATGTCCCGGCGTGGCTCGGCGAGGTGCGCGAGCTGTTCCCACGCGAGGTCGTGGAAGTCATCGAGAAACATGCGCTCGACCGTTACGGTCTGACGGAACTCCTGACCGACCGGGCGACGCTGGAAAAGCTGGAGCCCAACCTCGACCTGTTAAAGACGTTGCTGACCTTCCGCGGCCAACTCCAGGGCGAGGTCCTGCCCACCGCCCGCCGCATCATCCGGCAAGTCGTCGAGGAACTGCGGCGGAAGCTGGAATCGGAAGTCCGCCGCGCGCTCGCGGGGCGCCTGAATCGCTTCCGGCACAGCCCGCAACGGATCGCCCAGAACTTTGACTGGCGCGGCACGCTGCGCCGCAACCTCCGGCATTTCGACCCGGAACGCCGCCGCGTGGTCCTGCGGGAGCCGCGCTTCTTCGCCCGCAATACGCGGCAGCTTCCTTGGACGGTCATCCTGTGCGTGGATCAGAGCGGCAGCATGGCGGACTCGGTCATCCACAGCGCGGTCATGGCGGGCATCCTGGCGGGCTTGCCGCTGATCCGGGTGAAGCTGGTCGTCTTGGACACCAGCCTCGTGGACCTCAGCGCGCACGCGGAGGATCCGGTCGAGGTGCTGATGAGCGTGCAGCTCGGCGGCGGCACGGAGATCGGCCGGGCGCTCACCTACTGTGAACAGCTCGTCGAGAACCCGCACCGCACCGTCGTGGTGTTGGTCAGCGACTTCTGCGAAGGCGCTTCTCCCGCGGTTCTGCTCCGGACCTGCCGTCGGATTCGGGAGGCTGGGGTGAAGCTGTTGGGCCTGGCCGCGCTCGACCAGTGTGCCACCCCCATCTATGACCGCGCCATGGCCGAACGGTTGGCCGAAGCCGGCATGGAGATTGCCGCCCTGACCCCCAAGCACCTCGCGGATTGGCTCGCGAAACTCATCCACTCGCGATGACGCCGTTGGAAGCCAACCTGCGCCGCCTCGTGGCGGCGCTCGATGACACGGCGCTCGCCGCGCTCGCCAGCCAAGGTTTGTTGCGGCGCGCCACCAAGGATCACGAACGCGGTCAGGAGGAACGATTGCTGGGCGAAGCCGACGGGCGATTGCAGGTCCGGGTGGGGGATTTCACCGTAAGCCTGCCTGCCAGCGGACCGGCGGCGGCGCGTTGCTCCTGTCCGGCCGCGGGAATCTGCCAGCACATCCTCGGTGCGGTTTTGTTCCTGAAATCCAACTCCACCGGGGCCGGGGAGGCGGCTCCCGCCCCCGCGGTGGGCGACGCCGAGTGGCTGGGTTTCAGCCCGGCGCAATTGGAGACGTGGGCCGGTGGATCGGCGTTCCGCGGCGGTTTGGTGCTGGCGGCGGACGAAGGCGCGGTAATTGAGCGGTCGGCCGGATTGCGGGTCCGTTTTCCCGCGCTCAACCGGGAGTGCCATTTCGCGGCCGGTGGCGGCTTGGAAGGCGTCATCGTGACGGTGGGCCGGCACGACGCCCGGGTGCTCGTCGTGGCGGCGGTCGTCGCGGTGCAGCGGGCTGCGGGAATCCCCTGGGAATTCACCGCGTCGGCCGACGTGTTGGCCGCGGCGGCCGGTGCCCCGCGGTCCCGGGCCGAAGTGCTCCGGAACGCCGGCGCCCTGCTCGCGGAGATGCTGGCGACCGGTCTCGTCCGGGTCTCACCGGCCATGCAGCAACGCTGGGCGACGTTGGCCATGTCTGCGCTCGGTGTGCAGTTGCCCCGGCTGGCGCTCGCCGCGCGCGGCCTGGCGGAGGAAGTCGCGCTCGCGGTGCGGCGCGATGCCGGGGCGGACCTTGGGCGCCTGCTCGGGCGCATGGCCCAGACCCACGCGTTGGTCGCTGCCCTGGTGGCTGCCGGGGATCATCCGGGGGCCGAGCTCGTAGGACAGCACCGGACCCGCTACGACGAGGTCGGCCACCTGATCTTGCACGGTGTGGCCGCCTGGCCCTGGCGCACGGCCTCGGGTTACGAAGGGCTGACCGTGTTGTTCTGGGACCCGGCGGCGGGCCGTTGGAATACCTGGTCCGAAGCCCGGCCCCGGCATCAGATGACTGGCTTCAGTCCGATCGCCCGCTTTGCCCAGCCGGGTCCGTGGGACGGCGCCGCCTCACCCCAGCAGCTCGCCGGCAGTTCGTTCCGGCTGCTGCAAGCCCGGCGGAATCCCGCGTTTCGCCTTTCCGGTTCCACGCGCAGCCGGGCCCTCGTGCTCGCGCCTTCGTTTGGCGTGCCCACCGGCCTTGTGCCCGCGGATCGGTGGGCTGAATTGCCCGCGCGACTCGCCCAGCAACGTCCCCGCGGTCTGCGCGATGGCGACCCGCTGGCCGCCATCGTCGTGTTGCAACCGCACAGCTGGGGTGCACGTGCCTTCGATCCGTTAACCCAGTCGTTGCGCTGGCCGATGACTGATCTGGATGGCACCCCGGGGGAACTTCGCCTCGCCTTCTCCGACCTCACCGAGCCCGCCATCCGAACGCTGGAAACGCTTTCAGCGGAGGCGATGCCGGGCACTGCGGTGGTAGGCCGTGCCGAATTGATCGGCGGCGATTTGGTCGTGCAACCATTCAGCCTGCTGCGTTCCGGGAAACCTCCGCTGCACCTCGCTTTCACCAATGCGATCGGTGCCATTTCGTCATCAGCGTCGGCGCCGGCCGCCGGTGCCAGCCAAACCGGTGAGGAACCGGATGTGGACTTGGAAGAGTCCGAGGCGGACCTCCCGGAATCGTCGACCTCGTTCCGGCTGTTGGACGAAGTGGAAGATCAATTGCTCGCCCTCGCCGAACGTGGCAGCGCAAATGGGACCGGCCCGGTATTCGATCGCCTGTCTCAGCTCGGCCACGCCGCGGCGCAACTGGGCCTGAGCACCCTGGCCGGCCAACTGAGCCGGCTCGTCGCCGAACCCGTGTCGTCCGAACGGCTGCTGCGGGCGGTCTGGACCGGGCGGCTGCATCGCGACTTGGCGCCGCGCTGAAACCGGAGCGGCGGCCGCGGCTGATCACGGGAAACGTGACCTTGGGCCGGGCAAGCCCCATCGGCCAAGCCCGCAACCGCCGCTTGCCCAGTTGAAGCCGGTGGCGTTCCCTCGCGTCCTTTCCCGTCATGCGCCGACTTCTCCTCACCTTTCTGCTGCCGTTCGCCTTGGCTGCCCTTCGGGCCGACGGACCGGCCGACAACCAGCTCGACAAAGTCCGCCGCATCCCGGGGCCGGGCGTCGCCATCCCCGACGAGGCGCGCCGGGAACTCGGCGAGGGCGTCGCGCAGTTGGGGGCCCAGATTGAAAGCCTGCGGACGGCCCTGACGAACAAACCCGCCCTGCTCGGCCGGCTGCCCGACGTGCAGGTGCTCCACAAGGCCGTGGACTGGGCGCTCCGTTACGACGAGTTCTTCCGCACCAACGAGGTCAACGCCGCCCGGGAGCAACTCGAAGAAGCCCGCCGCCGGATTGCCGCCCTGCGCGAGGGCAAGACGCCCTGGCTAGAAAAGTCCGGCCCGGTCGCGCTCGGTTACATGTCGCGGATCGACGGCTCGGTGCAGCCTTACGGCTTGGTCATTCCCAACATCTACGCCGCCGGCACGCCTAACCGGTTCCGGTTGGATCTCTGGTTTCACGGGCGCGGCGAGCAGCTCAGCGAACTGGCCTTCGTGAACGACCGTTCGCGCAACAAGGGCGAGTTCGCGCCGGCCAACGCTTTTGTGCTGCATCCCTATGGCCGCTACTGCAACGGCTCCCGCTTCGCGGGCGAAACCGATGCCTGGGAGGCGCTGGAGGACGTGCAACGGCTGTTCCCGATCGACGAGAACCGGCTTGTCGTCCGCGGCTTTTCGCTGGGCGGCGCCTCGTGCTGGCAATTCGCCGTGCATCACGCCTCGAAATGGGCCGCGGCGGCGCCGGGTGCGGGGTTCAGCGAGACGGCCGACTTCCTGAAGGTCTTCCAGAACGAGCAACTCGCGCCCGCGCCGTGGGAGCAGAAGCTGTGGGCGCTCCACGATGCCACCGCCAACGCGCTCAACGTGAGCATGGTCCCGCTCGTCGCTTACAGCGGTGAGATCGACAAGCAGAAGCAGGCCGCCGACGTCATGGCCACCGCCCTCGCCGCCGAGGGGATGGAACTCACCCACATCATCGGGCCAAAGACCGCGCACAGCTACGAGAAGACGGCCAAGGCGGAGCTCAATCGCCGTATCGATGCGTTGGCGGACCTGGGGCGGGAAGTGTTTCCCCGAACGGTCCGGTTCACGACGCCGTCGCTCCGCTACAATCGCATGTCCTGGGTCACTGTGGACGCGCTCGGCGCGCACTGGGAACCGGCGCGCGTGGATGCCACCTGTGCGGCCGACGGTGACAACATTGTCGTCAGCACCAAAAACGTAACCGCGATCACCTTTGATATCCCACCCGGCCTTGCGCCGTTCGACGTGCGGCACGGAATCATGGTCGAGATCGACGGCAATCGGATCAAAATGGGCCCGCCCCAGACGGATCGTTCCTGGAAGGCCTCGTTCCATCGCGAAGGTTCGGGCTGGGTTTCCGGCGCGCCTCCGGCCGCATTGCGGAAGCAGCACGGACTCCAGGGGCCGATTGACGACGCCTTCATGGATTCCTTCCTGTTTGTCCGGCCGACCGGCCAACCGCTCAACGCCACGGTCGGCAACTGGGCCTCGAACGAACTCGCCCACGCCGTCGAGCACTGGCGCCGGCATTACCGCGGCGACGCCCCCATCAAGGACGACACGGCCATCACGGAGGAGGACATCGCGCGGCATCACCTCGTGCTCTGGGGCGACCCGCAGAGCAACACGCTGCTCGGCAAGCTGGCGGGCGAACTGGGTATCCGGTGGGACAAGACCCGCATCCACACGCCAGCGGCGGGTTATCCGGTGGAACAGTTCGTGCCGGTGTTCATCTATCCGAACCCGCTGAACCCGCAGCGTTACGTGGTCGTGAACAGCAGCTTCACCTTCCGCGAATACGACTACCTCAACAATGCCCGTCAGACGCCGAAGCTGCCGGACTGGGCCATTTTGGACATCACAAAGCCCGTGACCGCACGTGCGCCCGGCGGCATCACGGCGGCAGGGTTCTTTGGGGAAAAGTGGGAGTGGAAGCCGTGAGTGATTATTTCCAGTGGGGAAAACTGGGTTGAGCCAAGTCGTTGTGGAGAAGGTGGAGTGAATCTGGGTTTAACGATGCTGCGCATAGCCAAATCAGCCATTCAGTTCTTCGCATCACTCGCGGTAGCCTGCTGGGCTGTCGCTGGGGTTTTGGATGAAATGGAAACGGCTGGAACGTATCGATGGAATGGAAAGCCGATCCATGGATTAGTCCCCACCAACTACTCGGTTTTTTCGCTCACGCTTGCCGCCGACGGCTCCTTTGTCGCGACCAACTTACCGGCAGGAATTTTCTTTTGGACGGAAGACCCAACTCCGAGTGCAAGAGGGAGATGGCATTTGAAACGCGTCCAAGAGCGTCCCTCTTTCTTTTTTACCGGAGAAGCTGACTACCTATTTCTAGATTTCGAAACGCCAAGCCGCGGCGGTTTCTCGGTTGAGATTGAAGGGCACTCGAAAACCCGAAGGTTCAGAATTGATCATCGATCAGGCAAGGAACCGAAGTTCGACTTTGGATTCTATCTGGAGAGGATTCCCTAGCGTCGGAACGGTTTCACTGCTCTGCATAGAGCCTACTGCCTAAGTAGATACGCCGGATGGCGCCTTTCTGTTCGGCGTGGCTGTAACTGTGCCTGCAACGAAACCAGGGGTGGAGAACTCCGCGACCCAACGGTCGCAACGAAATCACTAGCGCTGCCACCTCACTCCGCCAATCGCACCACGTAGCCGCCCGACTTCTCGTCGGCGTCGAGTTTCAGCAGGTTGCGCTTCTGGCATTCGAGCAGCAGGTCGTTGAAGGAGCGGAAGCCGTAGGCGCGTTCGTTGAAGCCAGGATTCCGTCGCTTGATGGCCTGCTTGATCATCGAACCCCAGATCGGGTCGTCGCCTTCGCGGGCTTCGCTGAGCGCTTCCAGCGTCACGATGACCCGTTCCAAGGCGTCAATCAGTGGCGGCCGCTTGGGTTCCTCCTCCGCCGGGCGCGCCGCGCTGGCTAAGGGAAGGTTGGCCGGGGCCGCGGCGGG
>JBEISV010000600.1:0-2655 GCA_040375265.1 Verrucomicrobiales bacterium
ATGTTCCGGCCGGCGAATTCCTTCAGCAGATCATGCCGCCACAGCTCCGCGCCGGACTTCGCGGAGAAACACGCCAGCACCAGCTTGCCGGTGAGGACGTAAACGTGGTCGCCATCCAGCGTCGGCGAGGAACGCGGGCCATCGCCGCCCTTGTTGTCACCCGTGCCCGCATCGCCGCCACCGTCGAACTTCACCGCGCCGAGCGGCTTCGCCCACGACTCCTTGCCGGTGTCCGCATTCCGCGCCACCAGCACCTCCTGGGACGCGCCGTCCACGTCCCGTTGCTCCAAAGTGAACGCCGCGCCGCCGCCGACGGCAAATGAGCTGAACCCGCGGTCGCTGGTGACCTTCCACAGCACCTTCGGACCGGCGTCGGGCCATTTCTTGGAAATCTTCTCCGGCGACGAACCGTCGCCCTTGGGGCCACGGACAAACGGCCAGTCTCCGGCCAGGGCCGCGGAGGCAAACGCGGCGGTCAACGTGAGCGAGGCAAACAAGCGGGGATTCATGATGCCGCCGAAGCTCGGCGAAGCGGTCCGGCGGTCAACCGGTTTTTGCCGGACTCAGGCCGGCAGCGACACCGTGAAGGGAGTCCAGGGCGGTGACGGGAAGTTGAGACAAGGACGACGTCTTCGGGAACCGGAACGTCACTTGCGGAACCGGCGGCGGACACCGCAGGCTGGGCCCCGTGCCATGAGCAACCTCCCGATCCTTTCCCCGCGGCGGCTGGCGGCCTTCACGCTCATCGAGCTGCTCGTGGTCATCGCCATCATCGCGATCCTTGCCTCGATGCTGTTGCCGGCGATTTCGGCGGCGAAGGAAAAGGCGTCGCGCACCGCCTGCGTGAACAACAACCGGCAGCTCGGCCTCGCCGTGCAGATGTATGCCATGGACAGCCAGGACTACATGCCGTGGCCCAACTGGGAGAACAGCCACCGCGGTTGGTTGTATCAGCCGCTCGGCGGCCGGGCGCCGGATCCGCTGCGGACCAATGAGCTGCCGCTCATCGAGGCCGGCCTGTATTTCCCCTACCTGAAGGAGCGGAAGGTTTACAACTGCCCGCTCGACCGGACCAACCACATCTCCTGGCAGAAGCGGCAGCAGCGCATCTCCAGCTACATCATGAACGGCGCGGTCTGCGCCTTTGCCCGGATCACCCCGCGCACCTTCAAGCTGACTTCCTTCAATCCCGCCGCCTACGTGATGTGGGAACCGGAGATCAAGAACTTCGGCGGCATCTGGGGTCCCAACCAGGGCCACGACGCCAGCCAATATCCCAACGATCAGGAAGGCATCGGGCGCCGGCACAAGAAGGGGGCGGTCATCACGGGCTTCAGCGGCCAGGTCCACTTCATCAAGTTCGAGGACTTCCAGCGCGAGCAGCGGCAGAACAAGCCGGGCCTGCTCTGGTGCGTGCCCGACAGCAAGACCGGCGAGTAGATCGGCCGCGCCGGCGATCCTCGGCCGACGAAGTGGCGGGAATGCGGTTTAGGGACGTATGGGCGAAACGAACGGGCAGCGAATTCGGAACGGGAACCAGCGTTCAGATTTTGCGCTGGCCGATGCAGAATACTGCGGCGGCACCTAACCCGAGTAGCGCCCACGTTTGCGGTTCCGGCACAGCGGGCAGCGGGCTGAAGCTGAGGTCGTCGAGGACGTGGAACTTGGCGTCGGGCAGGCCGGGAATGGGCGGTCCATCTATCGGTGGATTGCCGAAGCTGCGGAACTCGAAACGCAATTCGGTCGTCTGCCCTGCGAAGAGGCCGACATCGACGACGTAGTAGTCCAAGGAACCGACTTCCGGGTCGCCGCTGGGCAAACTTTCAGTGAAATGAACCAAGCGCTCCGCACCGCCGACATAGACCTTGAAATCGCCCGGGCCGGCGTAGAGGAAACGCAGGGACTGGGCCTCCGCCGGAATGTCGCCGGTCTGTTTCAGGACGAAGGGAAGGTCGCCTCCCAGCGCGGCCGGCCAGATGCCGAGGGAGAACTGGCCGACTACCGGCACCTTGACTGGGTTCGCCGGCTGGGTGGTGTTGCGGTAGCTGGTGTCTAGCAGGCTGGAGTATTCGCCGAAGATTTGCGTGTAGTTATAGCCAACCCCATTGGGCACATCCCAACCTGGCACCATCCATTCTTCTGTTACTGAGCGAAGTGGATCTCCGGGAATAGGAATCGGAAAACCTTCGGGGAAGCCAAGGTCATCGAATCCCACATTCTGAATTGGCGCGGCGACCAGCAGGCCGGGCAATGAATAGGCCAGCAGGAGGAATGAAGCTTTCATGGCGCAATAACGAAAGTTCCCTGACTGAGATTGTAGAAAGAGCCGGAGTAGGAGTTGGTTAAGCGGCCGGCAGCAAGACCGGCGAGTAGGCCGCACCGCAGTCAGCGCGCCGCGGCGGACTGGTTCTGGACGCGGTAGAGCTTGGTCTTCGAGCGGAGGAACAGGGTGTCATCCATGACCGCGGGCGAGGCCATGAAACCGTCGCCCAGCGAACTCTTCGCCGCCACCCGGAACTCCTTCCCCGCCGCGACCACGGACGTGTTGCCCTGCTGGTCGAAGAAATAGAGCCGGTTGCCCGCCACGAGCGGTGAGGCCGAGAATTCGCCGCCCAGCCGTTCGCTGTAATGGATCGTGCCGGACTTCGCGTCGAG
>JBEISV010000438.1:0-4162 GCA_040375265.1 Verrucomicrobiales bacterium
CGGTGACGAACCGGTGTTTGTTGAGCGGATTCTTGTGCACCGCCTGCACCACGGACTCCGCACCGGCACCGTATTTGCCAGGCAGTCCGTTCTCCAGGTAGCCCGCCACATTGAGGTTACCGAACGCTTGCCGGCAGGCCACGGCAAGGCGGCCGCCGAAGCGGCCCTCGTAACCGCTGAACCGGAAGCCCGCGTCCAGATTGGCCAGGTCGTAGATGAGTTCCTCCAACGGGTAGGTGGCATCCTCCAAAGCCGCGGCCACGGCGAGTCCGTCGCTGCCCGTGAAGAAGCTGACCAGGCGTCCGCGCCGCGTGGGCCGGCCGTCGGCCTCAACCAACTGTAGACGGCGCCACAACAGGGCGGTGCCCGCGGCCGAAGTCAGGGCCCGGCAAGTGACCTTGAGCGCGCAGCCCGCACAATCCTCGGTCGGCACGTCGCGTTCGCGCGGCTTGAACAGCGCCACGCCATGGCGATCCACCGGCACGCTGACGGACTGCTCTCCGAGGCTGATCAAGGCGAGGATCTGTTCCGGCTCCTCGATGAACCGCACGACGGGCTGCTTCAGTTCCCGGAAGGCGCGCTCGACCAGCGGCACGACGAGTTCGCGCCAAACTTCCAGCCGGGTTTCGCGGCCATGCCAGTTGGTGATGCGCCGAATCCAGCGCGACAACTGGATGCCGTCGTCGCCGAAACGTTCGGCCACCTTGACCGCCCGGCCGAAGTCGCCGCTCGCGAGGGAGATCAATTCCTCCTTCTCGATGCGTTCGAGGCTCTGCCGATCCTGAAGCAGCGGCACCAGCGTGACCGTGAAGGTCGGCGGCGCCGCCGTCTCGTCGGCGGACACCGTTTCGGTCGCCGGAAGCTGGGCGTAGCGGGGCACACGGATGTCGGCCAACCGCTGGTCCACCGGCGCGGGAAACCGTTCCCATTCGCCGCGCGAATTCAGCATCTCCCGGGTCTTCCGCCGGACATGGCGGGCGCGTTCGGCATCGGTGTGCAAGCCGCAGGGCACGTCGGGGTGCTTAAGCGAACTTTCCACGCCGAGCACGATGGGTTTGGTCGTGAAGAGGCGTTCCTGCACGCGCACGGCTTCATGGAACGGCCGGCGCCCCAACGCGGCCGCGGCGTGCATGAGGCCCAGCAGGGCGCTCCAATCCACCATGTTGCTGCGGGCGAGGTGCGCGGGCTGGCCGTCCCGCATCCGCAACTGGTCGGGGTCCACCAAGGCATAGCCGGTCTCATCCAGTCCGCGCCGCCCGGCCCGGCCGAACATTTGGAGGATTTCGTCCGGCCGAATGGGAACTTCCTGGCCGTCGCGCTTGAACGAATGCGCGGTGACTGCCACGGAACGGAGCGAGAAATTGATGCCGGCGGCCAGGCCCATCGTCGCCACGACCACGCGCAACTGGCCGGACTTGGCCAGCGGCTCGATGACGCCCGCTCGGGCCGCGTAGCTGAGGCCGCTGTGATGGTAGGCCACCCGGGCTTTCAGCAGCATTGCCAAGTGCGGGCCGACCAGATGCTTCTGCTCTTCGGTGAGGTTGAGCGGATTGGGATTCGGCAACTGCCGGGCAAGTTCGGCGGCGATGGATTCGGCCGACTGGCGCCGGGGCGCAAAGAGCAGCACCGGCCCCAGGCCTTCCGCGAGCGCCTTGGCGCTGACCCGTGCCCAATGGCTGCGAATCTCGTTCGGCAGGTGGTAGCTGAGGTCGTTGATGAAGACCTCTTCGAGCGGCACCGGGCGCACTTCGTGCCGGACAAGAACGGCTTCGCGGCCGAGGCGCTGGAACCACTTCACGATGTGATGCGGGTTCGCCACGGAACCGCTCAGCAGCAGCAACTGGGTTTGGGCCGGCGCGAGGGCCATGGCCAGCTCGTAGTTCAGGCCGCGGTCCTCGTCGCCGAGCATCTGGTATTCGTCGATCACCAGCAGCGTGGGGCCGTCGCCACGGATCAGGCGGTTCTTCTGGGTCTCCAACGTCGCGACGAGAACCGGCGCGTCGAGGTTCTCCGCCAGGTCGCCGGTGGCGATGCCGACGTTCCAGCCGCGCCCGCGCCATTCCGCCAGCTTGTCATTCGCCAGCGCGCGGGTCGGGACGGTGTAGATCGCCTGCCCCTTGGGCCGCCCCTGGTTGGACCACGCCTCGAAGACCAGCGTCTTGCCCGCGCCGGTCGGGGCCTGGACGACGACGTCCTTACCGGCCCGCAACGCGACGACCGCCTGCTGCTGCCACAGGTCCGGAATGGTCACCGTGTTCAACGGTGACTGGGCGGCGGCATCGAACTTTTCCCCGAGGCTCTGCACGGGCCGAGCGTAGCCGGGAACCGATTCCGTGCCATCGCCAGTTTCCGGCGGACATCGGCGGCCGGCGTCAGCGCGGTTCTCGTCTCAGCGTCACGCCGATGAACCGCCAGCGGGCGAGGAACTCGTCATGCGTGAGCCGCACCTCGCCGCTCAGCGGATCGCCCACGACCACTTCGCGGTCGGTCACTTCCAGCACCGTGAGCCAGTGGTCGAGGAACAGGCCGAACTTCACGATCACCAACGTCAGGCCGGCCGCGCGCAACTCGTCCACCGACCGGAAACGCCGCAACTCCGCGCGCAAGCCGTCGGCGCCGAAACGGCGGTTCAACACCTGAGCGAGCACGTCCGGCGGCGTGCCCGTGGCGGTGCTGGTGCCGGCGAGCAGCGCCAGCTCCCCTTCCCCGGCCTTCAGCCCGAGCCGCCCCAGGGCGGTGACGGCGGCGGCGGGACCGCAGGTGTAATCCGTGCTCTGCCGGCAGATGCCGTCGGCGGGTATGCGGGTGGCGAGCGTTGCGAGGAACGGACGGTTCACCGCGGTGGCGACCGCCGGCCAAACCGAGAAATAGACCACCGCAACTGCCACCTGGAGCCCCAGCGCCCGACGTTCGCGGGCCTGCGGCAATCGTGGGATCAAGGCGCTGAAGATCATCGCCACGACCGTCGCCATGAGGCTGAGCTTCCAGCGGCCGACAAAGACCCAGGCCAGCAGCGGGTGCAATGCCCACTCCGGCCGGCGCACAGCAACCGCCAACGCCACGATGACGGTCAGCGGTAGGAGATAACCCACGAGCCACCAATGCCGAGGCAACCGGGTGCAACTCCAGCCCAAGGCCGCACCGGTTGCGGCCGCAATCAGCGTGAGGATGGCTTCTATCCAGGGAGACATGGCGGGAGTATTGAGGACCTTGTCGGGCGGCCCGCGGCCTAAACGAATTTTCGAAAACGCTGCCCACACCATCGGCTCAGTCCCAATTGAGCGGATGCCGGATTCATGGGATCACCGGTTCGGCCACCGCTCGGCCGAAGTCGTCGTAGAGCAGGAGTTCCACGCCGTTGGAGCCCTGCCGGAGGGTGTAGTTGTAGGGGGAATCTTCCTCGCGGATCAGGAGCTTCGGCGGCCGGCTGAGTCCGTTGGTCAGGGCGAACGGCAAGCCGCGCCGAAGGGCTTCGCGGACTGCATCCACCGTAATGGGAGCATTGGTGCCGAGTTCATCCGTTAGTGCGATCCGCACGGCGAGTTGTTGATTCCTGAAATCGACCCAGCGGGCAAAGCGCGGCTCCAACGTAACCGGAACGACTTCCAATTGCGTGTAGCTGATCCCCGTGGCGGTCGCGGCGGTCGCAATCGCTGCCACCATCGCTTTCGCGTAGCGGATTGGTTCCATCCCGCGGCGCCGGGCGACCGCGGCTAGGCCGACAAAAAACAGGCACAAGGCGCTGCCAGTCCAGTTCAACACCGTCAACGTGGCGCCAAGATGGCTGTAACGCACATCCCGCACCTCGCCGAAGCCGTCCCACTGGATCACCGCATCCTGACGCATCTGCTCGGGCGTCAGCGTGCCTTGCAGGCGCGTCACGAAAGCGGCGTTTCCCGCCGCGTCACGCAGGGCGTCGTGGTCCAGCGGCAATCTTTCAGACATTCTCCACCATCGTTCCTTTCCGATCGGATCGCTCGGCGGGGATTGTGGCTGCCGACAGTCGCGGACCTTGAAGCCAGGCGCCTTTGCCCGCTCCGGGCCGAAGACGAACAGGTCCACCTCCAGGTTGCCGTTACCCACGCCCGTGAGCCGCAGCGGGTAGACCGGTTCGTTCGCCGCGAAGGTGAAGCTCAGTGGATGCAGCGAGCCGGCTTCGGTA
>JBEISV010000384.1:0-4765 GCA_040375265.1 Verrucomicrobiales bacterium
AGCCTGCTCTATGTCGGGGCGGGCCTGGCTTGGATCGTCGCGTCGGATTGGTTGTTGCCGCGCCTGGTATCCGACCCGGAGGTGCTGGTCCGCCTCGGCATGGTGAAGGGGGTGGGTTTCATCGGGGTGACCGGGACTTTCCTGTTTTTCGTCCTCCGGCGCGAGCTTCGTCGGTGGGAGTTGGAGGCCGCGGCACGCACCCAAGCGCAGGCGGAACTTGGCCGCGCCGAAAATCGGGTCGCCGAACTGGCACTGGCCGTGCCGGGGGCCATCTACAGCTTTCGGCTTCGCCCCGATGGCACGGCCCAGATGCCCTACGCCAGCCCGAAGCTGGAAGAACTGTTCGCCGTGAAGCCGGCGGACGTGGCGGCCGATGTCCGTCCGCTCATCCAAATGGTTCACCGGCAGGATCGCGGCAGCGTAAAGGAATCGATCCGGGAATCGGCCCGAACGTTGTCGCCGTGGCATGCCCTCTTCCGGGTGCAACATCCGACCCGCGGGGTCATCTGGGTCGAAGGCCGGTCCGCTCCGGAACGGGAGCCCGACGGCAGCACCCTCTGGCATGGGCTGCTGCTCGATGCCACCGACCGCTGGCGGGCGGAAAGCGAGCTGGCGCGGCAGCGGGCGGAACTCCAGATGATCCTCGATTCGGTGCCCGCGTTTGTCTTCTACAAGGATCGGGAGCACCGCATGTTGCGGGTCAACGAGGAGGTTTTGCGGGTGACCGGACGCCGGCGCGAGGACGTCGAGGGCAGGACCGAGACGGACAACGGTTCCCCTTACGCCGAGGACTATTACCGGGACGAACGGGAGGTCATCCAAACCGGCCGCCCGAAGCGGGGAATCGTGGAGCAGCTGGCGACCGCGCAAGGCGACCGCTGGATGCGCACCGACAAATTTCCCTACCGCAACGACAGCGGTCAGATCGTGGGTGTCGTCGGGTTCGCCCTCGACATCACGGAACAGGTGCGGGCCGAGGCCATCGAACGCCGCCAGCACCGCCTGCTGGAAGCGATCCAGGAAGCCCAGTTGCGGTTCATCGCTGGGCATTCGCTCAAGGCGGCGTTGGACCAATTGCTGGGCGTGGTCCTGGAGTTGACCGGCAGCGAGTTCGGCTTCATCGGGGAGATTCCCGTGGACCCGATGGGGCATCCCTACCTGCGGGTCCATGCGTTGACCAACATCGCCTGGGACGAACCCACCCGGCAGCTTTTTGCCCGCCACGAGGCCGAAGGGCTGATCTTCGCCAATCTCAGGACCTTGTTCGGGGCGGTCATCACTTCCGGCGAACTGGTCATCGCCAATGAGCCGCGGCAGGACCCTCGCCGCGGCGGCCTCCCGCCGGGACACCCGCCGCTGAATTCGTTCATGGGGGTGCCGCTGAAGCTGGAAGACCAGCTTGTGGGCATGATCGGCCTGGCGAACCGTCCGGGCGGATTTGAGGCCGGCCTGCTGACCGACTTGGCGCCCTTGTTTGCCACCTGCGTCGGCCTGATCGAGGCGGGCCGCGCGGCGCAGCAGCGCAAGGAGGCCCAGCTCGCGCGGGAGGAGAGCGAGGTCCGTTTTCGCTCCCTGGTGGAGTCCATGGACCAGATCTTCTGGACTTCCCTTCCGGGGGACCAACTGGCGAGTTACATCAGCCCGGCGGTGGCGACGGTGACGGGCTACCCCGCGGAATACTTCCTGGCGAACCCGTCGGCGTTGCGCGACCTGGTTCATCCCGCCGACCGCCCCCGGTTGGACGAGGCGATCGCCCGGGAAATCGATGGGACGAGACATCCGTTGGAATATCGGATCACCCACCGTGACGGCACGGAGCGGTGGATTTGGAGCCGGACCTTCCCGGTGCGGGACGCGCACGGGCGGGTCGTGGCAGTCAACGGCATCGCGACGGACATCACCGACCGGAAGGTCGCGGAAAGGGCCTTGGTCGAGAGTGAAAGGCGCTTCGAGCGCATCTTCGAGGCCAGCCCGGTGCTGCACTCGATGAGTTCCTTCCCGGAGGGCAAATGCCTCGCGATCAATCGCCATTTCACCGAACGTCTCGGCTACAAACTCGAAGAGTTGGACCAATTTCCGGCTTCGAAAACCGGCCTCTGGGTTCATCCGGAGCAGCGGGCGCAGTTGATCCGCGACCTGGAATCCGGGCAGTCGGTGTTGGCCCGGGAATGCCGGATCCGGGCCAAGAGCGGGGCCGAACTGACGCTGCTGGTATCGGTGGATCGCGTTGAGCTGAACGGGCGGATCAATCTGCTCTTCGCCGCGGCCGACATCACCGAACGCAAGCAGGCACAGGACGAGCTGGCCCGCCGCGACGCGATCTTGGCGGCGGCGGAATTCGCCGGGGAACAGTTCCTCCGGGCGCCGGATTGGGCGACTGCGGCCGATGCCGTGCTGGCCCGGGTGGGCGCCGCCGCCCAGGTCAGCCGCGCCTACCTGTTCGAGAACCATTCGGGACCGGCGGGAGAACTCCTCACCAGCCAGCGGTTCGAGTGGTGCGCCGCCGGGATCGTCCGGCAAATCACCAATCCCAACCTTCAGAACTTTCCTTACGATGCCGCCGGCCTCGGACACTGGCGGGAAGAGCTCGCCGCCGGTCGGCCGGTGCCCCTGACCTTGACGGAAGCGGGCGAATCCGAGCGGGCGGTATTGGAACCGCAGGGGGTCCGTTCAGTGGTGTTGATGCCCCTGTTTGTCTCCGGGCGCTGGTGGGGCATGATCGGACTGGACGAATGCCTGCACGAACGCCGGTGGCTGGCGTCCGACATGGAGGCGCTCCGGGTCGTCGCGGACATGCTCGGCGCCGCCATTACCCGGCAGCAGGCGGAAGCGCTCCAGGCGGGCGAAACGGAGGTCATCGGCATGATCGCCCGGGGCGCGGCCCTCGGTGAAACCTTGGACCGGCTGGTCCGGCTGATCGAGGCGCAGGCCGAGGGATTGCTTTGCTCCATCTTGGTCCTCGACGCGGACGGACGCCGCCTGCGGCATGGGGCCGCTCCTAGTCTGCCGGCGGAATACAACGAGGCGATCGACGGCATCGAAATCGGGCCCACGGTGGGTTCGTGCGGCACGGCGGCCTTCCGCCGTGAGCCGGTGGTGGTCGCCGACATCTCGACGGATCCGGTCTGGGCGGCGTATCGGGACTTGGCGGGAAAATTCGGCCTCCAGTCGTGTTGGTCGACCCCGGTCTTTGATCCCTTGGGTCGGGTGCTCGGCACCGTCGCGATCTACTACCGCCGGATCGGCGAACCTCCGGCCGAGCATCGCCGGCTGGTTGCCGCGGCGACCCAGACGGCGGCCGTCTGCATTTCCGGCGCCCGCTCGGCGGAGGCGTTGCGGCTCAGCGAGGAACGCTTCCGCCTGGCGATGACGGGCGCCAACGACGGGTTGTGGGATTGGGACCTTGAATCCGACGCGGTCTATTTTTCGCCGCGGTGGAAGGCAATGCTTGGCTATGCCGACGAGGAACTGGAGAACCGGTTCGACACCTGGCGGGGTCTGGTTCATCCGGCCGATGTCGACGCGGTGCTGGAGACCGTCGGCCGGTTGCGGGATGGGCAGCAGAGTGGCATGGAGGTCGAGTTCCGCCTGCGGCATAAGGATGGGCGCTGGGTGCATATCCTGTCGCGCGCCACGCTGACCCGGGATTTGCAGGGCCGGCCCAACCGGCTCGTCGGCACCCACGTGGACATCACCGAACGCAAGAACGCCAAGCGGGAGCTGGAACATTCGCTGTCGCTGTCCCGGGCCGCGCTCGAATCCACGGCGGACGGCATCCTCGTGGTCGATCTCGAGGGCAGGATCGTAGACTTCAATCTCCAATTCCTGGAGTTCTGGCAGTTCCCGGTCGAACTGGTGCCGGTTGCGCGCCGGCGGGAAATCGTGACGGCCGGCGACGACGAGCCGGCCATGCGCCATGTGCTGAGCCGGCTGCAAGATCCGGACGCCTTCATTGCGAAGGTGGTGGAACTTTATGCCCGCCCGGACACGGCGAGCTTCGACCTGCTGCGTTTCAAGGACGGTCGCATCGGCGAGCGCTACTCCATCCCGCAGCGGATCAACGGGAAGCCCATCGGCCGGGTCTGGAGCTTCCGCGATGTCACGCTCCGGGTCCGGGCGGAGGAGGGTTTGCGGGCCGTGAATGAGAATCTGGAGGGTCTCGTCGAGGCCATCCCGGACGTGATCATTTTCAAGGACGCGGTGGGGCGTTGGATGATCACCAACCGCGTGGCCCGGGAGCTGTTCCGCATCGAAAACGTCGACTGGCGGGGGCGGACGGATCTCGAACTTGGCGTCGCCCAGCCCGAATTGTCCGTCATTCTCGCCGAATGTGTCGCCGGCGACGAGCGGGCGTGGTCCGCACGCAAGCTGGAGTTCAGCGACGAGCGGGTGCCCGGCCCGGATGGGCAGGTCCGGGAGTTCGAGGTGAGCAAGCTCCCCATGTTCAACCACGACGGCAGACGCAAGGCGCTCCTCGTCCTGGGGCGCGACGTGACCGAACGCAACCGCGCCGATGCCACCCGCCAGAACTTGGAGGCCCAACTACGCCAATCGCAGAAGATGGAAGCCATCGGCCAACTGGCCGGCGGGGTGGCGCATGACTTTAACAACATCCTCACGATCATCCACGGCAACACCTCGCTCCTGCTCGATTCGCGGATGCTGCCGCCGGACGAGCTGGGACTGGCGCAGGAGGTGTTGCAAGCAGCCGAGCGGGCCGCGGCCCTCACCCGCCAACTGTTGCTGTTCGGGCGGAAGAGCGTGA
>JBEISV010000038.1:0-18194 GCA_040375265.1 Verrucomicrobiales bacterium
CGGCTGCGCGGTGAGGAAGTGCTATTCCTGAACTACGCCTTCGAAACCGAGGCGCCGCTCGGCGTCGTGTTGGCGCCGGAGGACGAACCGAATCGTGCCTGTATCCAACTGTATCACCATGTGGCCACACAGGTGGAGTTGCGGGGATGCGAGGTCCTGGAGGTGAGCTGCGGTCATGGTGGGGGCGCGTCGTGGGTCACCCGCACCTTGCAACCGGCCCGCTACACGGGGCTCGACCTGAACCCGGCCGGGGTCCGGTTCTGTCAGGGACGTCATCGGGTGCCTGGCCTGGAGTTTGTGGTGGGTGACGCCCAGCGGTTGCCGTTCGCGGACGGATCGCAGGATGTGGTCCTGAATGTGGAGGCGTCGCATTGTTACCCGGACTTTCCGGGCTTTCTCGCGGAGGTTGCCCGCGTCCTGCGGCCCGGCGGCCACTTGCTTTACGCGGACTTCCGGTTCCGCGACCAGGTGTCGGCGTGGGAGCAGGCGATCGCCGGGGCGCCGTTGACCGTGGTGCGGACCCGGGACATCCGTGACGAAGTGCTGCGGGGCATGGAATGCAACGCCCCGCGCAGCGAGGCGCTGGTCGCGGCCCGATTGCCGCGTTTCCTGCACGGTTTGGGGCGTGACTTCGCCGGGGTCACGGGATCACGGGTGCATGAGGCGCTTCGGATCCGTGAGCTGTCCTACCGTTCCTGGTGTTTCGGCAAGGGCTAGAAGCCGACCGCCTGCAGGCCGATTCGGAGCCAAAACGGAATCGTCAGGAAGCCCAGCAACGAAGTGACGATCACGATGCGGATGGCCGCGGCCGCGTCGCCACCGTAATGACGGGCCAGCATGATCGGGAAGACCGCGGCGGGCATCGCGGCCTGGACCACGAGCACCTGCTTGAGTTCGCGAGAGGCGGGCACGAAGTGGGCGATGCCCAGCAGGACGACGGGCAGCACGCCGAGCCGCAGCAGGCAGCTCCACGCGCTGACGCGCAGGCCGAAGCCTTGGCGCAGTTCCCGGAAGGAGTCCGCCATGGTCGCACCGATCAGCACCAGCGCGAGCGGGAAGCAGCATTCGCCCAGCATGTGCGCGGTGGTCCGGACGAACTTCGGCAGCCAATCCCCGGCGCCGAGGGCATTGAGCGCGAGCGCGGCGACGATGGACACGATGGGCGGGTTCAACAGCTTGCGCCACTCCCGCACGCCGCCGTGGCCGAGGGCGATCAGGCAGACCGTCCACATGCCTATGTCCACGCCGAGATTGTGGACGAATAGCACCCCCGCGGTGTCGCCGGGAAATAGCTGGAGGATCAGCGGCAGCGGCACGTAGCCGTAGTTCTGGATGCCCGTGGCCGCGGCGAAGGTGCGTTGGACGGTTTCGGAGCCGGGCTCGGCTTGCCGGCGCAACAACCAGGCGAGCCACACCCCGACCGCGACGCCGAGAAAACCCAGCACCGGCGGCAGGAACAGGTTTTCGGGCCGGCGCAGCGCGGCATTGCCCAGGACCTTGTCGAGGATGAGCGCCGGCGTGAGCACGTTGACGACGACGCGCATGAGGCTGGCATCGGCCTCCTCGGTGAGCCATTCGACCTTGCGCAGCGCCGTGCCGGTCGCGGCGAGGCAGAACACCGGGAGGACCGCGGAGAGGACCGTGGCGGTTTCGTTCACGCAGCCAGGAGGTGTTCCGCGACGGCCTCGAACTTGGCCTGCTGGACGCGCCGGAGCCAGGCCACCTGCGGATCGGTGGCGGGATGGCGGGCAAACTGTTCGCAGAGGTCCACGAACGCAAAGGGATCAAATGCGCCGGGCAATGTAAGGTGGCGGGCCAGCCGGAGTTCGTCCGGCCCTTCGGCGAGCGCCTTCATCCGCTCGGCCAAAGTGAGGTAGACCGGATGTTGGTCGGTGCGTCGCAGCCAATATTTCGCGTTCCAGTAATCGGGTTCCCGACGGTGCAACATCGCGTGGAGCAGCGCGCCGTCGCGGTCGGTCAGGTCCTGTACGAGGTCGTGGGCCGCGTCGTGCTCATCGTGGTAGAGCAAGGTGAGCGCGCGCAGTCGGGTCGCGACTTCCGGGGCCACGGCGTGGGCGGCGAACCAGGCATCCAATGCGGCGTTCAGGTCGCGGGCAGACTGCACGCCGGCCCGCGGCCCGGCGCCCAGTTCGGGCGGCTCGGACGTGCGCAGGAAACGGAGGAAGTCGGCCGTTGTCGGAATTGAACCGCTCATGGGTGACGGGCGGCGAGCATCGTGAGGCCGATGGCATCCGTCAATTGGCTGGGTGTAAGGGAGCGCATTTGGCCTCCGTCTGCGGGACGGGCGCCACCAAAGTGCTGCCGGCATCTTGCCGGCAGTCCCGGGCAGCTCGCCCGGCCGGGCTATGGAGTTGTTCGTGCCGGTCAATTTTCACCGCCGGAAGGTTGGCCGCGGCGCGCGGTCACGGACACGCCGCGGTGGCGGGCTCCGCCCGCCAAGGCTGCGCCTTGGGGCTGCCACCGGGCGGATGAACTGCACACCGACGGTTCGCGGTTAGGCGCGTCCTCTGCCGGCAAGATGCCGGCAGCACTTCTTGCTGGCGGCCCATTCCTGATGTGCCTCTCGATGAAAGGCTACCCGACGAAAGGCGTTCGTGCCCTGTGAGCGGTGACTCTGCTTGCCACAGTGCCGGGTTCGCCCGGACGCTCACCGAGATGACCATTGGCGAGGCCATTTTGGCGGGGGAAAAGCAGCTCTTGGCGGCGGGGATCGATTCCGGCCGGCTGGAAACGGAGATGATGCTGGCGCAACTGCGGGAGGAACCCCGGCTGAACCTGTGGCTCCAGCGCGACGACATCCTGACCGAGGGGCAACGCGAGAAGCTGGCGGATTGGCTGGCGCGCCGCAGCACACGCGAACCGATCCAGCACATCCTCGGCTGGGCGCCGTTCTTGGACTTTGAACTGCACGTCACCCGAGACGTGCTGGTGCTCCGGCCGGAGACGGAAGTGCTGGCGCAACTGGCCATCCAGCGGCTGGCCGGTGCCGCGGCCCCGCGCGTCCTGGACTGGGGCACCGGTTCCGGCTGCCTCGCGCTCGCCATCGCCCAGGCGGTGCCGGCAGCCGAGGTGCATGCACTCGATTTGTCGCCCGACGCCCTGCGGATTGCGCGGGCCAATGCGACGGCTTACCTGCTAGCGGACCGGGTCCGGTTCCACCTTGGTGACGGGTTTGCCGCCCTACAGCAACGGAGCGCGGACGGACAGGTCCGCGAGGGGGCCGCGAATGAGTCAGGAGAGAATGCGCCGCTTGCGGTGCCGCCGGGTATGCCCGCGGACCTGACCGTCCGCACTCCGCTCAATGGGGCGCAACTAGACGCTGTGTCCGTGAATAGGTGCCCAGCGGACTCCCTCTCCTCCACTCGGGGTGGAGGAGAGGGGCGGGGAGAGGAGGTGCCGCCACGGCTCAGTAGTCCCCTCTCCCCAACCCTCTCCCCGTTCGTGCCTCTCGGGCCGAGGGAGCAGTCGGGGGCAAGGTCAGGCCGTGCTCCATTCGACCTGATCGTCACGAATCCCCCTTACATTCCCGCCGCCGAAGTCGAGACGCTGGACCCGGAAGTTCGCCTGCACGACCCGCGGTTGGCCTTGGTCGGCGGTGACGACGGACTGGACTGCTACCGGCGATTGGCGACCGAAGGGTTGGCCTGGCTCCGGCCCGGCGGCTCGTTGCTGGCCGAATTTGGCGACGGCCAGGCCTCGGCTCTCGTTGATTTGTTCGGGAAAGCCGGCTGGTTGATCGAAGCCGTGGAGAAAGACTTGTCCGGCCGCGACCGGATTCTCATCGTGCGCGCACCCGTTCGCGACTGAAGGCCGACCCAGCGGCCGAAGTTCGTTGTCCGGGCCCGTCCTCACATGGACAGTTTTCTGATCAAAGGTGGCACGCCCTTGCGCGGCGAAGTCACCGTATCCGGTTCCAAGAACGCCGTGCTCCCGCTCATGGCGGCGGCGCTGCTGACCAAGGACACCTGCGTCATCCACCGCGTTCCCGACCTGAGCGACGTGCGCTTCATGGTCAAGATCCTCGAATCGCTCGGCGCCGAGGTGAAGTTCGAGGCGGGCACGCTCACGGTCCGCGCGGCCAAGCTGAAGGGGTTCGGCGACTACGACCTGATCCGCAAGATGCGCGGCAGCATCTGCATCCTTGGCCCGCTGCTCACCCGCCTCCACGAGGCGAGCGTGTCGCTGCCCGGCGGCTGCGTCATCGGCACACGGCCGATCGACCTGCACCTTAAGGGCCTCGTCGCGTTGGGCGCCAAGCTGGAGATCGAATCCGGCTACATTCGCGCGAAGACGAAGGGGCTGAAGGGCACCACCATCTTCCTGGGTGGCCGCGCCGGCCCCACCGTGCTCGGCACGGCGAACATCATGATGGCCGCCGCCTTGGCCTCTGGCGTCACGGTGATCGAAAGCGCCGCGTGCGAACCCGAAGTCTGCGACGTGGCCAACTTCCTCGTCTCGATGGGCGCGAAGATCACCGGCATCGGCAGCCCAACGCTGACCATCACCGGCGTGAAAGAGTTGCACGGCACCGACTACGAGGTGATTCCCGACCGCATTGAGGCCTGCACCTTCATCTGCGCCGCCGCCGCGACCAAAGGTGACGTCATCATCCATGGGGCGCGACCGGAGCACTTCGCCGCGGTCCTCGACAAGCTGCGCGAGGCCGGCGTGAAGGTGGAACGCAAGGCGGGCGCCCTGCGCGTCACGCGCCCTGGCAAACTGAAGCCGGCCGACGTGACGACGCTGCCCTACGCGGGTTTCCCGACCGACGTGCAGGCGCAGTTCATGGCGCTGATGTGTCTCGCGCCGGGCATTAGCGTGATCACGGAACGCATCTTTGAATCGCGCTTCATGCACGTCGCCGAGCTGATGCGGTTGGGCGCCGACGTGGCCATCGAAGGCCCGAGCGCCATCGTGAAGGGGGGCAAACCGCTCAGCGGCGCGCCGGTGATGGCGAGCGACCTGCGGGCCAGCGCCGCGCTGGTGATCGCCGGTTTGGCGGCGAAGGGCGAAACCCAAGTCCACCGCATCTACCACCTCGACCGCGGCTACGAACGCATGGAAGACAAGCTCCGAAAGCTCGGCGCGAAGATCGAGCGGGTGGACGGGGAGTAGCTCGCGGCGACGCGGAACTTACGCCGTCGGTTTCCCGTAGAGATTCGGCCGGCTGATTTCCAGGTGCCGTTCCGGATGCGCGGAAACGTGGAAACCAAAGGGCACGTAGAGCGGTTGCATGTCCCGGGTCACCAACTGGAAGCGGCGCACGTCCGCGAGGTCCGGATGCGCCAGCACGCCTTCGATGAGCCAGCGCCCCAGCCCTTGGCCGCGATAGGGGTCGGCCACGATCACGTCGCACAGGTAAGCGTAGGTCGCGCGGTCGGTGACGACCCGGGCGAGCCCGATTTGTTCGGGGCCGTGGAACAGCCCGAAGCACAGCGAATTGGCGAGCGACCGGGCCACGGTTTCCTCGGGAATGCCGGCGGCCCAGTAGGTCTGGCTGAGCAGCGTATGCACTTGGCCGAGATGGAAGCGGCGCAGGTCCGTGGAGAGACTGAAGTCGCCCCGTTGGCGTTCGAAGGGCAGCTCCAGTTCCATTTCGAGGTCGCAACGGCAGACGTGAGGAGCGAACGGTTGGCGGCGGAACCCGGCACGTTCGTAGAGCGCGAGGGCTTCCTTGAGGAGCGTGGCGGTTTCGAGCGCGACCCGCACGGCACCACGGTGGCGGGCTTGAGTCAGTGCCCGGTCCAGCAGAGCGCGCCCGAGGCCATGTCCGCGCTGCGGGGCGGCGAGATACATTTTCCGCAGCTCCCACGTGCCCGGGCGCAGGGGAAACAGACCGACCGAACCGACGATCGTCTGTTCGGCGTCGAGCAGGACATCGAACCAACCTCCCTGCCGGACAAAGCTGGCTTCCACGTCCGCCAAATCGGCGTCCGTGCCATCGGGGGCAGGCTGGAGGCCGTATTCCCGCAGGATTCCGAAGATCAGTCCGCGCAGCGCGTCCGCGTCGGCCGTGCGTGCGGGCCGCCAAGTGTAGCCGGTGGGCAGGCTCATGCTGAGGCGAAGTCAGGCGGGCCGGCGGCCCGTTGGCAAGCGGCGGGAGCGCGGCTCGCTGGGCCGTGGGTTGAGAGTCTTTGGGGAAGGCAAACACGCGACTCAGCGAGTCGCGCTCCTGACCGAAGATTTGTTTGGCCGGCCGGCAGGACGTTTTGGAATCGTTGCCGCATGAAGCGACTTCCTTGGGTGGCGGATTCCGGCTTGGTGCTTGCCGTTCTGCTTGCCGCGATGAGGTTCGATCCCGCTACGGCGGCCGACAACTCCCGGCTCGAGGCATTGCGCCTGCGGGACGGCGCCCGACCCGCGTCGGTCAACTGGCGGGAGGCACAGTCGCCAGTCCGGTTTCAGGCGGAACGGGGCACCTGCACTTCGTTCGGCCTGATGGCGATGCTCGAAACGTTGCCCGGCGTGCCGGCCGACCTGAGCGAGCAATGGGTTTATGGCCAGACCAAGCTTGGCGTGTTCATCGCGGCCCCGCAGGCGAAATACATCGAGGGCACCGAGCTGAAGAACTACCTCGACACCCTGCGGCTCACCGGGGTGGTCCCCGAGACGTTCATGCCCTACAACCCCAAGGCGGGCATCTGGACGGATGAGGCGCCCACCCGCGAGCGGTTCGAGAAGGACCTCGCCGGTGCCCGGCTCTTTGACCTGCTGAGCTTTGCCAAGCTGACGTGGAAAATTCCGGCCGAGGCGCTCGCCTTCCAGCCCGGGGCGGCGGCGAAAGACGTTCGCTGGATCCAGGAGCAGTTGGCCGGCGGCGCGAAGGCGGTCGCGGCGGGCTATTTCACGGCGACGCCCTTCTGGGAAGTCCACGACGGCACCCACGCCATGCAACCGGGCGACTGCGTGCTCGTGCTCGATGGCGGGGAGGAGATCACCTGGGAGGACGCGCGGCGGCGGTTCGGCGACCGGATCTTTGAGCGCGTTGTGAAGCAGGAGTCCCGGCTCAAGGGCAAGCAGCCGCACGCACTGGAAGGCGGCCACGTGGTGACCCTTGTCGGCTACGACCGCGAGGGATTTATCTTCAAGAATTCGTGGAGCGAGCAATGGGGCGACCGCGGCTTCGGCCGGATGACCTACGATTTTCACCGGCTGTTTGCCGACGAGGCTTGCGCGGTGAAGTTGGCGGAGTTCCGACCTGAGAAGACGACGGACTCCGCGGCCGAGCTCAAGACCGGGGCAATCAGCCTCAAGGTGGTGCCAACCCGCTCGGCCGGCGGCGCCGCGGCCATGTCATTCAGTCTCGTTTGGCGGGGACCAGGCGTCCCGGTCGTCTGGCGGCAGGCCGAATACCTCATCTTCGAGACCAAGTCGGGTGAGATTTGGAGCCAGAAGGCGACCGCGGAGTCGGCCGAATCACCTGCGTTCCGGACCGGTTATCCGGTCGAGGTCGAAGTGGGTGAACACGCCGGCGGCGAGTTCCTGGTCGTGGCCAAGCTGGAGTCGGCGCGGGGAGAAAAAGTTTCGGTGAGTTTCCTCCACGTCCGGCGTTCCTTGGCCGAGACGGTCAGCACGACCACCCTCGGCAAGTGAGGCTCAGGGCTGCCGGAACGCCTTCACCGCGCCGACGAGCGCGGTGAAGTCTTCGGCCGACAGCTTTTCGGCAAACGGCGGCATGAGCTGCTTGCCCTTGTCGTCCCGCTTGCCCTCGCGGATCTGACGGGTGATTTCGGCATCCTCGGTCTTGCTGAGCGACAGATCCTTGGCGCCGAACTTCTTCGCGACCGGGGTGTTCGCCTTGCCGTCCTTGCCGTGGCAGAGCGCGCAATGCTGCTTGAACAGGGCGGTTCCGTCGGCGGCAAGCACGGAAGTCGCGCCCGCCGCCAGCAGAACATAAACCAAGAAGGACTGACGCATCAGGCGAACGGACGGAAAAGGCTTTGGTTTGGACTCAATTCGCGACGTATTCGCGCGGATCAGTGACGCGACCGGTCAAGGCACTCGCGGCAACAGTCGCTGGGCTGGCGAGGTAGACTTCGCTTTCCTTGCTGCCCATGCGGCCGGGGAAGTTGCGGTTGGTGGCGCTGATGCACTTCAAACCGCCCTGGTTCATGCGGCCGAAGGTGTCCACCGGGCCGCCGAGGCACGCGGCGCAGCCGGCGTTTTCGGTCATGCGAACACCGGCCGCCTCAAGGATCTGCCAGATGGTCTGATTTCCCCAGCGCGTGGCCTGGAGGTCGCGCACGATGTCGGGCGTTGCGGGCACACCGAAGGTGTCGATGACGACCTTCTTGCCGCGCAGCACGCGGGCGAATTCCACGAAGTCGCTCGTCTTGCCGCCGGTGCAGGAACCCACGTAGGCGCGGTCCAGCTTCATGTGGCCCATGTCCTTGGCCTTCTTGCGTTGGCCGGGATCAGGATGGCAGGCGACGGTGGGTTCGAGTTGGTCGAGGTTAACGACCAGTTCATAGACGAACTTCTGGTTCGCGTCGGCTTCCACGGGATCGTAGGCCTGCTTCGTGCCGTTCAACGCGGTGCGGCCGTTGACATATTCCGCGGTGCGGGCGTCGAACGGGAAGATGGCGTTCTTGCCGCCGGCCTCGATGGCCATGTTAGCGATGGTCATGCGGTCATCCATCGACAACGTCGGGATGCCGGGGCCGTCGAACTGCATCGCGCGGTAGGTGGCGCCGTCGAAACCGATCTCACCGATGATGTGCAGGATGATGTCCTTGGCCATGACGCCCGGCTGAAGTTTTCCCTCGAGGCGGAAGCGCATCGTCTCGGGGACCTTGATGAGCAGCTTGCCGGTGCCCATGACGAAACCCGCGTCGGTGTTGCCGATGCCGGTGGCGAACTCGTTGAACGCGCCGGCCATGCAGGTGTGCGAATCGGTGCCGAAGAGCACTTCGCCCGGGCGGGTGTGGCCCTTGGCCGGCAGCGCGGTGTGGCAGACGCCGGCGTAGTTGGAGCCGTATTGTTTCTTGAGCAGCCCCTTTGAGGTATCGAACTGCCAGTGACCGTTGGGGTCGTCGATCACGTCATAGAAGTAGGGCAGGCCCTGCTCGCGCGAGAAGTCGCGGAGGATGTCCACGTTGCGGTTGGACTTCGAGTCGGCGGTGAAGATGTAGTGGTCGGGAATGATGACCACGCGTTCGCGGTTCCAGACCTTGGCGTTTTGGCCAAACTCGCGCTTGAAGACACCGATCGTCCCCGGGCCGCACACGTCGTGCGTCATCAGGACATCGGCATTCACCCAGATGTTGTCGCCGGCCTGGACGGAGGCTTTGCCGGAGGCGCGGGCGAGCAGTTTTTCGGTCAACGTCATTGCCCGGTCAACCTAGCTGGCGGAGGCCTGACCGTGCAATGGGATGTTGGCCGATCCAACTGGGTGCGCTACTGGTCCCGGGTGACTGCGCCGGAGCAACAAATCCTCGACCGCTTGCTGAACTTGGAACAGACCGTCGCCGCCATGGCGACGGCGAACCCCAAACCCAGCCTCGCGCCCATATTGAGCGACCTGAGCCGGCTGACCCGGGAGCTGCCCCCGGGAACCGACCCGCAACTCCTGCACTACCTGCACAAGCATTCGTTCGAGAAGGCGCGCCTCTTCCTGCAGGGACGCGACGCCGACAACGCCGCCGGTAATTGCCTCGGGCATGTGGTTGAGCGAGGGAAGCGGTTGGCGTTTCCCCAAGGCTGATCCGACGTCCGTTCCGATGCTCCTCACTGACACAATCGCCGCTATCGCCACGCCCATCGGGGAAGGTGGGCTCGCCGTGATTCGCATTTCCGGTCGCGAAGCCTTGGCGGTGGCTGGACGCGTTTTTCGGCCTGCCGGTAAACTGGCGACATCCGTCAACGAGGCTGCATCGCACACGGTTCACTACGGCCATGTGGTTCGCGATGGGAGGCAAGTGGATGAGGTGCTGCTGACGGTGCTGCGCGCGCCGCGGACCTTCACGCGGGAAGACTCGGTGGAAATCTCCTGTCACGGCGGGGTTCTGGTGACGCGGTTGGTCCTGGAAACAATTCTCGCGGCCGGGGCCCGGCTGGCGGAGGCCGGCGAATTCACCCAACGGGCCTTCCTCAACGGGCGAATCGACCTGACCCAAGCGGAAGCGGTCGCCGACCTGATCCACGCGCGCACCGAACTGGCTTTGGGGGCAGCCCACGAGCAGTTGGCCGGCAAGTTGGCGCTTCGGATTAATCGGCTCCGGGACGACCTGATGAATGTGCTCGCCCACATCGAGGCGCATATCGATTTTCCGGACGAAGACATCACGCCGGATACGCAGGCGGCCTTGCTGCGCCGGTTGGATACTGCCGGAGAATCCGTGGCGGAGCTCCTGAGAACCGAGCGTGAAGGGCAGGTCCTTCGACGCGGCATCCGTGCCGCCATTGTGGGCCGGCCAAATGCCGGAAAATCCTCGCTGCTGAACCAACTCTTGGGTCGCGAGCGGGCCATCGTTTCGCCGGTCGCCGGGACCACCCGGGATACGGTGGAAGAAACCGCCAACGTCCGCGGCATTCCGGTGGTGTTTGTGGATACGGCCGGGTTGCGGGAAACCCGGGACGCAATCGAGGCGGAAGGCGTTCGCCGCAGCCGTTCGGCGATGGATTCCGCCGAGCTGATCCTGCATGTGATTGATCAATCCCAGCCGCTCAACACGGAAGATCAGCAACTGGCCGACGCGTGCGCTGGACGGCCCCGAATCGTCATTCGGAACAAGGCGGATCTGCCGGCCGAGTTGGTGCTGCCGGCTGGTTGGACGGGGGTGCCGGTGGCGTGCGTGGACGGGCAGGGGATCGAAGCGCTGAAGGACGCGATGGCGGCCTTGGTGTGGTCAGGCGCCGTGGCTGGGGAACCGCACCAGTTGACCGTGAACGCGCGTCACGCGGCGGCCCTTCGCCGCGCCGCCGAAAGTTTGCGCCTGGCGCGGGCGGCGCTGGCGGGCGGAGAGTCGCTCGAGTTGGTCGCGTTTGAGTTGCGAACCGTGACTGCCGCGGTGGGGGAGATTGTGGGCAAGACCACGACCGACAATTTGTTGGACGCGATCTTTGGGCAGTTCTGCCTCGGGAAGTGACCGGGAAAAGCAAAACGCCCGCCTGGCGGGCGGGCGTCTGAGGACAGAACGGATTGGCTTAGGCGCCGAAGTTACCGATCGCCTCAACTGGGCAGCCTTCCATGGCTTCCTTGCACTGGGCTTCCTCCTCAGCGCTTTCCGGCTGCTTCTTCACGTAGCTGTAGCCGCCATCTTCCCAGCGGGTGAAGTTGTTGGGAGCGGTCTCGCGGCAGAGGTCGCAGTCGATGCACTGGTTGTCGACGAAGAACTTGCCGGTGACGTTCTGTTCGTAGCGGTTGGCGATGTCAGCCATAGGATTTGTCGGTGATGTTGAAAATTGCGCGCGATATATGGTGTCGGCCAGCGCAGGCGGCAAGCCACATTTTGCCGGATGCTCGGCTCAATTTTCCAGCGGGCGCAAATCCACGATTTCGCCGGGGCGCGCCGGAACTTCCGGTGGCAGGCTCACCAGGATCGGCAGCCCATATTCCAACGTGTTGGGATTGGATCGGCCCGAGAGCAGCTGGGGCAGGATCGGCTCCATCTGGGTGCCCACCGCCACGACACGGCCTTGCCCCATGGCACGTTCGAGCGAGCGGGAACGGACTTCCACCAGCGTATTGGTCGTCGGTTCCAGATTGAGAGGTTGGCGAAGGAACGCGACGACGCGGTCGCCCCGCAGGGCGCTTAGCGTGACGATGGGCTCGCCGGCGAGGACATTTTCGCCGCCGCGGCGATGGACCACAGAGACCACGCCATCCATCGGCGCGGTGAGGTTGACCGGCGCCAACTGCGCCTCGAGCAGCTTGAGCTCCTGTTCCTGGACCGCCACGGCCGATTTTAGGGCGTTGGGGATGTCCTCGTTCAGCTTGGCATCATCCGGCGCGAGTTGGTTCATCGTGGCTTCAATCTCCGTGATGAGCTTCTCGCGTTCGGTGGTTTCAGCGAGGGCGGAGTTGTAATCGGCTTCGGCCCGCTGCAGTTCCGCAACGCTGCCGAAGGGGACCGACTTGGCGTCCGGTCCTACGCCGACGCCGTCCTGGGCCCGACGGGCGCGGACGACTTCCGCCTCCAACTGGCCCAGGCGGGCCTTGCGGGCGGCCAATTCAACCCGTTGGTCCAGCCAATCAAGTTTCAGCTGGGCGTAGTTGACCCGGTTGTTTTGCTGCCGCACCCGGGCGTCGACCCCTTCGCGCAAAAATATCATCCGGGCTCGGGTGAGCGAGACTTGGGCATCCACCAACTGCGGGTCGGAAGGTAACACCCGCGCAATGAGATCTCCCATCTGGACGTGTTGCAGGTGGTTGACCGTGAGCTCGGCGAGCCGGCCGGGCTGGGTGCTGGTAATGACGGAGCGCATGCTCTCGACCTCACCGACGAGGTTGGAGGGCGCGACGTAATTTTGCCAGGTCACCACCGTCAGGGTCAGCACCGAGGCGAACGTGATCGACGGCAGGTAACGGATGCGGAACTCGCGAAACGCGGTTCCCGGCGGGCTGGGGATCGTCGGTAATCTTTCGTTCTTATCCATGGCTCATACCTCCGATTCTTCCTCGGCCTTGAGGCTGGTGACCCGCGTGACTCCCGGAAAAGCCTTCAACTCGGTGATCAATTCGTCCACCCGGCCGGCGTCACGCAGGAGCAGGCGATAACTCAGGTCGGTTCCCTCGGCGCTGGAAGCCGAACGCTGGCTGGCCACCTGGGCCCGCCGCGCATGGCGTTCGAGGATGAGCAGCAATTCCTTGAGCTCGGCCAGCGGGCGCCCCCAGTGTAGGTTCAGGATCAGGTCAAACCGGTGGCGGGTCCCAAATTGGGTCCAATGCAGGTAAAGCATCAGCAAGGAAAAGATACCGGTCCCAAGGATGGCGGTGCTGTATTTCTTGGTGCCGCACGCCATCCCCATCGTGATCGAGGAGAGGATGTAGGTGGTGTCCAGTGTGTCCCGAAGGATGTTGCGGAACCGGACAATCGCGAAGACCGCCATCAAACCAAACGCAATCAGGAGATTGTTGGCCATCACCATCATCACCACTGCCACAATGATGCAGAGGACGATGAGCGAATTGACGAACGAGCGGGAGTAGCTCAGCCCGTTATGGCAGACCATGTAAACCCAAGCCACCACGTGGCCGCACAGGAAGGCCAGCATCAGCCCGAGCAACATGCCCCGCAAATCGTCGGGCGCCGTGCCGAAGTCACCTCTCAGTATCCAGTTACCCATTGCGAATGTCGTCTTATGCCGCCTTGGCGAGCAGGTTGTCGAGTCTGGTGAGCCGTTCTGCCCGCCGCTCGGTGGCGGCGCCGGACCAATCCGGGTCCGGTTGCGCGTTGCCGGGATAGAAATAACTCTCGCCCTTGCGGGCGATGCCATCGGCGTATTTGGAGGCGGAACCTTGCCTCAGGTTGAAAATTCGGACCATTTCCTTGAACCAATCCGGAAAGCGCCCGGTGAATTTCAATTCCAGGATGACCAGCTTGCCGAAGGCGCAAAACGGATCGTCCATCCGCTCGGAAAAGCGGGTCACGAACTCGGGGGAAATGTAGACGTTGCGATCCATGGTGACCCGGACGGAATTGTCGGTCGGGCTGATCCAAGCCTCGCGATCGTAACGAACGTGGGCAATAGGCCCCGCCTGGTCGTGCTGCATCAGTTCGACAAACCGTTGGATGGCGACTAGCTGACGCCCGTCGCCCGAGACTAGCTCATTCGCGGCGGGCAGGTGTCCGGCCAGAACCGACTCAACCGCGTGCCGTTTCACGCCACCGCGTTGTTTGAGGATCGCCTCGTTCATCCGCCGCTTGATCTCGAAGTAGACCGGGGCGCTCGGGTTATCCTCGTAAAACCGGAGCCGTAACTTGTAGCGGTTCTTGTTGCCGTTGATCGTGCCCCAGTAGATCGCTAAGTCCTGCGAATCCAGGTAGAGGTTGTGAATCGTGTAGGACAGGTCCGCACGTTTCGCCCCGTATTCGTCGAGTTCCAAGTAAGACCGCACGAATTCCCGCGCCGCCAACGCCACTTCGTCCGGGATGACATATTTCAATTCCCAGCGTTGAAGCTGCATTTTGTCGTCAGCCATGGTCGGTAAGCGAAGTGTTGTGCGCGGCCGCAATGAAGCCTGTAAGACGCGTCACGTAAAGTTCACCTTTTCGTCGAAATTGGAATCCGTATCGCCCGTTAGCGGCGGTTCCAGGCTTCCCTTTGGCATAGCACCCACCGTGCCGCCGCCTGGTGTTCGGCGGCGAATATAGCAAGAGCGGGGCGAGTTAAATTTGGATGTGCGAAGCCCGCCCACATCATCAGGCATGGGTAAAGATTCGGCGGCATTGGCCGCGCGGATTTCGGGGTCGCGGGAGTTCCCAATTCCGCAATCGGACCCTAATTGAATCGTTTTGACGGTCCTTCCGTCAGTGGCGAGCGTCCGCGCTCCAACAAAAGCATGAAAACTCGATTTGCTCTCCTGATTGCCGCCCTCGCCGGTGTAACCACGCTCGCGGCCGACGCCGACCTCACCAAGTTGCCGCCCGCCGCCAAGAAGGAAGGCCTGACGTTCGAAAAGGACATTCGCCCCCTGTTTGAAAAGTCCTGTTTCAAGTGCCATGGCCCCGAAAAAAAGAAGGGTGATCTCCGGCTTGATTCCCTCGAAACCACCCTCAAGGGCGGCGAAAACGGTCCGAACGTAGTCAAGGGCGATGGTGCCAAGAGCACCTTGGTCCACAGCGTGGCCCGCTTGACGGAGGACGAAGCCATGCCACCGGAGGGCAAAGGCGATCCGTGGACCAAAGAACAGGTGGGATTGGTCCGTGCCTGGATCGACCAAGGTGCCAAGTAGGCTTCCCTAGCTAGGTTGACAGGATCCGCCGGAACAGTGGTTCCGGCAGTTTGTTTGCTGCCTATTTGAAGCAAATCCGACGGACGGCCTCGTCGAAGCCCGTCGCTCCCGCGGTGATCTTGATTTCGACCCGCATGAAGTAGATCGGGAGGTCGCGGCGGTCGATCTTCGGGAAACGGACCGCGTCTTTCTGTGTGGTCACCAGCAGTTCGGCCCCCCGCTTCTTGCCCCGGTTGATGGCATCTAGCACCTCCTGCTGGCTGAACCGATGGTGGTCGGCGAAGCGTCGGGCGAGCACGATTTGGGAGCCCAATTCGAGCAGCTTGGATTCGAAGCTCTCCGGTTGGGCAATGCCACTGAGGCTGGCGACCTTCCGATCGCGCAGGACCTCCAAACCGTGGATTTCCCCGGTGAAGACGTCCTCGAAATAGAGGGGATGATGCTGGCATTCGACAACTTCAGCCCGTTGGTTCAACTGGGAGATCCGCTCGCGGAGCCCGTCGACTTGGCGGCTGCGTTCCGCGGAGCTGCGATCGACTTTGGTCAGGAAAATGACGCTAGCCCGGGCTAGGTGGCTTGGGGGCTCTCGCAACGTCCCCCGGGGGAGCAGGTGGCCGTTGCCGAACGGTTGCTGGGCGTCCACCAACACAACGTCGGTCCGCCGGCCGGCGAGCTTCCAATACTGGAATCCGTCGTCCAACAGCAGGGTGTCACACCCGAACTGCTCGACGGCGTAGCGCCCCGCCTTGACCCGATCCTTGTCCACGAGGACGACGACATCCCTAAGGTTGCTGGCCAGCATGTAGGGCTCATCGCCTGCCGTCTCGGAATCGAGCAGGAGCGATCGGCCGTCACTGACAATGCGGGGAGGGGTAGTGTCCTCCCGGAGCAACAGCTTGTCGGCCAAGCGCTGGCGCAACGGCTTGGGGCGCGAACGATAGCCACGGGAAAGGATGGCGACCTTGCGGCCGGCGTCCTGCAATGCGCGGGCGAATTTTTCGACCACCGGGGTTTTCCCCGTGCCGCCCACCGTTAGGTTGCCGACGGCGATCACCTGCACACCCAACGTGGAATCCCGCAGGATCCGCACGCTGTAGAGGGAACGCCGCAGCTTCACGGCCCCAGTGAAGACCTTTGAAAGGCTTAGCAACGCGAACCGCACCAGCGCGGCCTTCTTGCCAGGCCGATGCTGGAATATGACGTCCAGCAGCCAGGTTTCGGCCCGCTCAGAGAATTGTTGCCACCATTCGCGCACGGATTCGCGGAAGGATGCCTAGGTCTCCAGGCATGAAGGAAGTAGCGAATGGGAATATTGGAAATTAGCCGGCCGACTTGGAAATTAGCCGGCCGACGACGAGGGACGGCCGATCTCAATCCCGAACTGGATGGGAGCGCTACGCTCGCGCACCGCCCGGAACCTGATACGACTTCAATTCGCGGAACCCGATCATTCGGCGACTGCGGGTGTCCCACAGGCGGAGGCGGATGGTCTTGAGGCTGCTCAGCAAGGTGATGGGCTTGACCTCTTGAAAGGTCGGGCACGCCAAGAAGCAGCGTTCCAAGTTGTAGTTGGGAATGCGGGAATTCAGGTGATGAATATGGTGGAATCCGATGTTGCCCGAAAACCACTGGAGAACTCGCGGCAGCTTGTAGAAGGAGCTGCCTTCCAGCGCGGCGGCTGTCGGACTCCATCCGGCGTCCTTCTCCCAGTAAACATCCTCGAATTGGTGTTGAACGTAGAACATCCAGAGGCCGGTTCCGCCGCCCACGAGAAGGATTACGCCCTGAATGATCAGGTAGTCGCGGATGCCGAAAACCCAGCTCAAGGCCGCCGCCATCACCAAGATCGAGAGTGACATCAGGTGGACCTCCCGCCGTTCACGGGGTCGGGCCTTGGCCGAGGGAACGCGGTGCCAGAAGACAAACAGAAACAGGGGGCCGATCACAAACAGGACCAAGGGGTTCCGGACCAAGCGGTAGATGAATCGCCGCTTCGGGGGGGCCGCCAAGTATTCGTCAACCGTCATGGTCCAAATGTCACCCATTCCCCGGGCGTCCAGGTTCCCGGAAGTCGCGTGATGGACCGAATGCTGCCAACGCCAGTGATGATAGGGCGTGAAGGTCAGCAATCCGCTGAAGAATCCGATGATTGAATTGGCCTTCTTCGACGCGAGGAAGGAGCCGTGGCCGCAGTCGTGGAAGATGATGAAGATGCGAACCAAGAACAGGCCATTGAGCGTCGCCAGCGGCACGGTCAGCCACCATGAAGTTTGGCGGGAGAAATACATCGCCACCCAGATCAGCGCGAACGGCACGAAGGTATTCACGATCTGCCAGACAGCCCGGGATACGGAGGGCCTTTCAAAGGGGGCGGCAATGGCCCGGAGGTCGGGCCTCGCGGGCGCGGCGGTCTTGGCCGAAGCTACTTCTGCACTGGTCATAAATTCAATTGGACTCATCGCCGTAGGTTTCGTTTCCCCGGTGACGAACTGGGAGCAAGGTAGGTCCAACAACGGCGTGCTTCACCATACTTCTTTGTTCAAGTGCTGTCGAAATTTGCCGCCTGAAAGCCTGTGGGAGCATTCGTTGCCGGGTTCCCGGCGTCGTTGCCCTTGAACGCGGCTTGCCGTCAATCATTGTCGCGGCCATGAGAGTGCATCGAAATCTGCCGCTGCTGTCGGTGGTCGCTGTTTTGGCCGGGTGCGCGCCGTCCTACGTCAATCTCACCCCTAGGACCGCGCCGCGAAGCTCGGCCAACCTGTATCGATTCGAGGTGCAGTGGGAGACCCGGCGGACCGGCGCGAACAATCCGGACGTGCGCGCTTATGTGGTCATGGATCAGGCGCTGCATCCTTTGGCCCGGGTGCCTAACACGGAGAATCGATTCGAGGGTGAGGTTCCCATTTCGGCGGACCGGGCCCACGTGCCGTATCGGTTCAAGTTCGACTACTATTACCCCGGACTGCCCAATCCGGTCATCAACAGCGATTGGTCACCGGAATATCTGCTTTCGCTGCCCCAGAATTAGGCTGTGCGGGCCGGTGATTTTGGCTGAAACCGGATTGGCGCCTGCCCGCCGTTCGTGCTCCCGCGGCGATAGCCGAGCAAGTCAACCGTTACCCAGGCGTATCCGAGGGACCGCAGGTGGTCGGTCAGGTCCTGACGAAACTCGTCCGCCAACAGTCGGGGCCATTCCGCGGAACCGACCTCGATGCGGGCCAAGTGACCTTGGGCGAGATCGTGATGCCGCACCCGCACGTCAAAGCAGCCGGCATCC
>JBEISV010000443.1:0-4082 GCA_040375265.1 Verrucomicrobiales bacterium
AAGGCGGCGGGCTCGGTGCTCGTGCGCAACCCGAAGTTCTCCCTGGCCTTCACCCATCCGCGCACGGTGCGGCGCCAGGAACCCTACGAGGCCGGCGTCACCATCCTCAACACCGGCAGCGGGGTGGCGAACTTCGTCCGGGTGACCCTGCCGGCCGCGGCACTGACTGGCGCCGCGCTGGAAAGCGACGCCACGGTGGAACTGGGCACCATCCTGCCGGGCCAGTCGGCGACTGCGCGCTGGAAGCTGCGGGCGCAACGCACCGGGCAGATCACTTTCTCGAACCTCACCTTTGGCGAAGACGCGACCGCGGGGCACTTCAACCTGTCCATGGGCGTGGACGAAAACGGCGTCGCACTGTCGCCGGATTCGCTGGGTTTTCCCGACGACGTGGCCTTGCTGCCGGAACGCGTTCGTAACGCGGCGGACCGCGTGCTGGGCCAGGCGCTTTCCGCGGCCACCGCGCCGCTGCTGCCGGCCGGCGTCCTGCCGGTGGACCGTCGGCACGTGAAGGACCGCGTGGTCGAGCTGGCCGAGGCGGGCCAGCGACTGCGTTACGGCGACGATACGAACCGCGTGCTCCTCGACCTGTTGCTCGACTGGCAGGGCGCCCGGATTTTCAACGCGGGTTTCGACCAGATTCTCCGGGAGAATGACTCGGGACGGGAATGGCGGGACGCGCTCTTCGCGGAACTGCTTCGCGCCGATGGCCGGGGCGTGCCCGAGCTGCTGGCCGCCTTCGCACCCGACCTGGCGGGCCGGACGGAGCCAATGCAACTGCTGGCGGACAACTTCGACCTGTCCGTCGGCCGTGACTGGCTGACGTCGGGGCTCGTAACCCTGGCCGGCAGCGCGAATCCGCGCACGCTGGGCTACGGACAACCGGTCGGCGCCCTGTTCGCCCAGGAAGGGGCGACGGTCGGAGGGACCAACGTCTGGCGTTTCACCAACGCCGTTCCGGCCGGACTCGTGCGGCTGCTTCGGTGCGGCACGAACGGCACGGGCACCGAGTTCTCGTGGAACGTGCCCGCCGTAGGTGCCGGCGCCCGCGGCGAGCTCGATTTCGCGGCCGAACCGCCTCAGTTGCGCCTCGATCGCGACGGCGATGGCGTGCCCGACGAAACCGTGGCCGCCACGCGCCGCGACGTTTTGGAAGCGGCTCCCAAGGTGGTCGGAGTCATCCAGGACCCGACGGTGCTCGCCGGCCGGCCAGACCGACCCTGCGCGGGTGATTTCCGGGTGCTGAACTACGGGACGGTCGTCGGGGTGCTGTTTTCCAAGCCCCTCACGCAGGCATCCGTGAACCGTCCCGCCGCCTACGTGCTCGACGACGGCAACACGGCCAGCACGGTGCAAATCCAGGGCGGCGGCCGGTTGGCGTTGCTGAACCTCAAGCGCGGCGTCTCGGCGGTGCGCCCGCGCCGGCTCACGGTGCAGGGTGTGGCCGACGAACGCGGCAACGTCGTGGCCAGCGCCCCGAAGGACATCCGCCACGAACTGCTTGGCGAGACCTTTGACCGCGGGGTGGCCATCAACGGCCGCGTGCTCCGCGCCGACGGTTCGCCGGCAGTCGGGGTGCCGGTGACGTTGACGATGAACGACCTCGCGCAGGCCGGCGACGAATGTGTGGCGCACATCTTCCGGCCCAGCCAGGTGTTCTCCGATGCTAACGGCGACTTCACATTCGACTTCGTGCTGGCCGGCGTGGGCTTCACCGTGAGCGCCACGGACACGTCCAGCCTGTCCCCTGAGGCACTCGCCGTGATCCTGAGCGCGGGCGCAGATTCGGACCGAATCCGTGCCCAGCTCACCGAGCTGGCGGAAAACAATCCCGGGACGCTGCTCGCCGCCTTCGCCGCGGGCGCCCTGCCCGAGGCCATTGCCAAGGCCGAGGGGCTCGACCGCGCCCTTTTCCGCGACAGCACCCCGGCCAACCGCACCGGCGGAACCAACTTTGTCGCGCTGCGTTTCCGCGGCCGGGGCACCGTGACCGGGACCGTGCTGGCCGCGAACGGCACCACGCCGGTGCCCGGGGCCGCGGTGAACCTCTTCCCCGATCCCGACTCGCGGGAACTGGGCCGGGGCGTCTTCAGTGATTCGGGCGGCCGATTCGCCTTTTATGGGGTGCCGCTGGGAGCCTTCTCGCTCCAAGCGGACACGGGAACCGGCCTCAACCGCAGCGTCCTCGATTCGCTCGTTCAACCGGGCGAGACGAAGGATGTGCCCGTGGTGCTCAGTGCGGCCGCGGTGGCCCGGGGTGTGGTTATTGGGCGGGTCACCGAGACGGATCTGGTGACGCCGCACGCCGCCGCCAGCGTCTTTGTGCTGAAAGAACGGGCGGTCCTCGCGTCCGGCACCGCGGATGCCAACGGTGATTTCCGGCTGGAGAACGTGCCGGTGGGTTCGTGGTCGTTGGTCGCACTGTCGCAGGACGGCCGCCGCTCCAGCGGCCGTGGTTTCGCGATCACCGTGGCAGTCGGGCAGACCACGCGGGCAAACCTTGCGTTGCCTGGATTCGCGGCGGTGGCGGGCCGGGTGCGCACCTCATTTGGCACGCCGCTGGCCAACGCGCTGGTCGCGGGCGGCCTTAATCTGGTGACCACCGACGCCGACGGACGCTTCCTGATTCCTGACGCGCCGACCGGTGATCGTTCGTTCATGGCGGCGATCACGCCCGACCGCAACCCGGCCGTGAAGTTTCAGCGCTCGGGCTCCGCCTCGTTGCTTGTGTTGCCAGGCATCGTCAACGTCCTCGACATCGTCCTCGATCCTGCGGGCGCGATTCAGGGCACGGTGCGCGACGAGGATGGGCGGCCCGTGCCCAATGTGCGGGTGGCCCGGCCGGTAGACGATCCGCCGGGATTCTTCTGGGTCGAGAGCGACGCCAATGGCTTCTACCGCTTTGAGAACATTCCGCCGGGACCCCACGTCATCAGCGCCCCGGCGGGACCGGTGGATGGCACAGATGTTTCCGGGATACTGGACACGCTCGGCAACAATCCGAACGAAGGCCAATTGGGCGCCGCCCTGCAGAAGGCGTTTGCGATCTTCACCGGGGCGAACAATCCGCTGCTCAACGGCGAGGGCGGCAAATTCCGGCCCGACAGCTGGGGTTACATCAATGCCGACGTGCGTTTCGACGGCGACGTGGTGGTGCAGGACGTGCAATTCTTCCGCAAGGGCACGGTCACGGGCCAGGTCCTCAACGGCCAGGACGTGCCGATCGGTGCCAAGGTGCGGCTCACCGGCCTGCTGCCCGCGAACAACGGCGCGCCGATGCTCCGGGTGATCGCCGACCAGAACAGCGACCCGGCCACGGGCGAATTCGCGTTCCCGAACTCCGTCTTCCTGGGCTTCCCGGGCAAACCCCGCACGGGCCAGGTCACGCCCGGCACGTTCGGTCTGCAGGCGGCCTCGCCCTTCTTCCCGGTGGTGCTGAGCGAAGGCGGCCTGCTCACCGAACTGGTTCCGTCGGCGCGCCGGATACTGAAGTTTCCGCCGCCCCGCGAAATCGCCGGCAACATTGCGGGCCAGGTCTTCAATCCGGACGGTTCACCCGCGGCGGAGGGCGTCCGCATCCTAGTGCCCGCCAACCGGACCATCCGGCCCGACCATCGCAAGGGCTTTGAGCCGGTGGAGGCGCAGACGGGCGAAACTTACAACCAGCAGGTCGGCGCCGAAATCGCCCCGGGGCTCAAGGCCGTGCCGCCCAACTTCCCGCCCACTGTCAAGCTTCCCGCCGGTGACACCTATGACGTGGTCGCCTTCGAGGCCACGACCGGCCTGCTGGGCTTCTCACGGGTGATGGTAAACGCGGGCCAGACCAACAACGTGGTGGTGCGCCTGCTCGGCAAGGGAGCCGCTCGGGTGCGGGTCGAATTCGCCGACGGGACGCCGGCGCCCGGCGTGGACGTGACGCTCGAAGGTGGGGCGTTTCCCTTCGGGGAATTCTCCGGCCGGAGTGACGCGGCCGGCATGGTCGAATTGAGCAATCTCACGGAAAACGATTACGCCATCAGCGCGGTGACCTTGCTCGGCGCCACCCGGATCAGCGGCCGCTCCGGGGTCCGCGTGCCGCGCGG
>JBEISV010000681.1:0-1700 GCA_040375265.1 Verrucomicrobiales bacterium
CTCTGCAAGGTGGTCCGCGCCGGGAAGTCTTCGGAGAAGCAGTCGGAACAGCAGCTCAAGCTCACCAAGCTCGAGGTCGCCGTCCCCGGCGAAGCCAGCCTGTTCGTCACCGCCCCCGAACCGGCCGTCGTCGGCCCCGGGCAATGGGTCCGGCCGCTGATCCGCTCCGAAGTTCCGCCCTTGCCGCCGCCCCGGCGCGCCTGATTCCAGTCGTGGTGTGGCTCGCGGTGGCCGGCTTGGTCCGGGACTGATCGCAGCCCTTCACCCAGCTTGGCTTCCTTGCAGTCCATCCGCCGGCCGGTCGCCGCGGAGTCCTGTTTTCACCCCGTCCGATTCAGCTTTGCCGAGGTCCATTTCCCATGTCCTTGCCTTTTCCCATCCGCGGTCAGCGTAAGGTCCAGCTCCGGTCCGCCTGGGCGTTCACCCTCATCGAACTGCTCGTGGTGATTGCCATCATTGCCCTGCTGGCGGGCATGCTATTGCCGGCCTTGGCGTCGGCCCAGGCTCGGGCACGGGCCACCAAGTGCCTCTCCAACCTGCGACAGCTCGGCCTCGGGGTAGCCATGTATGCCGGCGATAACCGGGATTCGTTTCCGCTGTCCGCCCACCAGAAGTTTTCCTGGCTCGGAACCCTCGCCGCCTACGGGCTCACGAACACCTACCGCTGCCCGCTCGACACGAACCAGGTCCGCCGGACGAGCTACGCCATCAACGACTTCCTCACGCCCCATCCCTACGGCGCGACCGAACTGGACTTCTCCCGCACCGTCTTCCTGCCCTCGCCCGCCGAGACAATGCACCTCGCGGAGGCCCGTGAGGACTTCGAGGGCACTGACCACTTTCACTTCGCCGACACGGCCGGCGGCGGCTTCGCGACCAATTCCTTCGCCGGTCAGGTCGCGGTGAACCGCCATCGCCGCGCCGCCAACTACCTTTTTGCCGACGCCCACGTCGAGGGACTCCGCTGGGCCAAGGTCATCACCCTTCTCGGTCCGCCGGCGACGCGTTTTGTGCGTCCCGACGGCCAGGAACCAAAACCATAAACACAACACTGCTAGGATGAATAAACAGCGAATCCTGCTCCCCGCCGTCCTCGGCGCCGTTCTCGGCACCGCGGCCGCGCAGGCGCAGCACATCAACGCCGGCGCGCTCGGCACGAACCAGGGCGACCAGCTCTACTTCGAGAATGGCGCCAGCTTCGTCAACACCTCGGGCTACACCAAGACGCTGACCTACGCGACGTCCGGCACCTACGTCGGCTACATCCAGGGAAGCATCACCTTCACCGCATCCGCCCGAACCGCGTTGAGCGGCGAGACGCCTTCTCCCACCGCGGCCGCGCTCGGCAGCTTCCTGGAACTGGGCATCGTCTCGGTGACCGGGCCGGACGGCGGCCAGTTTGCGTTCTGGGAAGGCGGCGCCACGACGCCGACCTTCAGCTATACGGCGGGATTCAGCGCGGCCTCTCCGGCCTCGACCTGGGACCTCAGCGATCCCGCCACGGCCGGTGATCCGGGCGAGGATCCGTTCGGCCACCTGCACGGCCGCCGCCTCACGGCCACCGTGCCCGGCAACTACACCGTCGGCTTCAAGATCGTGGACACCTCGGTCAACGGAACCGGTGGCGGTCCCATCCACAGCGCCTCGGAGACGTTCCTCGTGAACTTCACGGCCGTGCCGGAGCCCGAGGAATATGCCGC
>JBEISV010000660.1:0-2058 GCA_040375265.1 Verrucomicrobiales bacterium
TCCTCGAGCACGACTTCGTAGAGGTGCTGGAGCTGGCCGAGGGTGAACTTGGCGGGCAGCAGCTCGAAGCCGATGGGTTCGTAGCGGACCTTGCCGCGCAGGCGGGCCAACGCGGTGGCGAGGATGTGTTCGTGGTCGAAAGCGAGGTCGGGGGCGTCGTCCACGCTGAACCACGCCGCCTGCCGGGCGTCGGTGGCGGCCTGAGGCTTGTGGTCGGCCAGCGACACGAGCGCGTAGTAGGCGACGCTGACGACGCGTTCGCGCGGGTCGCGGTCGGGCGCCCCGAAGGTGTAGAGCTGCTCCAGAAAGATGTCTCGCAGGCCGGTTTCCTCGGCGAGTTCGCGGCGGGCGGCGTCCTCCAGCGATTCCTCCACGCGGACGAAGCCGCCGGGGAGCGCCCATTTGCCCTCGAACGGCTTCAGGTCACGCTGGATGAGCAGCACCTTGAGGTCGCCCTCGTCGAGGCCGAAGACGACGCAGTCCACCGTGAGGGCGGCCCGGGGATATTCGTAGGTGTGCGGCATGGTGTTGTTCGGACACTTTGTTAGTGTCCATGCAACACGAAGTCAAGGCCGGCCTGCCCCAAGCCCATTGACAGCCCGGCCGGCTGGAGGGATGAGTCGCCCGTCTGTTGCAGCCTAAGCCGGTCCGCCTTCCTGCGGATCGGCGCGGGGGAACCAAGTTCCTCAATGCGAATTGAGGGTGGGGCGCACGGCACCGGGTAACCGGGGCCAAGGTCACTTCCAAGACCGAGCCCGTCAGCTAACTCCGTCGGCAGCTGGAAGGGCGATCCTCTGGGTCCGCAAGTTGCGGCACCCACGTTCACCCCGTCTGAAACCGCGCGGCGGCCTCGTGCCGACGCGCACCGATGCGTCGCGCTCACCCGCGGCGCGTCCCTGAAGTCATGAGTGAACTGAAAGCAAACGCGCCGCGGACCTGTCCCGAATGCGGCGGCTCCCACCTCTACCAAACGACCACCGCCTCGGCCGGCGGCTATGGACCTGCCTTGCTTCCCGGTTTGGGCGGCTTCTTTCGCACGCCCAACTTCCATGTCGTGGTGTGCGCCGACTGCGGGTTGACCCGCTTCTACGTCGACTCAACCGCCCGGACGAAACTCGCTGCGACAAGCCGCTGGTTTCGCCTCTGAGCTGAACCCCAAGGAAAGGAACTCATCATGAATGCTCCCATCACGCTCCTGATCGTCCTGCTCTCGGTCCTCTTCGGCCTGAGCGCGCTCTACTGGCTTCTCGGCCTGGTCCTCATCGACGAGCGCCAGGTCGGCATCGTCGTGAAACGTTTCGCCGCCACCTCGCTTGCCCCGGGCCGGCTGATCGCGCTCGCCGGCGAGGCGGGCTACCAGGCCGATACGCTCGCGCCTGGCCTGCACTTCGGCTACTGGCGCTGGCAATACCAGGTGTTCAGGGCGCCGGTCACGGAGGTCTCGCCCGGTGAAATCGCGCTCGTCGTTTCCGCGGACGGCGCGCCGATTCCCGCGGAGCGTATCCTCGGCCAGGTCGTGGACTGCGACAGCTTCCAGGACGCCCGGAAGTTCCTTGTGAACGGCGGCGAACGCGGACGCCAGCTCGGCATCCTCACGGCCGGCACCTACCGCATCAACACGGCGCTCTTCACCGTGATCACCGCCGCGCAGGCGGGCGCCCATGCCATGCACCGGGAGGCGCTGGAAGTGCAGCGCGTCGCGCCCGACATGGTGGGTATTGTCACTACGTTGGATGGACGGCCGATCGAAGCCGGCGAGATTGCCGGCCCGACCATTGCCAACCACGACAACTTCCAGAACGCCCAGGCCTTCGTCGCCGGCGGCGGGCGGCGCGGCTTGCAGGAACAGGTGTTGCTCAGCGGCAGTTGGAACCTGAATCCGTGGTTCGCCCAGGTGGAACAGGTCCGCTTGGGCGAGGTTCCCCACGGCTCCGTGGGCGTGGTGATCCCCTTCGGGGGCGCCGCGCACAGCTCCGTGCGCGGCGCCGACTTCAAGCACGGCGACCTCGTCAACGTCGGGCACAAAGGCGTGTGGGTTTCGCCGCTTTATCCCGGCAA
>JBEISV010000320.1:0-5592 GCA_040375265.1 Verrucomicrobiales bacterium
GCCCTCCTTGCCGCGTTCTCGCTCCAGTCGCTGGATTTCCTCCGCCTCAGCACCTTCACCACGGTGGAGGTCGGCATCCGGTATTTCCTGTTCGCCGGCATCGCGTGGCTGCTGGCCTACGTGTTGTTTTCGCGGCGTTGGTTTCACCGCAAGATCATCGCGCGGCTGCCGCAGTCGGCCGACGTGCGCCGCGAGATCGGCTATTCAGTGCTGACGCTGTTCATCTTCGGCCTGATGGGCGCCGGCACGATCTACGCGTCGAAACTCGGGTGGACCCAGATGTATTGGCGGCCGGATGAACGGGGTTGGGCGTGGTTCTGGGGCAGCGTGGTATGCGGCATCGTGCTCCACGACACCTACTTCTACTGGACCCACCGGCTCATGCATCATCCGAAGTTGTTCGGCCCGTTTCATCGGGTGCATCACCTGTCGACGAACCCGTCGCCTTGGGCGGCATATTCGTTCGCGCCGCTGGAGGCCGTGGTCGAGGCCGGTATCTTTCCGGTAGTCGTGTGTGTCATGCCGATGCACCCGTTGGCGTTCGGCGTGGTGATGCTGTGGCAGATCACCTTCAACGTGCTCGGCCACACCGGCTATGAGTTTCACCCGCGCTGGCTGATGGACTCGTGGCTCGGCAAGGTCTTGAACACGCCGACGAATCATGTCCAGCATCACGAGAAGCTGAAGGGCAACTACGGCCTCTACTTCAACGTGTGGGACCGCCTGATGGGCACCAATCACCCGGACTACGAAAGTCGCTTCCGCGAGGTGACCCACCGGCCGAGGACGGCCGCGGTCGAGTGAGCGCCGGGTTTCGTTGGTGGGGCGTTCGGAGTTGGCCCCTCCGTTGGCTTGGCCTTTTCCTTGGCTTGGCGACCGGTCGCGCGGCCACGCCCTGCCGCATCGAAGTTGTCGAACGGGGTTCCGGTTGGCCGGTGCCGTTGGTCGAATTGCGCACGACCCACCATCTCTGCCTGTTCTCGGACAACGCCGGCGTGGTGGCGGTGGATTCGCCCGAATTGCTGGGGCGGGAGGTGTTCTTCCATGTCAGCGCCGATGGCTACGAAGTAGCCGCGGACGGGTTCGGTTATCGCGGTATCCGGCTTCGGCCGGAACCGGGGCGGACGCTTCGGGTGGAAGTGAATCGCACCATGCTCGCCCGGCGGCTCGGACGGTTGACCGGCGGCGGATTGTTTGCCGAAAGCCAACGGACCGGCCGCGACCTCGACTGGACGGAATCCGGCGTGTTCGGGTCCGACAGCGTCCAGACCGCCGTTCATCGCGGGAAGCGATTCTGGCTCTGGGGGGATACCACGTTGCCGGACTATCCGCTGGGCATCTTTGACAGCTCGGGCGCTTGGACGCCGGCCCAGCCGCTCCAGTCCTTTGAGCCGCCCGTCCGGCTGGCCTTCGACTACCTCCGCGACCCGAAGGGCCGTCCCCGGGGCATCACCCCGATGCCGGGCGAAGGTCCGACCTGGGCCACGGCCCTGGTGAGCCTGCCCGATGCCCGGGGCGTGGCCCGGCTGGGTTGCACCTACATGAAGATCCGGGGTTACCTGGAAGCCTACGAATGGGGCTTGGCGGTGTGGAATGAGGACGCGGCGAAGTTCGAACGATTGAAGGTGCTGTGGACCAAATCTGAGGCGAACCCCGTGCCGCCGCCGCTGCCGCAAGGTCACGCGGTCCCCTGGACGGATCCGGCCGGCCGAGCCTGGCAGCTGTTTGCGCATCCGTTTCCCGCGCTGCGCTGTCCGGCCACCTTCGAGGCGTGGCAAGACCCGTCGGCGTGGGAAGTGGTTTCGCCGCCGACTTCACTGACCGCGGCCGAAACCGGCGAAACGGTTCGGCCTCACGCGGGGGTTCATGCCGGTGGCATGGGCTGGCACCCTTGGCGCAAACGCTGGGTGGCGGTGTTCCAGCAGGTCGAGGGGATGCCCTCCAAGCTGGGCGAACTGTGGTATGCGGAGGCCGGGTCGCCGACCGGGCCGTGGGGGCCGGCATTGAAGGTGCTTACGCACCAGCGGCACACGTTCTACAATCCGTGCCTGCACCTCGACCTGACGCCCACGAATTCCCCGGTTCTCCTCTTCGAGGGCACTTACACCAAGGAGTTCTCCGCGCAGCCTTGGGCAACGCCCCGGCACGACTACAACCAGATACTCTATCGGCTCGACCTGGATGATCCGCGATTGGAACCGGCCCAGCGATAGATTGCAGTCGGAATGGGGTGTGCGGCGACTGGATTGCAACAGCCCAGTCCCGGCCCCGGGCTTGTCAGTCGTGCAACGGTTTTGCTACGAACCCGCGGTGGATAATACCTTCAAGTATTTGGTCGCAGTATGGCTTTGTGGATTTTCCGGGTTGGGCCAGACGCTGGACGAATTTCGGGCGCCGCGTCTGTGGGAACGGTTTACCACCGATTCCTCGTCGTTCGGGCCAGGGCGCAGCGCCACGGACGGCGACGGCGGGCTGCTTTTCTGGTTCCAGAATCTCGACTGGGTCAACGGCCAGCAGGTGGGGGCGCCCATCAAGCTGCGCGAGGCGGATGGTTCGATTGATCCGCTGTTCCGGCCACGGGCCTATGCTTTCCATGTGCAGTCCGTGGCGTCTTTGCCGGATGGCAGCTGCTTCATCAGCGTCTATCGGGATGGCGGCGATGCGGTCGAACGACTGTTGCCCAACGGCCGGCCGGATTCGTTCTTCGCGCCGCGTCTTTTCAGCCAAGGAATCCGCTTCCTGACGCCGACCGCCGACGGTGGGGTCCTCCTGACCGTGTTTGGCAACATTGACCCGCGGCCCCATCCGCAGGCGATCCCGGTCCCGAATCCGACGCTGATCAAGCTCAAGCGCGACGGCACGGTGGACGGCGGCTTCAAGGCCCCGGAGTTCGTCGGCGGGCAATTGTTTGTGCCGCCCGTCTTCGATGGCAGCGGCCGGATTTACGTGGCCGGCAGTTTTGTGCTCGGGACCGTGCCGCAGTGGAAGAACTTGGTCCGGCTCAAGGCCGACGGCTCGATTGATGCCGATTTCGCCGGCGCATCGACGCTGCCGACGTCACTCGGCGGTGTCATCCGGGGGGTGGGGCTGCAAAGTAACGGCAAGGTCGTGGTTGTGGGTGACATCCGCCTCCCGGCCACGTTGCCGCCCAATTCACCGCTGACGAATCGCTTCGTGGCGCTCCGGTTTTCGGAGAGTGGTGTTCACGATCCCTCGTTTGCGCTGGTGAAGCGGGCCGACTTGCCGACCACGGACTTTCCCCGGATGCTGGTGGTGCAGCCGAATGACAAACTCGTGGTGGCGGCCACGGGCCTGAAGCGGCTGAACGCCGACGGCACGGTCGATACGAGCTTCAAACGCTACGATTCACCGGGCGCGAATTTCTGGGTCCACCAATTCAGTGACGGGCGCCTACTGCTCCCGGGGCTCGAGCCGCAGGCCGGAGCCCAGATCTTCGGTGCGGATGGAATGCCCGAGACCACCTTCGCCGTGCATGGGTTTGGCGGCACTGTCGTTCCCCGGACGTCCGCCGTGCTCGACAATGGCCGGGTGGTGCTGGGCGGCGATTTCAACCGGGTAGACCAATTGGATCGCAAGTCGATTGTCGTGCTCGGGGCCGCGGACGGGAAACTTCTGGCGGACAACCTCAATGTCGGGGAAGCGGTTCCGACGGCGCGGTTCGGTTCGGGTTTCTCGGCAGGTATCGAGGTCGCACCGGCGCCGGGCGGAGGCTTTTACGCGAGCGGGACCTTTGAGGACTTGGGCGGGCAGCCGGTTTGGGACTATGTCGTCCGCGTCAATGCTGACGGCTCCGAGGACTTGGGATTTGATCCGGCTTCGAACGAAACGTGGGGCAAACGGACGCTCTATCCGGCGGCAAACGGCGGCGTGTGGCTGATTCGAAATGACCATCAAGTGGCCGTCAACCACGCCTCCCGTCCGGCCGGAAGCGACGTCCGTTGGCCCGGCCTGACGTTGTTTGATCCTTCCGGTGCGATACCGGCCGACTTTCGCGGCCTCTCCGCCTCCATCGGCGACCACCTTGGCAAAGTGGTCCGCGCCGCCGATTCGGGCGCCATCACCGGGGTGAAGGTGGGAACTCTGTCCGTGCTTGGAGGCACGCGGAGCGGTGGGTTGGTCGTCGCTCTCGAAAGTGTGACGGGCAACCTTCAGGTCCGGCGGCTGAATGCGGACGGGTCGGATGACATCACGTTCCACGGTCCGGACGGAGAAGGGTTCGCCGCGGCCAACGAACCAGGGGAACTTTTTGATCCCCGCGACGGCACGCGTTACCAGCCCGTCAACGGGATCGCGAAACACGATTCCGGAATCCTGTCGGATGCGACTGAGTTACCCGACGGTTCGATCGTCATTGTGGGACGTATCGAGTTGAACGGTGGGATCGCGCTGCTTAATCCGGACGGTTCGGTGAATCCGAACTTCAAGCCTGGGGCCGCGAGCTATGATCAGCGCCCGTTCACCCGGTCCCGCTACCTCGCGGTCGAGAGTGACCGGTTTGGCCGAATCTTCGTCGCGGGCCTGTTTGATTCGATCGGGGGCGTTCCGGTGAAGGGCATCGCCCAGTTGGATCGCACCGGCAAGGCGGCCGCCGGCTTCGTCAGCCCGTTGGAGCTGGCGGACTATCCGGATGCGGCCGCCAAGCTGACCGTCCAAGGCGACTCCCTCGTCGCGGTCGGAACTTTCCGGTTGCCCGGCGAGGAGTTTCCGCGCCCAGCGTGGAAGCTGAACCTGCCGGCGCCGACCCCGCGGTTGGTCGCCGCGGGTGTCTCCGGGGCGGGCCTCGTCTTGGCCGTGCCCTGCGACGGGGCCTGTCCCGATCTTGCCGGCTGGACGCTGGAGGGCAGCGGCGAACTGGGCGAGTGGCTCCCGCTGGGTGTGAATGCCGTCAGCGCGAACGGTCGGCTTGAATTCACCGTGCCCACGTCGGCGACGGCGAAGTTCTACCGGCTCCGGCAGCCGTAGGCGGCAACCAACCAGTCGCGGAAACTGAAAAGGCGGTGGCGTTCAGCCACCGCCTTTTTGGTTTTGAGCTTCCGGGCTCAGCCGATCAAGGCCAGCGCCGCTTCGGCCATCTTCGGGCCGGTGAGACCGTATTTCACGTAGAGTTCCTCCGCGAGGTAGGCGCTTTGGCCGAACTCACCTGGGATGCCCAAGGTGGTGACGCGGTGCGCGATGCCGGCGTTGCTCAGCGCGTGCGAGACCTGTGCACCCATGCCGCCGATGACCTGGTGGTCTTCGATGGTGACCAACCGGCCGCCGCACTTCTTCACCGCGGCGCCGACGGTCTCGAGGTCCACGCGGTTCACGAAGGGATTGTTGATGACGGTTGCCGACTTGCCCTTGGCCTGGAGCAGCTTGGCGGCTTCGAGGCACTTGCTGAACAGCACGCCGCTGCCCACGAGCACCACGTCGCTGCCTTCCTGGATGATCTGGGCCTTGCCCCACGCGTAGTTCGCGCCGGGCACCCATTCGACCGGGTAGTTTTCGCGGCCGACGAAGAAGAGCACGGATTCGCCGTCACGGCCGGCCTTGCGTTCCTCGGCGATGTGTTTGATCGCGTCGAACATGAAC
>JBEISV010000152.1:0-9398 GCA_040375265.1 Verrucomicrobiales bacterium
CAGGATGAGCACGCGCGGACCGGGCGTGGCGCGAAGGATCTGCCGGGTGGCTTCCAGGCCGTTGAGCAGCGGCATGGCGATGTCCATCAGCACCACCGCAGGCTGGAGCGTGGCGGCCAATTCCACGGCCTGGCGGCCATCCTCAGCCTCGCCCACGACTTCGAAGTCGGCCTCCGCTTCCAGCATCCGACGGAAGCCTTCGCGGACGATGGTGTGGTCCTCGGCCAGCAGGATCGTGATGCGGGGGGCGGCCATCCGGGAGGGAGTTTTCATGACTTGGGATTCGGGTTGGGGACAACCAGGGGAACGTGCGCCACGACGGTGGTGCCGACGCCGAGGGCGGACGTCAGCTCCAGCCGGCCGCCGGCCATTTCCAGGCGCTCGCGCATGCCGAGCAACCCGAGGCGTTCGCCGCGGGTGGCGTGCAGCACGCGGTCTACCCGGAAGGAACGGCCGTCGTCCGAGATCTTCAGGCAGAAGCCGCCCGGCTCCGGCTGGAGCACCACCTCGACGTGTTCGGCGGCGGCGTGCCGGGCCACGTTGGTCAGGGCCTCCTGGGCGACGCGGAACAGCACCGTGCGGTGCACCACGTCCAGGTGTTCCGCTTCCTTGCTGGCGGTCAGCCGGATGCGGAGCCCGGTGCGGGCGGCCAGGCCCTTCATGTAGGTGTGCAGGGCCGGCACCAGGCCGAGATCGTCCAGCACGGACGGCCGCAGCTCGCGGGCGAACTGGTGCACGGTCTCGACCGATTGGGCGACGAGTTCCTGCGTGGCGGCCAGGCTGCGTTGCAAGGCGGCCGGTCCAAGCTCGGCCTGCGCCCCGAGCCCGCCCAAGCGCAGGCTGATGCCCGTCAGGGTCTGGGCGACGACGTCGTGCAGTTCGCGGCTGATGAGGCGGCGTTCCTCCTCCTGCACCCGGAGCACGGAGCGGGAGAGGTGCCGTAGCTGCGCCTGGTGTTCTTGCGCCTCGGTGAGGAGTCGGGCCTGCTCCTGGCGACTGAGCGTGAGTGAACGTTCCACCTCCTTTCGTCGGTCCACTTCCGCCACCAGCTTCGTATTGGAGGCGGCCAGCACGGCCACGCGCCGGGTCGCGGTCTCCAGCCGGTTGCGTTCGGTGACGTCGTTGAAGAAGCAGACCACGCCGTGTTCCCCGTCCGGCAGGGTGACCCGCTGGATCTGCCATTCGTAGCATTCCCGCGTGTCGGAATCCTGCCGGCGGCCAATGAACGACGGCGACTGGAAGGGTTCGCCCGTCTTGAGTGTGTGCCGGAACCGGCCCGTCAACTGGCTGGCGACCCGCGGGGACCAGACGGCCCGGAGGATTTCCGCGAAGTCGCGCCCGAGCAGCGGGTCGACATTCCGGAAGGCCGCGCACGCGATAGGGTTGGCCTGCACGAGCCGGAACCGGGCGTTCACCACATACACGCCCACCGGCGCCTGGCCGACCAGCGCGGAGAGCAACGCCTCGTTCCGGCGCAGGACCGCCTCGGTGTGCTTGCGTTCGGTGATGTCGCGGATGTTGCACTGGATCACCGGGCGGCCGCCTTCCTGGTAGAGATTGGCGACCACTTCCACCTCCTGGTGCCGGCCCGTGCGGCTTTTCAGCGGCAGGTCCTCGTAACGGACCGCATGCTGGCGCCGGAGCTTCCGGAACATTTCCTGGCTGGCGCGCTCGTCCTTGAGCAGGCCGATCTCGAACAGCTCCTTGCCGATGAGCTCGGCGTGCGGATAGCCGAGCAGCTTGGTCATGAACGGATTGGCGTCGGTGATCTTGCGGGTCGCCGGGTCCAGCAGGAGCACGCCGTCGTGCGCGGCCTCGAACAGCCGGCGGTAACGGGTCTCGGAGGCGCGCAACTGCTCGTCCACCCGGCGTTGGCCCGTGAGGTCGGACACTGCCAGCCAACAGCGTTTCGGCGAGCCGGCGGGCACGCTTTCCAGGCTGCCATGCAGGCCGGCCCACCGGACCGGACCGGCGGACTTTGCCAACGCCGCCTCGCAGTAAACCCGGCCCGGGGCGGCGAAGACCCGTTTCAGGAGTTCCCGGACCTCGGCCTGGCTGGCCGGGGCCACGAACGGCAGCAGGTTGCGGTGCATCAGCCGGGAACGTTCGAGCCCCAGCAGCGCGGCGCCTGTCAGGTTGGCCTCCAGGATGGAACCGCGTTCATCCAGCGAGAGGTAGCCGACCTGGGCGAAGTCGTAGAGGTCGGAATATTTCAGGAGCAACGACTCCGACTGTTCCCGCGCTTCATGGAGGGCCGCGTTCTGCTGTTCCAGCTCCACCTGGTGCACCTGCAGTTCGTGCATCAGCCGCCGAACTTCGGTGTCCTGCGGCGCCGGCCCGCGTTTCGGCGCGGCGGCGGGGCGGCGGGGACTGGGCGGGGCGGAACCGGGTTTGCCCGGGCGCACGGCGGACTTCTGGGCGACGGGACGTTTCATGGCGTGTGGGGGCGACGGGTAGTCCGGGCGCCGGTCGTCTTGGTGCGAACGGCGGTCCCCGGTGGTTTTGAAGCGGCCGCCGGCGGGGCCTGGGCGCCTCGCAGGCTGGCTTCCAGCTTCTTGGCCGCGGTGATGTCCGCGAAGGTGATCACCACGCCGTCGATCCGGTCATCCAGCGTGCGGTAGGGCATGATGCGGACGGTGAACCAACGCCCGTCCTTGGCGTCGATGGATTTCTCCTCCGTGGCCAGCCGGCGGAGGACGCGGCGCGCGTCGTCGGCCAGCTCCGGGTAGTTCAACTGCGAGGCCAGGTCGGTGATGGGCCGGCCCGCATCGCCCGGGATGAGCTTGATGATGTGGGTCGCCTGCGGGGTGAAGCGCCGCACGTGGAGGTCCTTGTCGAGGAAGAGCGTCGCGATGTCCGTGCTGTCGAGCAGGTTCTTCATGTCGTCGCTGGCCAGCGACAGCTCCAGCAGCTTGGCCTGAAGCTCGGCGTTGACCGTCTGGAGTTCCTCGTTGAGCGACTGCATCTCCTCCTTCGACGTGGTCAGCTCCTCGTTGGCGGATTGCAGTTCCTCGTTCGTGGACTGGAGTTCCTCGTTCGCCGAGCGGAACTCCTCCTGCGCCGTCTGCATTTCCTCGCGGCTGGTGCGCGCCTCGAGCCGGACTTGCAGGAGCTCCTGTTCCAGCTTCGTGAGCCGCGCCTGCCGCGGACCGGCCTTGGGGGGCGGACCGGCGGGCCGGGTTGCGACCGGACCGGGCACCTCGGTGAACACGATGAGCACCAGCCCGTTCAACTGCCCGGCGTCCGTGAGCCGGACCACGGTCACGTCCACGGCGCGCGGGGACTCGTCCTCGCCCGCGCGCAGGCCACGGACGGTCACCGCCTCCGCCTGCCGGAGCGCCTGCTGGAAGGCGGCGGACAGCTCGTAGCGCAGGCTTTCCCGCGCCATCACGAAGAGATTCCAGTTGGCCTTGCCGGCGGCGGGTTCGAGGTATTTGCCGGTCCGCCCGCTCACGTAGAGGAGGTCGCCCCGGTCGTTCACCAGCACGGCCGCCGGCGCGAACCGTTGCAGGACCAACTGGTCGGCCAGGGATTGCAGGCTGGCGGGCGGCGCGACGGCGAGCCGGACCTCGGTGCCGGGCCGGGAATGCCCCCCGAAGGCCGAGGGGAATTCCACCCGGGCCGGCGAGCCGGCCGGTTCCAGGCGGCGAAAGATCCGGGACTTGCCCCGGGCCGGCGCGAACAGGGCGGAGCCGTTCCCCACCGTCTCCGCACTCCCGAGCAGCAGGATGCCGCCGGGCAGGAGGCTGTAGTGGAACAGGGGCATCAGCTTCTGCTGCACTTCCGGCGTGAGGTAGATGAGGAGGTTGCGGCAGCTCAGGAAGTCCAGCTTGGTGAAGGGCGGGTCCATGACCAGGTTCTGCGGCGCGAAGGTGATCATCTCGCGGATCTCCTTCCGCACCCGGTAACCGTGGTCCTCGCGGACGAAGAAGCGCTTCAGGCGGGCCGGTGAGACATCCGCGGCGAGATTTTCCGGGAAGAAGCCCTGGCGGGCCTTCTCGATCGCGTCGCGATCCAGGTCGGTGGCAAAGATTTGGAGGGCGACACTGCCGGGAAGTTTCGCCAGCTCCACCGCCTCGCGGAAGGTCATCGCCAGCGAATAGGCCTCCTCGCCCGTGGAGCAGCCGGCCACCCAGGCCCGCAACGTTTGGCCCGGCGGGCGGCCGGCGAGCAGCCCGGGCAGGGTCTCGGTGCGCAACTGTTCCCACGTCGCCGGGTCGCGGAAGAAATTCGTCACGCCGATCAGCAGTTCCCGGAAGAGCAGGTCGAGTTCCTGGGAGTTCTCCCCGAGGTAGCGGACGTAACCGGCCAGGTCGCCGAGTTGGTGGATGCCCATGCGGCGTTCGATCCGGCGGCAGAGCGTGTTCCGCTTGTAGGCCGAAAAGTCGTGGCCGGTGTGGGCCCGCAGCAGGATGACGATCTTTTCCAGCGCGCCCAGGGTCTTGCCGTCCAGGGCTCCCTCCGACCCGGCGAGCAGGGGTTTCTGCCGGAAATATGTGGCCAGCTTGCCCGGCAGTTCCTCCGCGGGGGCGACGAGGTCGGCGAGCCCGGCGTCGATCGCGCTGCGGGGCATGGCGTCGAACTTGGCCGTGGCCGGTTCTTGCACCAAGGCCACCCCGGCTTGCTCCTTGATGGCGCGGAGCCCCTGCGTGCCGTCGGCGCCCATGCCGGAAAGAATCACGCCCACGCTGCGTTCGCGCTGGTCCACCGCCAGCGAACGGAAGAAGAAGTCAATCGGCAGGCGGGAGCCCCGCGGGGCCGCGGGCGCCAGCAGGTGCAGGACGCCGTGCAGGATCGACATGTCCTTGTTCGGCGGGATCACGTAGATGCAATTCGGCCGGACGAGTGTGCGGTCCCGGACCTGGACCACCTTCAGGCCGGTCCCGCGTTGGAGCAGTTCCGGGAGCATGCCTTTCTGGGTCGGGTCGAGGTGCTGGACCACCACGAACGCCAGGCCGCTGTCCGCCGGAACCTGCCGGAAGAATTGTTCCAGGGCCTCCAGGCCGCCGGCGGAGGCGCCGAGGCCGACGATGGGAACTCCCACCGTGGGCAAATTCTCCGGCGTGGCCGGCCGGGCCAACCGCTTGGATCGGGATTTGGGTTGGATCCGGGATTTCATGGATAGCTTGGGCTGCCGTTGTTGCCGACTGGTCCTGGGCCCGGATCGCCGCGGGCGCCGACCACACGACCTTCGGGCGGACGATGCGGATCCTCGCAACGTCTGCCGGGTCTGGCGACGTGATTCGGCTTCAGGACGCAAGGGCACCGGCCCGAATCATTCCGGGCCGTCGACCCACTGCAAAGTGAGGGTAACGCGTTCATGGGCATCAGCCGGCTGATTTCCTCAAACTGGCCCCACCTCCTCGGCGGATTTTTTCCGACAGTATTGGCTGGGACGAGCTCGTGCCTATGGGGGTAACACCCCACTTGACAGCTCCGCCCCAACCCAGCCCCGCGATTGCCATGCCATCGCCCAGCCTCCGGCAAAACAACGCTCACCGGTGTGGTGGGGGTGATGGTTTCCAGCGTCCTCCGGCAACAGCGTGCTGGTGGCGGGGCGAATGGCCTCGGCGAGGTGTTCGGGCTGTATGTCGTCGCGGGGCTGCGGAATCAACTGGGGCGCGAAAAAGGCCGGTTGAACAGCAGGGTTTCCGGTTCCCCCAAAAGGGAACTGCCCAGCCCAGAAACGCGATGCCGGGGACGTGGAATTACCGAACGGAACTCAGGATCGCTGCCGCCGCCTCGGCCGGCTGGACGGCCGCATAGATGGGGCGGCCGATCACCAGCCAACTGGCGCCGGCCGCCATGGCTTCCCGGGGCGAGAGCGTGCGTTTCTGGTCGTCCGCCTTTTCGGCGCCGGTGCGGATGCCCGGCGTCACGAGTTCCATCGTCGGGGGAAGGAACTTCCGAAGGGCGACGAGTTCCAAGGGGGAACAGACCAGGCCACGCAACCCGCTGGCGGCGGCGAGGCGGGCAAGCCGTTCCACTTGGGCGGCGACATCGGTTTCGCCGCCGAGTTCCGTCAGGGCCGCGGAATCCATGCTGGTGAGCACGGTCACGCCGAGGACGAGGGGGGCGGGGCGGCCCAGTTCCCGGGCGGTGTCCTGGGCGGCCTTTTCGGCGGCCCGCATCATCTCGCTCCCGCCGCCGGCGTGGATGGTGAGCATCTGCACGTCGAGCCGGGTGGCGGCGGCGACGGCCTTGGCGACGGTGTTGGGGATGTCGTGAAACTTCAGGTCGAGGAAGACGCTGGCACCGGTGGCGCGCAATTGCCGGACGAATTCCGGGCCGGCGGTCACGAATAGTTCCTTGCCTACCTTGAAGGCGCCCACGAAGGGGGCCACCTCACGGGCGAGCGCCAGGGCCTTGTCTGTGGAGGCAACGTCCAACGCGACGATGATTGGATTCTGCACGGCGGGATTGTCCGGCAGCGGGCGGAGGGAGGAAAGTATTCAGTTATCCGTCAGCGCTCCGACTGATCACTGAACACTGAACACTGAACACTGATCACTGGCCTTACCGTCGCCACCAGCCACGCACGCCGGATTTCTCGGCGACCGGGGCGGGGGACTGCTGCCCGGACAGTTGGCTGATGAGCAACTGGCTGCGGGCGGCTTCGAGGGCCATGCGGAATTCCTCGTAGCTCTGGAACCGGTCCGCCGGGTTCTTGGCCATGGCGCGCGACAGCGCCTCGCTCGTGGGCGCCGTGATGTCGGTGGCAACCTCGTGGGCCGGCGTCAGGGCCGTGTGGACCTGAGCGGCGACCACTTCCTCGACGGTGGGTGCCTCGAACGGAACGTGGCCGACCAACGCGTGGTAAAGGGTGCCGGCCAGCGAATACATGTCGCTCAGGAAACTCTCGCCGGTCTGCTGGACCCGTTCGGGCGCGATGTAATACGGGGTGCCGAAGACGGGCGCGTAGGCGTCGGTTTCGGCGTCCGTTTTCCGGGACAGGCCGAAGTCGACCAGCTTGGGTTCGCCGTCCCCGTTGAACAGGATGTTGCCGGGCTTGATGTCCAGGTGCAGCAGCCCGTGCTTCAGCGCGGTGGACAGGGCGCCGGTCAGCTTGATGCCGGTGTCGAGCACGTCGAGTTCGGCGACCCGCTTCCGCTCCTCGATCCGGCTGTCGAGGCAGCCGGCGTCGGCGATTTCCATGACCAGATACTTGTGCGTGCCCTCCTGGTCGAAGGTGTGGATGTGAATGATGTTTGTGTGATTGAGCTGGGCGCAGGCGCGGGCCTCCGCCGCAAAGGCGTTCACCGCGTTTTCGTCGCTGGCGAACTCGTCCTTCATCAGCTTCACCGCCACTTCACGGCCGAGCGTGGTGTCCCAGGCGCGATAGACCGTGCCCATCCCGCCCGAGGCGATCTTGCTGCGCAGCTCGAACTGCCGCAGTTGCATCGGCATCATCAGCCCCTTGCCGCATTTCGAGCACGGCGCCTCCTCCAGCGGCGCGAGCGCGCCTGAGATGAAAGCCCTGGCCGAACAATGCGGACAGGTGACCATCTTCAGTGATTTGCTGGCAGGCTGCATCTTGGTGGCGGCGGAATGTAGCGGCGAAGGTGGTCCCGACAAGCGTCGTGTGGGAAACCGCCCGGTTTCGGGGACCGGAGGTTCCGCTGCGGGCCAACTTGATTCGGCGCCCGTCCGTCCGGCACGCTCCGCCCATGCGAATCTTGACGGGCATCCAGCCGAGCGGCGCGCTGCATCTGGGCAATTACTTCGGCGCCATGCTGCCGGCCATCCAGCTCCAGGACGAGGGGGAGGCGTTCTACTTCATCGCCAACTACCACTCGATGACCTCGCTCGCCGACGCCAAGTTGCGCCGGCAATTCTCGCTCGACGTGGCGCTGGACTTTCTCGCCTGCGGGCTGGACCCGAAGCGCTGCGTGTTCTGGAAGCAGTCCGACACGCCGGAGCACACCGAGTTGGCGTGGATCCTGTCCACCGTGACGCCGATGGGATTGCTGGAACGTTGCCATAGCTTCAAGGACAAGGCGGCCCGCCTCGGCGACGAGATCGGCGCGGTGAACCACGGCCTGTTCGCCTATCCCGTGCTGATGGCCGCGGACATCCTGCTCTACGACTCGAACGTCGTGCCCGTGGGCAAGGATCAGAAGCAGCACCTCGAGGTCACCCGCGACATCGCGATCAAGTTCAACCACGCCTACGGCGACACCTTCGTCGTGCCCGAGCCGCGCATCCGTGAGGAAGTCGCCGTGGTGCCCGGCCTCGATGGCCAGAAGATGAGCAAGAGCTACGGCAACACGATCGAGATCTTCGGCGAGGAAAAGGCGACCAAGAAGAAGGTCATGGGCATCGTCATGGATTCACGCACGCCGGAGGAGCCCAAGCCCGACGCCGAGAAGAACCTGGTCATCCAGTTGTTCAAGCTGCTCGACCCGGCCGAGGGCGCGAATCAGGAAGCCCTGTTGCGTGCCGGCGGTTACGGTTACGGCAGCCTCAAGAAGGCGTTCTTCGAGCGCTACTGGAACTACTTCGCCCCGGCCCGTGCCCGTCGGGCCGAGTTGGCGGCCAACTTGGACTACGTGGACCAAGTCCTGAATGAAGGCTCCGAAAAGGCGCGGGCCGTCGCCCAGCGGACGTTGAAGCGGGCCAAACTCGCGTGCGGCTTGGACTGATTTCTCAACCGAACGGCAGCGAAGGTTTCACGGCACGCTGACCGCGCGGTAGAGCCCGTCCGTCCAGTCCTTGGCGGTTGTATCCTGCAAGTCCACGTAACCGTCCGGGCTCTGGGCCATGCCGCTGGCGACCGGGGTCCATTGGTCGCCGTCCATGACCTCGAGCTGATACTTCACGCCGGGTTCACCCAGCACGCGCACGGAAAACGCGCCGCTCGGCTGGATGAGGCCGATCACCTCGAGCGTGGGCGGAATCTCCTCCAGCGGCGTGGCGACGATCCGGTAATCGTCGAAGATCATGAAGTTGTCGCCGGGATTGCCCGGCTCGCGGATCAACCACACTGCATCCACGTCGCCCAGGGTTCGGGCCGCGTTTTTGGTCGTGATGGGCAGCGCATTGATCACCACTTGGCCGTTGAGCTTCGCGGTCCACAGGTTGCGCTGGAAATTCAGCAGCACCTCCAGGTCGTAAGGTTCGCCGTTGCGGAAGAGCAGTCCGGTGGGGCGCAGCGGCGGGCCTTGGGTTGCCGAACCGTCGTCGAGAATCGCGCCGATTTCCCGGGTGGCGTTGTCAAAATCGAGGCTGAACAGCCGTTGCTCCGAGGCATTGTAGACGCTCCAACGAAACGCGTCCGGCACCAGACCCTCGGACGAGGCCTCAATCTGGAGCGACACGGTGAACTGCACCACCGGCAACACGCCGCCCGCGGGGGCCAGATTGATGGGCCGCCAGACGTTGAAGTCCGCCGTCACGGC